>JBEPUZ010000033.1:0-24636 GCA_041691275.1 Actinomycetota bacterium | reverse complement strand
CCATCGTCTGCAACCTCGCCGGCCACTACGGCAAAGGCATGCGCGCCCCCCTCACCGTCGTCAACCCCACCGTGCAGGTGACGTTGGGCGACGCGAATGGTGCGGCCGGTTCCATGACGCTCACCGCGTCACCCGCCACCGTCCCCGCCGGTGACGTCACCTTCGTCGTCAAGAACACCGGGACCATCGACCACGAAGCTGTCGTCCTCAAAACCACAACCGCGTTCGACAAACTCCCCATCACCAACGGCGGCGACCCGCCCGCCCCCATCACCACCGGCGCCGACAAAGTCAGTGAAGACACCAACATCGGCGAAACCGGCGATCCCAACCTCAAACCCGGCGACACCCGCACCTTCACCATCAAACACATGACCGCCGGCAACTACGCCATCGTCTGCAACCTCGCCGGCCACTACGGCAAAGGCATGCGCGCCCCCCTCACGATCGGCTGATGACGTGGACCCCGACGAAGACGCTCCTCCCACGATCGGCTGGCCGCGCGCCATCCTCACCGGCGTCGTCATCCTCGTAATCGGTATTGCGATGCTCGTGTACGTGTCAAACGCGATCCTCACCATGCACCGCAAGACGCGCGGCAGCCTCGTCGGGATCGTGACCCCCTTGTTCTTCGTGATACTGATCGCGATGGCCCTCGGCCTTCGGTGGCTTCAACGCCGGAAGTTGATCTGATGCCGATCCCTGTTGCACCCGACGCGAACTGGCTCTGGGAAAACGAGCCGTGTCGCGCGGCTTGTCCGGTCCACACCGACGCGGGCGCCTACGTCACGGCGATTGCGGATGGCCGATTCGAAGAGGCCTACCTCATCGCGCGTGCGCCGAATCCGTTTCCGTCGGTATGCGGACGCGTCTGCGCCGCGCCGTGCGAGCGCGCGTGCCGGCGAGGTTCGGTCGACGCGCCGGTCGCGATCCGCGCGCTCAAGCGCTTCGTCACTGAGCGCTTCGGCGTCGAGAGCTTCGCGGCGAACACGATGTGGCACGCGGCGCACGGCCCGGTGCCGGCCGCGTCGGGGCCGAGCATCGGCGTGATCGGTGGCGGTCCCGCGGGTCTTGCCGCCGCGTGCGATCTCCGCCTCGCCGGCCATCCGGTCACGATCTACGAGGCGCAGGATCGGCTCGGCGGCATGATGGTGCTCGGTATCCCCGAATACCGCCTCCCGCGAGCGCTCATCGGGCGCGAGATCGAGGCGATCATCGAGCTCGGCATCGATGTCGAGACGAACGCGGCCATCGGCGAGACGCATTCGATGGACGAACTCCTCGAACGGCACGCGGCGGTGTTTCTCGCGGCGGGAACGGGGAAGGCGCGCGACCTCGATCTTCCGGGGCATGAACTCGACGGGGTACTGCGCGCCGTCGAATACCTCCTCAACGTCAACCAGGGTTTCCGCGTGGCGCTCGGTGATCGGGTGGTCGTCGTCGGTGGCGGTAACGTCGCCTTCGACGCGGCTCGCACCGCGCTGCGCGCGGCGGCCACCGGAAGTGCTCCACCCGAACCCGTCGCGCCCGGACCGAACGCCGGCGAGGACGCACGGCGAGCTATGACGACGACGCTCGACGTTGCTCGGGCGGCGCGCCGGGCCGGCGTGCTCGATGTCACGATCGTCGCGCTCGAATCCGCGGAGGAGATCCCGGCCGATCCGGAGGAGATCGAAGAGGCCGAACGCGAGGGCATCCGGATCGTGTACCGGCGCGGTCCGCACCGTTTCGTCGGTGACACGCACGTGACCGGGCTGGAGACGGTCGTCGTGACGTCGGTATTCGACGCCGACGGTCGGTTCTCGCCGACCTTCGAGGCTGGCACGGAGTCGGTGATCGCCGCCGACACGGTGATCCTCGCCGTGGGCCAGGGCGCCGACGTGAGCTTCCTCGACACGGGCCCCTCACTCGAGCGCACGGCACCGGGCGGCGTGCAAGTCGATCCCGAATCGCTGCGCACGTCGGACCCGCGGATCTGGGCCGGCGGCGACGTTGCCCGCGGCCCGCGCAACCTGATCGATGCCATCGCCGACGGCAGACGCGCGGCCGCGTCCATCCACGGCGTACTGACCGGCGCGGCCCCGATCTCATCGACCCATGAGATACGAGTCGAACTGCGAAGTGGTTTCCGCCGTCTCGACAGCGACTACGACGCCATCCCTCGTCAACAGGTGCCGTCGACGCCGACCGAGCGGCGCGTCGGATTCGGTGAGGTCGAGACCGGCTACGACGAACGCCAAGCCCGCCTCGAAGGCCTGCGCTGTCTGCGCTGCTTCGACAACATCACGCTTTCGCCCGAGCTGTGCATCCTCTGCGGTCTCTGCGTCGACGTGTGCCCGCCCAACTGCATCACCATCGCCCGGGCCGATCACGTCGGGCTCGGCACCGAACAGCAGTCGGTGCTGCTACTCGACGAAGATCTATGTATTCGCTGCGGCCTGTGCGTCAATCGATGCCCGCCAGGCGCGCTGTCGATGGTTCACGCGAAGGAACTCACGCATGGGTGACATCGACAAGAACCTCGAACCCGGCCGCACGTCCGTCGACCACGGCATCACCGCGCGCATCAAGCGCAGTGACCCGTGGCGCTCCGCGTTTCGTCACGCCCAGCTCGACACACCTCGCGGGCGCGCGCTCCAGTCATTCAGTAACGTGTTCTTGCACGTCTATCCCGTCAAGATCCCCAAGCGCGTCCTGAACCTCCGGTATTCATTCCGGCTCGGGTACATCGCGGCGGTTCTCTTCGGCATTCTGACCATCACCGGCATCTATCTCATGTTCGTCTATACGCCCTCCGTCGGCTCGGCATACGGCGACATGCAGAATCTGAAGACGGGCGTCGGATTCGGTCAGTTGATCAGGAACGTGCATCGCTGGTCGGCACACCTGATGGTGCTCGTGGTCGCGCTCCATCTCGTCCGCGTCTTCTACGCGGGCGCCTACAAGAAGCCGCGCGAGTTCAACTGGGTGATCGGCGTGATGCTGCTGCTGATCACACTCGCCTTCTCGTTCACCGGCTACCTGTTGCCGTGGGACCAGCTGGCGTACTGGGCCGTCACGGTCGGCACGAACCTCGTGCACTACGTCCCGCTCGTCGGCGGCACGCTGCAGAACCTCCTGATCGGCGGCCCACAGGTCGGCCAGAACACGCTGCTGCGGTTCTACGCGCTTCACGTCGCCGTGCTCCCGATGGTCTTGGCAATGATGTTGGTCGTGCACATCTGGCGCGTGCGCAAGGACGGCTTCGCGATCGAGCGTACGAGCGTCGGTGCGTTCTCCGAGGAAGCCACCGAACTTCCCCGCGTTCCGGAACCAGCGGCCGCGCCGATGGCCGCGGCCGCGCCCGAACTGTACGGCGGACGCGTGCGCCTGCTCGGCGTCGTCGACCGCGAATCCATCACCGAATCCGAGCGCCCGGTCGACGACACCGTCTTCACCTGGCCTCATCTGCTGGTGCGTCACGTCGTGGTCGCGCTCGGTACGGCGGCGGTCGTGTTGGGCCTCGCGGTGTCATTCAGCGCACCGCTTCGGGGCCTGGCGAACCCGAATGTCACGCCGGAGCCGGCCAAGGCACCGTGGTACTTCGCGGGACTGCAGGAGTTGCTCTCCCGCTTCGATCCGCTCGTTGCCGGGATCCTCATCCCCGCAGGGGCCGTGCTCATGTTGGTCTTGTTGCCGTACATCGATCGAAACCCCGATACGCGCGCGAGTCATCGCAAGGTGGCCATCGTTCTGTTCAGTGTCGTGCTCGCAATCGCGGTGGTGCTCACTGTCATTGGAACCTTCTTCCGCGGTCCGGGTTGGAAGTTCATTGCACCGTGGACCCACTCGTACATCGAGTTCTAGGAGTCTCAATGGAAGACAAGAGTCGACGCGATTTCCTCCGGAACGGTTGGAAGGTCAGTGGCGCGCTCCTGATCGGCGCAGCCACCTATACCGGCTACGAGGCACTCCGCCCGTTGGCTACCGGTGCGGTCGGCGCCAAGATCACGGTCGGATCGACCTCGACCTTCGCCACCGGCACGAGCACCTACGTGAGTGCCGGCCGGATGTACGTCGTGAACGCCAACGACTACCTGTTCGCACTGTCGCAGAAGTGTCCGCACCTTGGTTGCCACGTGCCTTACTGCGAGAGCTCGGGGCGGTTCGAGTGTCCCTGTCACGGCTCGATCTACGACCTCGCCGGCGAATACATCGCAGGCCCGGCACCGCGAGGCATGGATCGCTACGAGGTGACGCTCGACGGCGACAACGTCATCGTGAACACAGGCGTCTTGGAAGCCGGTCCGCCGCGCGGGACGAAGAACTTCCTCACTCCACCCAAGGGTCCGAGCTGCATCGGTAAGGCCTGACGTGCCCCGCGAACGCCCACAGCCCCCGCCGTTCGAATCGGAGTGGCTCGCCCGAAGCCTGAATCGCTATCTCGCGTGGGGGCTCGTCTTCATGATCCTGTTGCTTGCCGGCTTCGTCGCGTATCGCGTGCGCGAACCGGGCTTGCGCAGATCCGCAACCCGCGCGCAGACCACGAGCTACACCGCCATCGGTATGCAGATCTTCGCCGCCAGCTGTGCCCAGTGCCATGGCAAGGACGCAGTCGGCGGCGCGAATGCCCCCACGTTGAACTCGACTCAGTTCCTGAAGAACACGACCGACGATCAAATCTTCGCGCTCGTATCGGGTGGCGTGTCAGGCACCGCGATGCCCGCGTGGAGCCTCGACTACGGCGGCACACTCACCGGCGAACAAGTACGTCAGGTCATCACGTACTTACGCTCACTCGAACCGCACGCGCCGAGCGTGCCGGATTGGCGCAAGAGCGCGAAGGCGACGAAGTAAGCCGTCCGCTCACGCGCCTCGTAAGCGACCACGCGTTCGAACGAGCACTGCTCAACTCGCGTTGCGGGATACCTCCGCAGCTTCTGCATGATCGATCGAGCCCATTGCCAGGAGGAGATCACCAACATGATGAACGAGAGCTCAAGGCGGCCGGAAAACACTTCAGCCAGCTACGGGCGCCATTGGCCCCGCGGCCGCCTATGCGGAGGGGGACAAACGCGCGAGCAGCATCCTGGACTGGTGCATCGCGCACGAGCAAAGCGGCAAGGCCGCACACGGCTCGAACGGGTCGGCGTGGTTGGTGCTTGGCCCTGTGACGGTCAGGGTCGCGGTGCGATTGCCGTTCGACCACACTCATCCCCTGGCGCGCCGGCGATGAGGCACCGGCTGACGCGAGCGGGAACCCGGTGCAAAGAAGAAGGGTTGACGACGCGCCACCGAATGCGAGTGCCGATCGCGAGAACCGTTAGTCGGACCAACTCCCCTCCGCCGTCGTTCACGTCCGTTCGCCCGCGTTCACTGTGGCCGCCAATGGTCAAACACGACCACAAGAGTTCGGTCGTAGCTCTGGCCGTAGAATCAGGAACGCAGACGGCATGAGGCCTGATCAGCCCTCGTAGCTCAGGGGATAGAGCATCGGTTTCCTAAGCCGACGCGACACCACTCGCCGAGAGTCGCAGACGTCCGCACTCGCCCACCGACTTCGCCGACGGGTCCGCTGACATCCGCCGAACGCCGCAGTCGTTCGCTCCGCTGGCCGTAACTTTGGCCGTCAAAGCTTCGCCCGCGACTCCGACACTCCTCGTCTCGCCCGAAAATCGGAGTCGTCACCGAGGTGGAAGTAGATGTGCCCGACCAGCGAACCGTCTTCCTCGAGTGCGGCCCAGCCTCGTCCGCTCGCCGGGTCGCACTCATCATTGCCGTCCCACGAGAACTCAACGGCGGGCCGCCCGTCGCGGACCACATCCCGACAATCCATCCACGCCTCAACCGCGATGAAGCGAAACCGGCCGGTCTGATCCTTGCCGAATTCGATGAACGCCGGGCCGAGTAAATCGAGCGCTTCGCGATCCCAGAGATCCATCTCCACGATCCGCCAGCTACCGAGCACACCCATCAGGAGCGCAGCCGATCGACGAGTGAACCGAGCACTCGGCGGATGTCGGCGGCGGAGATCTCACTCCAGATGGGTTCGCCGTAGACCTTCAGGTATCGGATGACACGCTCGGCACTCTCGACGAGTCTCTCGGCGGCGAGTTCGTGTACCACTTCGGCGAGGCCGCGTGGGCCTTGGTTGAGAATATCTGCGACCACCCCATCTCTGTCGTAGCTTTCGACGAGGCGCAAGATGTCGTAGGCGTCTGACGCTCGCTTCTCATCGCGCGGACGATCGCAGAACGCGTGGAGTTTGGTTGCCACCAGTGCAGCCGGTGTGGCGACGGGGAGCGTGACATCGATGTCGGTTCCCGCGACAGTGATCCGTAGCAGTTCTGCTGAGTCGAGCGCCCAACGGTGGCCGAGGAGGAAGAGTCGATCCAGCGGCGATTCGATGTCGTCAACATCATCGGTCAGCGCTTGCGTATCGATGATCTCGATTTTGGTTCCATCGACGAAGACGCGGTGGTCTCTTCCGCCAGGATCGGGTTGCGCGATGCCGCGGTCAACAAGGGCCTGGGCGCTCGAACCTTGCCCGCTGACGGTCGCGAGTTCGTCGGCCACCGCGTCGACGTCACCCGTCGCGCGGTGGACGTGACCGAGTCGGCACGTCACGGCGAAGCCGCCGATGATCGCGAGTGGGAGGTCGGGCACCGCGCATGCTCGCTCGGCGGCGAGAGTCATCGCTGCGACTGACTCCCCCGCGAGGACGATCGGAATCGTGCTCACCAGACTCTCGCGAACGGCACTGGTGGCGTCCAGTCTTCGAGTATTTCCACGCCCCGTGCGCGATCCTGCGCCAGATCGAGTGCAGCAAACAGGGGGTGCACAATCGGCCACTCCAGCCACGATGTTGCCATCGCGTTCGGCGTGTTGCGCGGTCGAACCACGAGGATTGTTGGTGCGACCGCGACGGTGCACGCACGTTCGTCGGGATTGACGACACCGTGGAGTTCGCGTCGCGCGGCGCGGGCTTCGTTCTCGTTCGGTACGTAGAAGTCGGGCGGCGCGCCCGATGCGACGACTACTGGCGCTGACCAAGCCGCCGCGGCAAGCGTGCTCCCGGTCACCCATCCGGGTGCGGACAGGTCATCGAGTCCGAGTGCGAGTCGCGCTCCCCCGCCTGGCTTCGGCGCTTCGGCGAGCGCGTCGCGCTGCGGCTTCCACGCGTCGGCGAGCGCCCAGAACAGTTCGGGAACCAACGCGCCGCCGTCGGCTCGGAGCAAGGACGCGTGCCGTAGGTCGGCGAGTGCCGCGCTCGCACTGCTCGGCGCCAGCGCGCCCGCTCGTGCGATCTCGCGAACCCCGGGTGTCGCGCCGGGTTCGAGCAGCAGGCACGCGGCCACCGTGATCCCGGCGCGGCCCCGGATCGGGTCCTTCACTCGTCGATCGCCGACGGCGCCGGCAGTGTCATCGCTCGGTTCGATGTCGGCCGCATGAATGACGAGGCCCGGAATCCGCAAGTCCAGCTCACCGCGACGGTCCAGCCATCCCCAACCGTTCTCGCGAAGGATCGCTTTCGTCGCTTCCGGAATGGCTGCGGCCACGACAACTCCGTAGACCGCGTTCCCCGTCGACACGCGCAACCCGACAAGCCGTTCATTCCATGTTCGTAGTGCGTTGGCGACCGGGCCGGGCTCGGCGCGGCGGGATACCGCCTTGACCTCGAGCGCCAACGTCGGCCCGTTCGGCAGGGCGATTGTCAGATCGGGACCCGAGCCAGGAGAGCTCGTGACATCGATTCCGTTGCCGAGCACGCTCTCGAGCGCACGCACCAACGCCGTTTCGGCCTCGAACGCCACATCTGCGGACGATCTGCGCATCATTTCTCCATCCTAGCCCGTTCGGTGTTCGGTTACAACCGATCAGCGATCACACAGTATGGCTGGGCCACGGGGTGGAGGCGAAACTCACGCCCGTGCTCGTCATCCATGGAACCAAGAAGCTCCTCGACCGCTGCGGAGGCCCAACTCTGTCGGATAGAACATCGGTTTCCTAAGCCGACTCGACACCGCTCGCCAAGAGCCGCAGGCGCAGCCGTCCGCACACGCCCACCGACTACGTCGACGTGTTCCCCAGCGTCCGCCGAACACCGCCGTCGTTCGCCTCGTTGGCCGTAACATTGGCGGTCATTCGCCTGGGGAGCGCGGGCGCGCGCAGACATCCGAACTTCCATGACTCGACGTGCATCACCAGTTCTCATCTCAACACAATTCTGGAGGCACATCGCACCGATGAATACCGATCGCCAGCTATGGCGACCTCAGTTCGCGGCGGGTTGCTGGTCTAGTCGGTGCACGATCCAGGGAAACGCGTCGGCGAGCGACCGACGCCACGTCGGGAAGTTGTGACCGCCCCCCGGGATGACATCCAACATGACACTCAGGCCGTCGCGTCGCGCCGTTTGCACGAGGCGGTGTTCGACGCCGATGCAATGGAAGTCCTTACTGCCCACCGCGATGACGCCGGCGAGTCCCGTGGAGGCGTCGAACCGGAACCAGCGTGTCGGATCGTGTGCGATATACGCGCCATACGAGCCGGCGTACAGAACGCGGAGCGTGTTCCGCACGGACCCCATGTTCGGACTGAAGTCGCCCGAGAAGTCGGCAAACGTCCGGAACCGGTAGGGGTTTCGCGCTGACAGTACGAGCGCGCAGGTTCCGCCTGCTGACAGTCCGCCGACTGCCCACTGCTGCGCGTTGAGCGGCGCGTTGAAGTGAATGTGCATGAACTTTGGGACGTCGACGGTGAGGTAAGTCTCGACCTGACCCTGCGGTCCGTTTACGCATTCGGTGTCGCTGAACACGCCTCCGTTCGAGTCTGGAACGACGATGACCGGCGCGTAGCCGCCGTGAGCGCGCGCGTATGCCACGGCATCCTGTAGAGCTCCGCCGGCCCGGAACCAGTCGTCCGTCCTACCGGGTGCGCCGACCAAGAGCATCAGGACAGGTAGTTGGACCGCGGGGTGTGTGAAATACCAGGGCGGAACCCATACGTACGCGGCTCGCGCGCGGAAGTGGGAGACGGGCGCGGGAATGGGGACCTCGGAGACCAACCCAACCCGATAGGCGGCAGCCGGAATCGCCGATCCCGGCGAGTCGGGGTTGTGTGACGCGAGCAAGGGCCGCTCCCTGCCGCCTTGTCGCTCAGCGCGGGCGAAGTCGAGCGCAGTACGTTCGATCATGTTCGCGCTGACCTGGCCGGAGAGCGGCGCTCCGAGGAGGTCTCCGACCGTTGGCAAGTATCCGTAGTGGGCGTTGATCTGCAGCCCGGCGAACGCAACGAGCGAAGGCAAGGTGGCGAATGCGAATGCGCGTCGCCACCACGCGACGCGGGGCCACTGCCAAACTGCGGCAGCAAGGCCGAACATCGGCATTGCTACCCACACGAGAAACGAGCGCGGGTAACCGCTTCCTACGTACTGCGGGAGCATGACGCGGATTATCGCAAGCGCGGCGCAAAGGGCTCCCACCGCGAGGATTGCCCAGTGCCACACCGCTCGTCGCCACCACGCGATACCCAACGCGAGTGACGCGATCGCCACCGCGGTCACGGTTGGGGGCAACCAACCGCGGAGCAAGGACAGATGATCCACCAGCGAGACCTATCTCCCAACGGTCGTCACGGGAGGATACGCCTCGTCGATTGGAGATTGCTGGGAATCACATGTGCTCGCGGCAAAACCGCGCGCGAGTTGAACTTATCTGAGGCGGCATGATGTCTCCGTGCGCCGCGCGCGGCCCGGTGAGGACAAGAATCGCGCGTCGGTTTCACTGAACGGTGCGGGTTCGGTCATCGTGTTCCCTCGTGGCAATGCGAGAGAGCTGAGCAAGGGCCGTCGGGCAGTACGCGTTCAAGTCGCGTGAACCCTCCGGCGTTTCAACTCGCGACCATCCTCCATTTCATGACGCACGGCTCCGCGCTGCAACGGGAGGCCACGGGCCGGCTGACCGGAGAGGAGCAGGGCGAGATCCGGTCCGCAAGCCCACGCCGACCGTCCCTGCGGCGCCGAAGCGGGATACGAAGCCTGCACCGCGCCATCGGAACCCAAATGAACGACGCCAAATGACGACGCCCCGTCGCCCGTCCCGCTGCCATCGGCGGGTGCTCTCGCGCCGCCGATCAGTCGCGAGATTACGGCATGCCGATGTTCGTCACGATATTGACGGCCGACCTCGACCGAACCATGTCGTGGTACGTCGAGGGACTCGGCTTCATCAACCTGTTCACGGTTGCCAGACCAGACGGTCCGGCGCTCGTTCACTTCAGACGGTGGCAGTTTCAGGACCTGTTGGCGCGATCGGTGAGAGGCAGAATCACCGCGGGCAACGGTGTGCACGTGAGTTTTGCTGCGGTGTACGACGAGCTCGACGAACTCGTGGCGCGGGCCCGGAGCCACGGCGCGGGCCAAGTGGAAGGCCCCGCCGACTCGCCGTGGAATACGCGCGATGTCAAAACAGTCGACTCCGACGGCAACGTGATCATCTTCACCGCCGTCCGGCCCACGGAGCACACCGACCCCGCGTTCAGCCACCGAATCCGGGCGCAACAAGATCTCGTTGCAGAACATGACGTGCGAGGGTTGGAAATCGTCGAGCCCAAGACCGCTCGCTCGCGCCGGCTCGTCGTGCACAGCGAGCTCGGGACCCAATCACTCCGTCGACATCGGCGACACAAGGCGAGACACGGCTCCGTCGTGGCGACGCGTGGGAGGACGACGAACTCGTGTTCTCGAACAGCTTCGGAAGGCCGATCAATCCGCAATACCTGTTGAACCGCTCGCTTCGTCCGCTGCTGGCGAGAGCGAACCTTCCAAATGTGCGCTTCCACGATCTTCGCCACACCGCGGCATCGCTGCTGCTCGACCAGGGACCCACCCCAAGATCGTCTCCGAGATGCTCGGGCACTCGACCGTCGCGATCACGCTCGACCTCTACTCCCACGTCACGCCTAGCATGCAGGCGCAAGCGGCAGATGCGCTCGACCCCCTCCTTGGCCGTAACTTTGGCCGGAAGTCGGGGAGTCAGTAGTGCGTTTGCCCTGATCAGCCCTCGTAGCTCAGGGGATAGAGCATCGGTTTCCTAAACCGTGTGCGTAGGTTCGAATCCTGCCGGGGGCGCTTCTCTGACCAGACTTATGGATCCGAACGGGCTCCACGGACACCCCGGAGCGGCCAGTTGCCCATCCACTTACCCATCCTTTTCGCGACAGACTGATCGCATGCAGGGATCGCTACGACAACGCGGGCAACGCTCGTGGGAGCTGCGCGTGCACAACGGCCGCGACGCGCTGACCGGTCGCACGACGTACGTGCAGAAGACTGTGCGTGGGTCGAAGCGCGAAGCGGAGCCGGAGCTCGCTCGATTCGTGACCGAGGTCGGCGACGGCGCGCACTCCTCGACGAAGAGTACGACCGTTGGCGAACTGCTCGAGCAGTGGTTCGACCACAACGAAGCCGACTGGTCCCCTACCGTCGTCAATGGCACCCCAGAGCCTCCATCAAACCCAGGGCGTTTCACGACGGCCTAACTGAACGGTATTGTGGTTAGCTGGAGCCGCGCGTAGCTGCGCAATCTTTGCGACCGTCGCGTCGGCCAGGCCCTACGTCGACCCCGCCGGGTGAATACCATGCCGCAACCAGCAGCATGATGACGACAACAGCAATCATGAGGATGACGGTCACGGCTCATGTCGTCGGAAGGCGCGAAGTTGCTCCGCCCGTTGTAGCGCGCTGACGGCGTTCGCCAACCGCGGTATCGCGCGGCTACGCGTGTCGGCGGCGAAGCCCGACGACCTGACCGCGCCGCTCGCGTAGGGGCAGGTCCCGTCGCACGGGGATGTGGGTGTTCCGGCTTATGGATGTGACGGCGGCGGGTGGTGTGCTGCGGCCTTGGCGGCGGCGGCCCGTCCGGCGGCGGCTTTCGCTGCGGAACGGTATGCGGCTGCGGCGCGCGCGCGTGCGGCAGCTCGTTTCGCAGCCCGCAGCGCCTGTTTCGTTTGCGTGGCGCGCGCGGCCCGGGCCGCGATGAGTGCGGACTGCGCTGCTGTGTTCCGGGCAGCGGTAGCGGCGACTTGATCGCCGAGGAGCTGCACCGCCGCATCGAAGTCGCCGAGGCGTGCGCTCACGAATGTCGAGGTCAGTCGCCGACCTGACGAGATCCATTGCAACACGAGATGCGATCCCTGCACGGTGCCGACCCAGGTGCCTGATCCGTCATCGGCGGTTGCGCTCAGGTGCGTTCCTTGGAGGGTGCCGTGGAAGTTCACGTTCGCGCTTTGCATACCGATGGGATCTGCCGGACTGACCCAACGTGAGTCGATCGAGCCGGTGATCTGCGAACCGGCGACGGTCCAATTCGCGCCGTCCACACGCTCCGCGCTCCGCGCGACATAGGACACGATGACTGCGGGCGGTGTCGTCGACGACGACGACCCCGACTTGCCACCGCCACACCCAACGAGGAGCACCACGACCCCGATGATGGTCGCGCCTCGTGCCCATCGCCGGACGATGCGCCCCGACAAGTCTTCTGTCGCCATCCCAGCCGTCCTTTCGGGAACTACACCATCCTGAAATCAGCCAAAAGTTATTACTCCCCCCGGCGTAGCGCGTTCGACATCGCTTTCACGTCCTGGCGTGGACAATCGTGCGGCCATAGTGGAGGGTGTAACCGGGGTTGGGTGGAGTGTGCTCGACCGGCTCGGCGATGATGTCGACGTGGCGGAAACCGGCGGCGTGACAGGCCGCGACGAGTCCCGCGGTCGTGGGCGCCCACCAGTTGCTGGCGTCGTCGTCGAGTTCGTCGGTTTCCAAGAACAGCCAGAGTTTCTCGTCCATCCACGCCGGGAGTACGACCGTCACGGTCTCGATGACGGCCAGCGTGCCGGTCACCTCCTTCAGCCGCCGCAACGCCAGGAACGGGTCTTTAAGGTGATACAGCACCCCAAGGAACAGCACGACATCGAATCGACCAAGTGCGGGCAGGTTCATGGTCATGAAATCGCCGACGAGCGGCTCGACGCGACTCCGTCGACGGCCGTGGGCGTAGTCGAATCCGGCTCGTCCCGGTAGCCCGACCGGGTCCCACAACCCGGGAACCTCCTCGGCCGGTCGAGGTCGCTGCCCGGATGCTTTCATCTGCGCGTTGTATTCCTGGTGAGCACGCAGCTTGACGGACCATGCGTAATGGTCGAGTGCAACGACTCGGCTCGCCCCCCGGCGTTCCAACTCGAAAGAAAAGTATCCGTCCCAAGCACCGATATCGAGCACGGTTTGGCCCGCAAGGCGCTCCGGCAATCCGAGCGTGTTCGCCTGGGCGACAAGCTGATCGACCGATTTGATTCCTGGCGTGATCTCGCCGTCGCCGAGCGGCATCGAGTGAAACCACGCGATATCGCGCAGGCGACCCTCCTCGACCTGAAGATCGTCTGTAGACGATCCTGTGAGCGCCGTCGGCCGAGCCGAACCCGCACGACGCAACCGCCGAGCCAGGGCCTCTGCAACCCGGGCGGCACCATTCACCGCCTTTTGCACACCGCGACGCACCAGACTCACCCCCGAGAGGTTCCACTCCCCTTTCGCCACGACCGCCGACCGTAGATGTCGCGAGGTCAACAACAGGTCAACCAGCCCGGCCCCCAAAACGACGAACCATGTTCACACCCGAGCCACTCGCCGCACAGTCGGACAAGGATCCCGAAACGGGCGGCGTCGCATTTCATTCGCAGGACCGTTGGACGGGCCAGGCCCATCTCGCGGGCGCTGGCCCGGTGGGCTGTAGCCCTGCATCAGCAGCTTGATCAGGTGAGTACCTCGAAGATGCCGACATGTGCACTGTGCTGGTTCGTCGAATGTGGCAGTTGCGGTCGCGAGGTTCACGTCGCGTCGAGCGGCTATCCGCATTTCGTCGGCGGTTGCTTTCCGACTGCGGGCTGTGCGACGGATGTCGGGCACGTCCGTTTCGGCAGCTTCGGCATCACGGTGGGCTTCGCAATCACGAGGACCGATACCGCAGACGGAGGTCGTACGAGGCCTGCGGGAGCGACGAGGATCACCTTGTAGATGCCGAAGGGTAGCGGGGGCGGCTTTCCGTCGGACAGACACAGTGGCACGCCGTGAGCCGGTGGGCGCTTGACGCAGCGGGAGTAGCGCGTCGTGAATGTGGCGAGGTAGGTCGTATATCCAATGAGGATCGGGAACCGTTGGATGCACGATGCGGACGCGGGAACTTGGCGGGCCTGGTCGTTGCCAAGGATGATTTGGAACAGTCGCTTGCACCCGTAAGCAGCAAAGACACGGCCGGTGTTGTTATCGACGATGACTTTGGCGACGCGTGCCGATCCGGCGGTGATCGCGAGAGCTGGCAAAATGATCCGTTCGGGCAAAAGCGCGCGCCGGTAGGCAACGGTGGTCGTCGTTGTCGGCAAGATCGTCAGGATCGTCGGCGGTGTCGACGTGGTCGACGGCGACGAACTGACGAATCGGCTGCTGGAACACGCGGCCAACAAGAGGATCAGCACGAAAAGGAATCGGCGCACCGGACTGGGACGCTACCTGCCCAGGTCATCCCAGACCAGCGGTTTACCTCTCCGAATGTTCGACGGATCCGAGAAGTCCGTCGTCGTCAACTTTGCGCAACGCGGGCGGGAGTATCGCATCGCCATCCCGCGTGCTCGACGTCGACCTTCCCGAGGCAGCAGGCCGAAGCAGAAGCACGGGAGAAAGAACCGATTGAGGACAGGTCGTCAACGAACTCGTTGAACGCACCGACGTCAACGAGGCGTGATCCGAGAAGGCGCGACGGTCAGTCGGGTCGTTCGTTCGGTGTCGACGAACCGAGATGAACGGTGCTGTCCGCCGACTGGTCGGCACCGTCGCGCAGCTCGGCGAACGGGACCCGCAATCCGGTACCGCAACGGCGGGAGTGCTTCAGAACGTCCCGCGGACGTCTCCGTACGGCAGCGCGAAAGCGGTCAGCAACGCTCCCAGGGCGCGTTCGACGCGACGGAAGTGTTCGTACTCGCTGCTCGGTGCCACTCGAGGTGGGTCAGCAGCCTCCAGGCACGTGCGTCTACCTGGACCGGGCCAACTTCGGGTGAACGATGGAGTGGATGGAGACCGGCGCCGACGATGTGCAGTCCGCGTTCGGCCGCGACGCCTGGGGAGTCGGCAATCGCGACCCGATCGATGCTCTCGTCGCCGTCGAAGAATTTCGACATCCGGCGAACTGCAGTCGTAGCGCGGGTGCGCTCCGTGACTCTTCGCCATCTGCGAGGAACAACCCGATGGAGCGTGCAGAACCGCCGACCCCGACCATCAGAGCGCAGCCGTCCCTATCACGGGACCTATGTATGAGAGCGTCGCCTGCGTTCGAGTACGAGCCGAGATGAGCGAGCCGGAGTTGCGCCGGACCAGCAACGGGATGGGCCTGTCGCGCGTCCTCACGCGGGCGGCGCGTGTACGCAACCCCGGCTCGAGCCATGTCCATGACGGGTACGAATAACCCGCACCCGGCGCATCCTGCCCGAAAGCTAGGTCTGAAGGAGGTAAAAAGCTGCGTTCGACAACCGTTGGGAAAGCGACAGCAGACCCCTGGTCGTCGACCAGGGGTCGTTCGCCGGCGCAAATCGTTTTGTAGCATCACTCTGTGTGTACTGGTCAAATGGGATGCCACCGCTCGTCGGGCCCGTGAAGTGCGATCGCGCCGTTACAAGCGTGAGACGAGAGTGATCTACCCCGGGTTGGTGGAGTCGGGTAGCCGGCACCTACCGCCATCGCGATCACGGATTCCTTCGTCGGCACCGCCACGGCGACTCGAACCTCAGCGCGTCACCTACGACAGCTTCGGCTGGGGAACCGCCGGGACGCTCACCGTCGTCAGAACGTTAATGAAGCTCACGCGTGTCACCAAGGCCGTCTGGGTCGGCAGCGCGATCGCATCGACTGTCGGTCTCGCCGCCTGCGGCACTGTCCAGGCAACCTCAACGTGGCAGCCATGGAAGCGCCGTGGGCCCGACGAGGGCGAAGTCTGGCATCCGAGTAACCGATAGCCCGGGTACGTCGACCCACGCGCGTGCGCCCCCCGGTCGTGCTGAACGGTTGACCCTAAACAGCGACTCCGCCGAAACGAAAGCCATCGATGCTCACGTACCCTGCAGTTATGGGAAAAGGGAAGAAGCCTGGTGACGCCAGCACGCCATCGGGCAGTCCTGCCGGACCTCCTGGAAAGAAGCAACGGGGCAAGGCGCGTAAATCGAGCAAGAAGCCGAGGTAGCCGTCGTCAGCAGGAACGGCAGCCGCCCACGATGTCGTCGCATGTCGATTCGCGACGGGCCAGCGACGCTCCGACCCGGGTTCGGGCGTTCTTCAGAGTCCGTGCAAGTATCCGACCGCCTCATCTCGGGCACGTCGCGCGTTCGGCTCGTCGACTACAAAAGTGCGGGCCGAGGCGGGGCGTAATCCTCGCGCGCCGCGCTTGCGCGACGCCCGACCAGGGCGCCTCGCCGCGCTTCAGTTACACCGGCAACGGTGGGTGAAACGTCGATTCCGGCAGATCCCGGCGGCATCGGAGCTCTCGCGTCACCGCGCCCGTCGGATTGACACGCCCTCGTCAACGGGCAGAGCCGTCGAGCTGCGCGAAGTAGGTGGGATTCAGCTGATCGAGACGCCGTCGGAGTGCAGCAGCAGGCGCCCCGTACACGAACGCGCTCTGTCGCTCGACGAGAGAAACAAACCGCACCGAAAACCGCTCCTCGAACGTGTGAAGGTGCACGATTGCAGCATCCGAGTCGGCGTATCTCTCGAAGAGGTGCGCGTTACGGCCGTCGTCGCTGACGTATCGCTCGTAGATCAGAGTTCCGGGCTCGGCCTCGGAAACTCGGACCATCTCCTCCGTCAAGGCTGCGAACCTCTCGACATGAGCAGCGTCCACCGCCACCTGCACGGGCCACGAGACTTCGTCGTTCTACCCGTTCCTTGACATCGAGCCCATCGGTTGATCGACCGGAGATGTCGTCGCCAGCTGACTACTGACCCTGTTTCGAGGGTCGAAAACTGACCCCCTTGTTGTCGGGTCCACCACTGGGTGTGTTGGAGGCCCTTCCGTGTCGTGATCGAGCGACGGCGAGGAATGAGGGGATGAATGACGTGGAGGTATGGGCTGAGATCCGTCGTTAGACGGCTCGACGGCCGTTCGACCGCCATTGGATTGCGCCGTGACGGGTCACCTGCCGCCGACGTACGATTTAGGCGTTCCTCGCAGGAGACAGGCCGCATGACGCTGCAGTTCGGGGTGCTCGGGCCTTTGGCTGTGTGGTCCGACGGCGAGTCGGTCGAGGTGGAAGGCGCGAAACGGCGCGGTCTGCTGGCGTACCTGCTGACGCATATGTCTGATCCGCAGCCGCTCGATCGCATCGTCGATGCGTTATGGGCGGGATCTCCATCGCGAGGATCCGACGCGACGGTGCAGACGTACGTGTCGCAATTACGGAAGCTTCTTGCGCTCGATCGCGAGAACGCCCGGCTCCTGCACCAAGGGGGCGGCTACACCCTCGAGATCGGTGCCGACTCGCTCGACGCACCGCGGTTCGAAGTTGCCGTCTCAGCGGCGAGCGGGGTCCAAGAACACCATCGACGCCTGTCGGTCCTAGACGACGCTCTTGTGGCGTGGCGGGGTGCGCCGTTGGATGAGTTTGCCGGTCAAGGCTGGGCGGACGAATACGCGGGGCGGTGGACCCGGATGTACATCCTGGCGCACGAGCTACGTGCACGTTCATTACTTGAAATCGGTCGGCATCGTGACGCGTTACCCGCACTGGAGCAGCTCGTGGCGACGCACCCGCTGCACGAGCCGTTCTGGACCCAACTTGTCGTCGCTCGATACCGGTGCGGACTACAAGCAGATGCTCTTGCGGCAGCCCGCGAGGCCCGACAAGTTCTTGCCCGGGAGCTCGGCATCGACCCCGGACCCGAGCTCCTAGCCGTGGAGCACAAGGTGCTCGCGCAGGATCGGCCTCTCGACGCCCCGTCAATCCAGCGGCCCTCAGATGCACCGTCAACGATCGCGAGCGTCGTTGCCCAGCTCCCAAACGGGGTGCTCACCTTCATGCTCACCGACATTGAGGCGTCGACTGAACTCTGGGATAGGCGTCCCCACGATATGGCGAAGGCGCTCGTGCAACATGAGAATGTGATCGAGCAAGCCGTGCGCACCAACGACGGTCACTTGTTGAAGTCGCGCGGGGAGGGCGACGCGACGCTTTCAGTCTTTGCCAGGGCCACCGACGCCCTGGATGCAGCGGTTGCGCTACAACGCCGGCTCGTCAACGAGGTGTGGCCGGGCGATCTCGAGTTGCGGACACGTATCGCACTCCATACAGGTGAGGCACAACTACGAAACGGCGACTACTACGGCGGTACGTTGAATCGCGCGGTGCGCATCCGCGGTCTTGCGTCGGGTGGCGAGATTCTTGTCTCACGGGCCACGCGGGACCTAGTCGTCGACGTCCTGTCCGAGGCCGTCGAACTCATCGAGGCCGGCGAGCACAGTATGAAGGGTCTGCGCCGGCAAGAAACGGTGTTCACGGTCCGGACCGCGGGCGTTGACGTCCTCACGTCGAACTCGAATGTTCCCCGTCCTCCCACGGAGTCGGCGCCGTCACGAAGTGTTGGTATTGATCTGCCGGTGGCCCTCGACCGACATCTAAGTCGTCCGGTCGGAGAACCTGCAGCACGTCGGGCGATGCAATTTAGGATTCTTGGGCTGCTCGAAGTGATCGGACCAGAGGGACCGGTGTACATCACGGGGTCGCGACGGCGTGCCCTTCTCATTCGCCTGCTCATGGCGCCGGGAACACCCGTGCCCTCGGCTCGACTCATTGACGACCTTTGGAATGGCGACCCACCGGACGGAGCGGCATCGACACTCCAGAGCCACGTGTCACTGTTGCGCCGTACTCTCGGCACCGACCGGCTCCTATTCCGCGACGGCGCCTATGTGCTCGCCATTGCGCCCGAGCAGCTCGACGCGACCCATTTTGAAGACGAGGTGTCCGCAGCTCGCCGCTCGCTCGCCGAGGGTGACGCCGCTGCGGCGGACTCACTGCTCGAGGCGGCGCTCGCGCGCTGGAGGGGCAATGCACTAGGCGATGTCGCCGATACGGCCTGGGGCCGGAACGAAGCCGCTCGACTCGAAGAGTCGCGTATTGGTGCGATCGAACTGCGCTTCGACGCTCAGCTGGCGCTCGGACGCCATCGCGAGGTGGTCGGGCCTGCGGAAGCCGCACTGGCCGAGCACCCGCTTCGCGAACGGATCTGGGCGCAGATGATGCTGGCGCTGTACCGCTCCGGCCGCCAGAGCGACGCGCTGCGAACGTATCAACGGTTGCGCCACCTGCTCGGAGAAGAACTCGGGATAGCGCCGTCGGCGGATCTCGTGGCACTTGAAGATGCGATCCTGCTACAGAAACCGGAACTCAACCTGGATTTTCGAGATGCGCGAACGCCGCCCGCGAGCACGACTGCGGCGTCTTCGGCGGACGACGCGACTCGTGCGCCCGCATCGCTGCCGCCCGGGCGCGAGATCGAGCTCGCGCGCATCCACTCGATCTGTACGGAAGTCCTCCCGGACCGAGGCGGTCGAGTCGTCCTGATCGAAGGCGAACCGGGCGTGGGCGTAACCACGGTGCTGCGCGCAGTCGAGGCGTCGCAGCGCGAGGGTCCGACGGGGCCGGTCGTGGTGACGCTCTCGGCGACAGGCGCGACGCCGTACACACTCCGAAAGTGGCTTGGCGACGCGGGCGAACCGGGAGCCCTTAGTGAAGTCGCGGAACACGACCGCGCGAGCAGCGCGATCGGCGAAAGGGCCGCGCCCAATGGCCTCGTGCTGATCATCGACGATGCCGTCGAGCTCGACCAATGGTCGCTTGGGTTGATCGTCGGCATGGCGCGTCGGCCACCGCCTGGAACAGTCGTGATCGTCGGTGCACCGACGTTGACCCAGGTCGCCGATGAGGTCGGTGTCCGCCTCGCCGAGGTCGTAGGCGCGCCGTACGGAATCGAGTTGCACCTCGGCCGCCTCGACGAGCCCGCGCTGCGGGAACTTGTCGGTCGGCGGTGGCCTGACGCCGACCCGTCCGTCATTTCGAGATGGGCGGCGCACCTCAAATCATGGTGCGACGGGCATCCACTCCTCGTTAAGCACGCGCTCAGCTCGGCCAACCCGCTCGATGAACCGACGTCGCTCACCGTGCCCGCGAGTGTCGAGGTCCTTGCTCGGCGACAGCTCAACGAACTCCCGAACGAGTGCAGGGCGTACCTCGCAATCGCAGCGGAGCTTGGGAGCACGATCGATCTCGCCCTCGTCGCAGCCGTCGCCGGCGTCGAGCCCGACGTGGTTGCCGCGGCCTTGGGGCCTGCGATCACCGCTGGGGTCGTTCGGCGCGTGAGGGGACCCGGCGCGTGGGAGTTCGACCACGGTCTCCTGCGTGACGTCGTTCGGCGCCGCGTGGAACCGAGCGACGCGCTCCGATGGCACCTGTCCGCGGGCAAGCTGCTGCGAGAACGCGGCGGGCGGCAGGCAGAGGTCGGACGGCACCTTGCCGCGGCCGTCCCCCTCGTCGACCCCGACGAGGCTCGCGCGGCAGCAATGGACGCAGGTGAGCTGCTCCTCGGGGCCGGTTCGTACCGCGAGGCGGCCGATCGGTTCCGCGAGGCGGCCACGCTCGGCACCGACGTCGTCGAACGTGCCCGCGCGCTAATTGGGCTCGGCCGCGCCCTCGAACTCGCTGGTGAACGGCTTACAGCCGACGCGGCATACGACGAAGCGGCGCGGCTCGCGATCACTGCAGGTTCGAGTGACTTGCTCGCGCGCGCGGCAGTCGGCGGCAGCGCGCATTCGAGTGCGGTCCGGGGTCGCAGTGGGCGCCGCTGGCGATTGCAGCAGGCACGAAGCCGGCTCCCGCCGGATGTCGCGTACCGTTCCGAGGTTGTCGCCGAGCTGGCGCTCGAGCTGCTGAACAGCGGCCAACCGTGGCCGGCCCCCCTCGACACGGAGGTACGGAGCATCGCGCAGACCGAAGGGTCGCCGACGCGTGTCCTCGCGGCGCGCGTCGTTGTTGCCGAGGACGAGGCCGTGCGCGGCGCGACCGCGGCCGCCGCCTCCGAGCTCGTCGAGTTGGCGCTCGTCGGCGACGCGCCCGAGCACTGGGCGTCGGCGGCGCTGGCCGTCGGCATAGGCGTCACGCTTGCGACCGGAGACTGGGACGCCGCCGCCCGCTGGATCGACGAGTTGGCCGGCTTCGGCGCGCGTACCGGCGAACCCAGGGCACGCTGGCAGTCGCTCGTTTTTCGCGCAGTCCTGGCCGAGGGTCGCGGCGACAGCCGCACGGCCGACGCGGCGGCGACCGAAGCCCTCACTGTAGGCGAACGTCTCGAGATGGTCGACGCGCCCGCGACGTTCGCGCTGCACCATCTCGGCCGCGCCTACCGGGAGGGTTCGCTGGCGCACCTCGTCCAATCGCTCGTCAACGTCGATGCCCGGTACCGAGTACCGGTGTGGGATGCGATACGCGCGGCTGCCTCGTTCGACGCAGGCGATCGTGCTGCCGCGGCAGCACATCTCGACAACGCGGTGGACCAACTAGCAGTCGAAGACGGTCGTATCGACCACTTCCGCTCGGCCGCCCTCGCGATTGCGTGCCGAACTGCTCAGCGCCTGGGGCAGACGGGCGTCGCGCTCGACCTTGCCAAACAGCTCGATGGCCGCCGCGGCCGCTTCGTCGTGCTCGGATACGGCGGACCGTGCCTCGGGCCCGTCGACTGGCATCTTGTCGAGGTCATGGCGATGTCGGGCCGCGAAGACGTCGCGACCGCGCTCCTTGCCGACGCACGCACCCTGTGCCGTCGCGCGTCGGCGAGTGCGTGGTTGACCGCACTTGACTCCTCCTCGCTGGGCGTTACATGACGAGTTCGGCGCCCGCACCGACCAGACCGTCATACAGCATCGCCGGCGATACCGCCCAGCTCGCCACGGACGGCCAGATCCCGACGCGCAGGTTCGCGCCAGCTGCGATCAGCGTGTCGGCCGTCCATCCTTGGGTCGCCTGCAGCCCGAGGATCACGGCGGAGAGCTCGTTCAAATACTGAGCGGTTGTCAGAAAGAGTTGTCCGGGCACGGCGGGCAACATGACGCCGCCGAGGTACGCCCGTTCGATTTGGGTCTTGGTGACGAAAGAATTGCTCGTCACCACGTTGGGCGCCATGCCCGAAGGACCCGCCTGGAGATGAGCGTAGAGGCTGATGACCGAGTTCTCCACCTTGGCCCAGTCCGGCAGTGCGTTCGCCGGCGGTGCGGGCTCCGCGACCGCCAACCGAGCCGCAAGCCCGGCATCGCGAAGCGCTGCGACGACGGCGCTGACGCACGTGAAGCCTGCCAACTCGCCTGCCTTGGTCGGGTCACCGGCGACACTCGGGTCAGTCGTCAGCGCCTCGAAACCCGCTGCGAAGTTGTACAGCCGCTCACGCATGGGAGCGTCCCGGAAGAGTCGGGCCTGCGACACCGCGGCGAATGCCAGGAGGCCGGGCTTCGTATACTTCGTTGAGCTTCCAACCATGTTCTCAACTGCGACTGCAAGCGCGTCCCAGTTCGGCATCCGAAGAGCCGAGATGATGGTGTCGTTGTCATCGGCGATGGCTCGTTTGCTGAGCTGTTCCGCATACAGCATCGCGGTCGCCGCAGACCCCGGACCCGCCCCGGGCGAAGAGGGCGCGAAGTCAACAATCTCGTCGCCACCAGTCGCGATTGCAACGTGGTACCACGGCTTGTCATCCGCGTACGGCCACGATTGGACGAACGCGGCAAGCGCAGGGAAGCTGTCAAGGTTGGTCCTCTGACGCGGAGCGAGGAATATCACGTCACCACGCTGAAGTTTTGCCACTTGCAGGTCGCTGAAGGCCATGGTCTCCCTTTCGTGCGCGTGGCCTCTCGACTCACGCTGTGGACAGATCGTGCGCGCTCCGAAGCGACTTCGCAACTACATCCGCATCATCGGAAGCCAGCGGTTCGCCCCGCGGCACGACCGCCCTGCCATCCGAAAGCGTAAATGGCCGCTCGGCCTCGAAGTCGGGCGCGGCACGACCGAAGTACTTACATACAGGTGATTGCGTTGCAGGCATCTTGCGACGAATTGCTTCGACAAGCGTCGCGTACGTGCCTTCGAAGTCGCCGTAGGCAGCCATCGTCCCCCACACTTGCAACAGCGCCTGTGTGAAGAGGCCATTTTTTTCGCCATCCTGCGCAGTCTGGTCGTCCCGGCAGGCCGACATCAGGACCCCGCTCGCAGCGATGTCGGACGGCCGAACGACCGGCAACATTAGTACACCAGGGTGACGCTCGGCGAGCAGCGTAGCGGCAGCAAGGCGATCGGTCGCCGCCAGGGTCCGCGTTCGCCGGTGCTCGAAGAGCCGATTGTCGACAGCGCCACTGTGACAGCTGTCGGACAGCATCATGATGCGCACCCCGGGCTGGAAGTGCGTCCACGTCTGAGAGAGTTCATCATCCAACAACATCCGGTCGTATAGCACCCATGCCTTCGCCGATCCAGCGGTCCTGCCGCAGTTCTTGCACTCGACCCGCGATCCGTGCCCGGCGTAGGTGAGAAGCAAGGCATCGCCGCACTGCAGCGAATCAGCCGCGCTCATGAGGTGGTCGACCACTCCCGTGGACGTCGCCTGGGCGTCCGTCAACGTTGTGGTGTGCTGAAAGCCCTGCATTCGAGCGAGCGCTTCCATCGAGCTGGCATCATTGACGCAACCACTCAACACCGGAGCGACGATTCCCTCGTAATCTGGGGACGTCGAATCAATGTGGTTGAGACCGATGTGCAGCGAGTAACCCTGCGCCATTCTCAATCCTCCGAGACTGCACCGGCGGAGTTTTGCTCCGCCGCTGGTGCTGATAAAGCCCGTCCGGATGCGGCCGGCGCCACCGACGTGGCTCCAACGTGCATCCAACGGCGGCGGACCTTCCGAAAATCGACCGACGCGAGCTGGCTGCGTTAGTTGAGCTAGCCGTCCTCGTCGGTTTGTCCCTTCCTCGGCTCGACCGGCCGGCATGAACGTCCGTCGGCCCAGAACAATTTTTGTGCGTCCAACTACCCGGGCATTGTCGTCTCGACTAAACCGAGCAGCGTTGCGCAGTGCGTAACTGGCGACCGATATTGAACAGTCACGTCCTTCGGCGGGTGGATCGACAAGCAGCGAGCGGCGGGCGCCTCGGCATCGGCATCGGGGACACTTGCCGCTTCCGTGTTGGGAGTCAACGGTACGGACTTCACGATCACAGTTTTGGTTCTGGTAGCGACGAACGCGTTCTGAGCGACTGCGCCCAGGCCTGCGGACGTCGCGATGAGGGCTGTAAGGACGCTGACGCTACGGATCGGCCATCCGGCGCGACGGCTGCGAAGCATGGACTGCTGACCTTCGAGGGCTGTTCCCGTCATCGGTTGCTCCGTGTCAATACGCCGTCGACGGCGTCCAGTCCGAGTTCTGATCGGTCGCGTCTCGCTTCGAGCGTGTGCTCGGTGTGTCGCAAGAGTAATAGTCAAGACTTGTGGATTGGTTTGTTCCGTTGATCACGCGGCGGCTTC
>JBEPUZ010000032.1:0-25701 GCA_041691275.1 Actinomycetota bacterium | reverse complement strand
GGGCCACCGCTACCATGCCGAGCGTGGCGACTCACACCATCCGGGTCTTCGGTGATCCGGTCCTGAAGCGGCCGACGGCCGAGGTCACCGACGTCGACGGTGGCTTCCTGAAGCTCGTCGACGCCATGTACGAGACCATGCACGACGCGCCCGGGGTCGGTCTCGCGGCGCCGCAGATCGGCGTGCAGAAGCGATTCTTTGTCTACGAGGTTCCCGACGAGACCGGACCGCACACGCTGCTCAACCCCTACGTCGTGGAGACCGAAGGGGAGTGGGAATACGAAGAGGGCTGCCTGTCGTTGCCGGGCCTTGCCTTCGACATCGTGCGCCCGAAGCTGGTCACCGTGAAGGGCCTCGACCTCGAGGGCAACGAAGTCGTGCTCCAGGGCGATGAGCTTCTCGGCCGCGTCTTCCTGCACGAGATCGACCATCTCGACGGCGTGTTGATGCTCGAACGGCTCGACGCCGACCAACGCAAGCTCGCGATGCGGGAGTTGCGCGAGCAGGGCATGGGTGTGCGGACGCCGAGCGCACGCAACCACGCGCTCTGACACGTAGCGTCGACGGGGTGCGCATCGTCTATCTGGGTACGCCGATCGACGCAGTGCCGCCGCTGCGCGCTCTGGTCGCCGACGGTCACGAGGTTGCGCTGGTCGTCACCCAGCCCGATCGCCGGCGCTCGCGGGGCCCCGGTATCGACGGCACCCCCGTGAAGCAGGCTGCGCTCGAGCTCGGTCTGCCCGTCGTCACGCCGGAAAAGGCGCGCGAGGTGATCGACGTCGTGCGCGAAACCGGGGCCGAGCTCGGAGTTGTCGTCGCGTTCGGACAGCTGCTCCCCGTCGCGCTGCTCGAAGCCTTGCCGCGCGGCTTCGTGAACCTGCACTTCTCGTTGTTGCCCCGATGGCGGGGCGCCGCGCCCGTCGAGCGGGCGATCCTTGCCGGTGATCACGAGACCGGCGTCGACCTCATGCAGATCGAGGCCGGGCTCGACACCGGGCCGGTGTACGCGCGCGTCCGCGTCGCAATCGACGACACCGACACCGCCGACCTGCTCCACGCCAAGCTCGTCACGGCCGGCACCGAGTTGCTCCGCGCCAACCTGCCCGCGGTCCCCGACACCTCGCCCGAACCTCAGGTCGGTGAGGCCATATACGCCGAGAAGCTCACCGTCGACGAGTTCCGCGTCGATCCCGCGCGCTCCGCGCTCGACCTCGATCGCATCGTGCGCGCCGGGAACCCGCGCCCCGGCGCGTGGTTCCGGGCCGACGGCCGCCGGGTAAAGGTGTGGCGTGCGCACCTCGACCCGACGGCTGCGCCGCTCCCACTCGGAACGGTCGGCGCGCGCGGCGAGATCGGCACCGCAACCGGCGTGCTCGTGCTCGACGAGGTGCAACCCGAAGGCAAGCGGGTGATGGACGCGCTCGCGTGGCGGGCCGGGCTCCGGGGCGACGTGCGCGTCGACGCGACGTGACCAACCCCGAGGCGGCTCCCTCGGCGCCGAGCGAGTCCTCGCGTCGGGTCGCGCTCGACGTGCTCCTGCGCATCGAGGACGGAGCGTTCGCGCACATCCTCCTGCCCCGGACGCTGCGCAGCTCCGCGCTCGAACCGCGCGACCGCGCCCTCGTCACCGACCTCGTGTACGGCACCGTGCGCATGCAGCGCGCGCTCGACGCGTTGTTGTCGAAGGTGTCGAACCGGGGCATCCGCACGTTGGACCCGGAGGTGCGCGCCGCGTTGCGACTCGGCGCGTACCAGCTGCTGATCGGAGTCCCCGCGCACGCGGCGGTCGGTGAGACGGTTGGCCTCGTCGATCCGCGCGCCCGCGGCTTCGCCAACGGGGTGCTGCGCGCGCTGGCACGAACGGGCCCGCCGTTCGCGCTCCCGACGGGCACCGACGTTGCGTCGATCGCGGTGCGCACGTCGCATCCCGACTGGATCGTGCGGCTGTTCGTGAAGGCGTTCGGTCCGCAAGCGGCGATCGAAACCCTCGAGCTCGACAACACGCCGCCGCCGGTGACGCTGCGCGTGAACCGCATGCGGACGACGACCGACGAGCTGACCGCGGAGCTGCGTGCCGCGGGCGCCGACGTGCAGCCGGGGACGTTGGTGCCGGGCGCACTCTTGCTCCGCCACACCGGCGACCTCGCGGCCGTGCCCGCGATCGCCGACGGTCGGGCGACCCCGCAGGATCAGGCGAGCCAGGCCATCGTCGAGGTGCTCGACCCGCAGCCGGGGGAGCGCATCCTCGATCTCGCGTCGGCCCCGGGCGGCAAGGCGACCGCGGCCGCGGAACGGATGGACGGCAGGGGCGTCGTCGTCGCCGCCGACCTGCACCCGGGCCGCGTGCGCACGGTGCGCCGCGCTGCGCAACGGATCGATGTGGAATCGACGGTGATCACGATGGTCGCCGACGGTCGCAGCCCGGCCGTGCGCGACGGCGCGTTCGACCGCGTGCTCCTCGACGCTCCGTGCAGCGGGCTCGGCGTGTTGCGCCGACGCCCCGACGCGCGCTGGCGCGTCCAGCCCGACGACGTCCGCGACCTCGCCGCGTTGCAGAAGTTGCTGCTCGCGGCCGCCGCCCGTGCGGTGAAGCCGGGCGGACGCCTCGTGTACGCAGTGTGCACGCTGTCGAAAGACGAAACGCTCGACATCGACACCTGGGCGGGCGAGCGCCTCACCGAGTTCGACGCGAATCCGGCACCGCCCGCGCCGTGGCGCCGGTTCGGCCGGGGCGGGATCCTGCTGCCGTCCGACGCGCACACGGACGGCATGTTCGTGCTCAGCCTGACCCGCCGCGCAACTGGTGACCTAGTCTCCGCGCCATGAGATCGGCCTCCGAGAGATGAAGATCGCTCCGTCCATCCTGGCCGCCGACTTCGCGAACCTCGCGGCCGACGTCGCGCGCGTCGCCGACGTCGCCGACCTCCTGCACGTCGACTGCATGGACGGTCACTACGTCCCGAACCTCACCATCGGGCCGCCGGTCGTGAAGTCGTTGCGCAAGCACACCGACCTGTTCCTCGACTGCCATCTGATGGTCGACAACCCCGGTGTGCTGCTCGGCGGGTTCGCCGACGCGGGCGCGGACGGGTGCACGGTGCACATCGAGCTCGGCGATCCCCGGCTGCTGTTCGACGAGATCCGCGCGTTGGGGATGCGGGTCGGGCTGTCGTTCGAGCCGGGCACGCCGTTCGATGCCGTCGAGCCGTACCTCGACCAGATCGACCTCCTCCTCGTGATGAGCGTCCACACCGGCTTCGGTGGTCAGCCGTTCATCCCCGAGGTGCTCGACAAGGTGCGCGCCGCCCGCGCCGCGATCGACGCCCGGGCACTGCCGGTCGAGATCGAGATCGACGGCGGCATCAAGATCGACAACGCACATCTCGCGGTCGAAGCCGGTGTCGACATCCTCGTCGCGGGCACGGGGATCTTCGGCGCCGACGACCCGGCCGCGGCCGCGGCCGCGATCCGCGCCGCCGGTTCGTAGGGGTGAAGCTGCACGCCAAGGTCTTGACGGTCTCCGACGGGGTGGCCGGTGGCACGCGCGACGACGCGAGTGGCCGGGCCCTGGTCGTCGCGCTCGGTGATGCGGGTTACGACGTCCGTACCCATCGGGTCACGAGCGACGGGATCGAGGCGGTTGCCGACGCACTCGTCGACCTGGCCGACGGCTTCACCGGTCTGATCGTCACGACGGGCGGCACCGGCTTCGGTCCGCGCGATCTGACGCCCGAGGGAACCCTCCGGGCGATCGACCGGGAGGCTCCGGGAATCGCGGAAGCCATCCGCCGGGCGAGCGACGCCGGCGGTCGGGGATTCGGGATGCTCTCGAGGGCCGTGGCCGGGACCCGGGGTCGGGCGCTGATCTGCAACCTTCCCGGCTCCGCGAGCGGTGCGAAGGAGGGGCTCGACATCGTGCTCACCGTCGCTCCGCACGCACTCGACCTGCTCGGGGGCGGCCACCCACACTGAATCGCGACCTCCGTGGTTCAAAAATAGAACGCGTTGCAATTCCGTCGGGCCGACGGTACGCTGAACTCAGAACTGACAACTGAAGCCCTCGGGGTTGGGTGTAATTCCCGACCGGCGGTACAGCCCGCGAACGCCCCGCAGCCAGCGGGTGCGCCGACCAGGTGCGATTCCTGGGCCGACGGTGAGAGTCCGGATGGGAGAGGGTCGGCTACTCATGCGAACGCGCGCGGCGCGTTCGTTCGGCGTCGCCGTTTCCGTCTCTCGTCGCCTGCTCCCCGTGGGCCGTGATCGGGAACGGGAGCGTGCCCCGAATGAGTGATGACGAACGTGGCGGCGAGTTGATGCGGAGGGCGATCGCCCTCGCTCACGCCGCGCGCCGTCACACCGCTCCGTGGCCCGCGGTCGGCTGCGTGCTCACCAACGCGGGCGAGATCGTGGGCGAGGGCGCGACCGGAGTGTTTCCGGCCGGCCCCCACGCCGAGGTCGCGGCGCTGCTCGCCGCGGGCGACCGGGCGCGCGGCGGCACCGCGTACTGCACGCTCGAACCGTGCAACCACGTCGGGAACACGCCCGCGTGCTCGGAGGCATTGATCGCGGCCGGGGTCAGCCGGGTGGTTGTCGCCCTCGGTGATCCCGACGAACGGGTCGCCGGCCGCGGCTTCACCCGCCTGCGCGAAGCCGGCGTCGACGTGGTCACCGGGGTCGAGGCGGGCGCCGCCGAGCACGACCTCGCTCCGTACCTCCATCACCGCCGAACCGGTCGCGCCTTCGTGGTCGCCAAGGTTGCCCTCAGTCTCGACGGTCGCGTCGCCGCCACCGACGGTTCGTCGAAGTGGATCACGGGCGAAGACGCCCGAGCCGCAACGCACGAGTTGCGGGCCGACTCGCAGGCCATCGTGGTCGGCGCGGGAACCGCCGTCGCCGACCTGCCCGCACTCACGGTGCGAGGGCTCGACGATCCGCCGGAGCGCGCGCCGATGCGGGTATTGCTCGACAGTCGCGGCCGGGTCGCTCCGGTCGGTCCCCTGTTCGATCCCGAGCTCGGTCCGACGCTCGTCGTCACCACCGAATACGCCGACGCGCGTGCCGTCGATGCGTGGCAGGCCGCGGGGGCCAAGGTCGAAGCGGTCGCGCCCGCGGCGTCGGGACCCGGCGTCGATCTCGAAGCCGCGTTCTCGGTGCTCGGCCGCGAAGGCGTGCTGCAGGCACTGGTCGAGGGCGGCGGAACACTGCTCGGCGCGATCGTCGAGGGTCGTCACGCGCAGCGCATCGTGGCCTTCGTTGCGCCACTCCTGCTCGGGATGCACGGCGCGCCCGGGTTCGCCTTCGACGGTCCCGAGTCGGTCGATCTGGCCGAACGCTTCGATCTCGTGCGGGTCGAACAAGTCGGCGTCGACGCCCGGCTCGAGCTCGAGCCCACGCGCGGGGTGAGCTGATGTTCACCGGCATCGTCGAGGAGCTCGGCCGGGTGCGGTCGATCACGCCGAACGCGGGCGGCGCCCGGCTCGAGATCGAAGCGGTCTCGGTGCTCGACGACGCGACGATCGGAGCGTCGATCGCCGTCAACGGCTGTTGTCTCACCGTCGTCGAGCTCGGTGACGGTGTCTGGTCGGCCGACGCGGTCGTCGAGACGCTCGCCCGCACGAATCTCGGCGACCTCGCGCCGGGCGATCCCGTCAACCTCGAACGCCCGGTGCGGCTCGCCGATCGACTCGGGGGCCATCTGGTACAGGGCCATGTCGACGGCACCGGACTCGTGCGCCGTCGCGATCCGCAGCCCGACGGCTCCGAGCTCTTCGGTTTCGACGCGCCTTCCGACGTGCTGCGCTACGTCGTGCACAAGGGCTCGATCACCGTCGACGGCATAAGCCTGACCGTCGCCGCGTTGGACGAAGACGGGTTCGCGATCGCAGTGATCCCCCACACGCTCGCGGTTACGACCCTCGGCGCCCGGGCCCCGGGTGCACGCGTGAATCTCGAAGTCGACCTCATCGCCAAGTACGTGGAACGGCTGTTCGTTTCCGATCGGAGCCCATCATGATGTTCGAAGCCGTTGAGCGAGCCATAGACGCGGTGCGTCGAGGCGAGTTCGTGGTCGTGGTCGACGACGAAGACCGCGAGAACGAAGGTGATCTGATCATCGCGGCCGAGAAGATGACGCCCGACAAGATGGCGTTCATGATCCGCTACACGAGCGGTGTGATCTGCCTCCCGTTGGAGGGCGATCGTCTCGACGAGCTGCAGTTGCCGCTCATGGTGTCGGGCAACGAGAACACTGAAGGGCAACGCACCGCGTTCACCGTCTCGGTCGACGCCCGCACAGGCACGACCACAGGCATCTCGGCGGCCGATCGTTGCACGACGGTGCTCGCGCTGATCGATCCCGCGACCACGTCGGTCGACCTGGCCCGCCCCGGTCACATCTTCCCGCTCCGGTATCGCGAGGGAGGGGTGCTCAAGCGCGCCGGTCACACCGAAGCCGCGGTCGACCTCGCCCGCCTGGCCGGCGGGTATCCGGCCGGCGTGCTCGCCGAGATCGTGAACGACGACGGCACCATGCAGCGTCGCCCCGACCTCGAAGCGTTCGCGACGGAACACGGTCTGGTACTCGTGACCATCGCCGATCTCATCCGTTTCCGTCGTCATCACGAGAAGCTCGTACGGCGGGTCTCGGAGGCGCGCATCCCGACGCAGTACGGCGACTTCACCGCGCACGTGTTCGAGTCGTTGCTCGACAACACCGAGCACCTCGCGTTCGTGCGGGGCGAGGTGTCGGGTCAGCCGAACGTGCTGGTACGCGTGCACAGCGAGTGTCTCACCGGCGACGTGTTCGGTTCGCTGCGCTGTGATTGTGGCGTGCAGCTCGACCGGGCGCTGGAAAAGGTCGCGGCCGAGGGCCAGGGCGTCGTTGTGTACCTGCGCGGCCACGAGGGTCGCGGCATCGGGCTCGGGCACAAGCTCCGCGCGTACACGCTGCAGGACCAGGGTCGCGACACGGTCGAGGCGAACCTCGACCTCGGGTTTCCCGTCGACTCGCGCGAGTACGGCATCGGCGCCCAGATCCTCGTCGATCTCGGCGTCACGACGATGCGCCTGATGACGAACAACCCGAAGAAGTACGGCGGGATCGAGGGTTACGGGCTCGAGATCGTCGAGCGGGTGCCGGTACAGACCGAGCCCAACAAGGAGAACATCGCGTACCTGCGGGCAAAGCAGAACAAGCTCGGCCATCTCCTCGGGCTCGATCCCGAAGATGTGGACGAAGAGCTGGGAGGCTCCTGAACGATGGGCGAGTACGCAGCCTCGGACGGCGCGCTCGACGCGACCGGCATGCGATTCGCGATCGTCGTCGCGCGGTTCAATCACGACATCACCGCCGAGCTGCTCGAGGGCGCGGAACGGATTCTCACCAAGCAGTCGGCCGCCGACGTCAATGTGATCTGGGTTCCCGGCGCGTTCGAAGCGCCGCTCATCGCCAAGCGGCTCGCCGCGTCGGGCACGGTCGACGCGGTGATCTGTCTCGGTGCCGTCATCCGGGGCGAGACCGCGCACTTCGAGTACGTCGCGGGGGAGACGGCCGCGGGTATCTCCCGGGCCGCGCTCGACACGGGTGTGCCGGTGATCTTCGGGGTGTTGACGGTCGACGACCGCGAGCAGGCGCGCGATCGTCTCGGCGGGAAAGAGGGCCACAAAGGCGAAGAGGCGGCGCTCACCGCGATCGAGATGGTGTCCCTCCTGCGCGATCTGCCGTGACGCGCGAGCCGGTGCGGTACGACACGATCGGGACCACGTACGCCTCGACGCGACGGCCCGAGCCGCGTTTCGCGCGCCGCGTCGCCGACGCGATCGGCGACGTTGCCCGGGTCGTGAACGTCGGTGCCGGAACCGGGAGCTACGAGCCGACCGGACCGTTCGTCGCCGCGGTCGATCCGTCCATCACGATGTTGCGCCAGCGAGGCGGACTGGGTTCCGCGGTCGTTGGAGTCGCAGAAACCCTCCCGTTCCGCGACGGCGCGTTCGACGTCGCGCTCGCAGTCCTCACGATGCATCACTGGACCGACCTCGAAGCCGGTGTACACGAGATGCGGCGAGTCTCGCGCCGCCAGGTGGTCTTGTTCTTCGAACCGTCGTTCACCGATCAGGTCTGGCTGTTCGAGGACTATTTTCCCGAGATGGCGGCCTTGTCGTCCGAACGTGCCGCGCCTGGTGTCGATCGCCTGGCGAACCTGCTGGCGGTCACCGACGTCGAAACGCTGCTCGTGCCCGACGACTGCTGCGACGGCTTCGGGGGCTGCTACTGGAACCGTCCGGAGGCGTATCTCGATCCCGTCGTGCAGGCCGGGATCTCCGGGCTCGCGCAGCTCGACCCCGAAACCCGTCGCCAGGGCACGGAACGGTTGCGAAGCGATCTCGCCGACGGGACGTGGGACGAGCGCTACGGCCATCTGCGCACACTCGCCGAGATCGATATTGGCTACCGGCTCCTCGTCGCCGGCCACCTATCCTGATCGGCGTGCTGCGCCTGGTCCTGCCCAAGGGTTCGCTCGAGAAGGCGACCCTGCAACTGTTCGAGGACGCCGACCTTGCGCTCACCCGCGCCTCCGACGTCGACTACAAGGCGAACATCGACGACCCGCGCGTCGTCGACGTCACCATCTTGCGCCCGCAGGAGATCCCGCGCTACGTCGCCGACGGGCTCTTCGACGTGGGCGTGACCGGCCGCGACTGGATCGAGGAGACGAGCGCCGAGGTCGTGACGCTCACCGAGCTGCACTACTCCAAGGCGACGGCTCGCCCCATCCGGATGGTGCTCGCGGTCGCGGGCGACTCGCCGTGGGAATCGGTCGCCGACCTCCCGCGCGACGTGCGCGTGCACACCGAGTATCCCGAGCTCACGCGGCGTTTCCTCGAGAAGCACGGCGTCGACGCCCGGGTGACCCTCTCGTACGGCGCGACCGAGGCGAAGATCCCCGAGATCGCCGACGCGGTTGTCGAGATCACCGAGACCGGTCGAGCCCTACGCGCCGCGGGCCTGCGTGTGCTCGACACGATCCTCGTGTCGTACACCGAGCTCATCGCGAACCCGGTCGCGCACGCCGACGACGAGAAGCGCAAGGCGATGGAGCAGCTGCAGACGCTGCTTCTGGGCGCGCTCGAAGCACGCGGCCGTGTGCTCGTGAAGCTCAACGTCGACGAGGCGAACCTCGGCGCGGTCATCGAACTGTTGCCCGCGCTGAAGTCGCCCACGGTGTCGAAGCTCTACGGCGAGGACGGCTACGCAGTCGAGACCGTCGTCGCCAAGAGCGACATCAACATCTTGATCCCGGCGTTGAAGGACCACGGCGCGACCGGCATCCTCGAGCTGCCGATCTCCAAGATCGTGCAATGAAATCCCGCGGAACCGTCACCGCGTTCGACAAGGCGAGCGGTCTCGGTGAGATCACGGGCGGCGACGGAAGCGTCTACCCGTTCCACTCCACGGTCATCGCCGCCGGCACGCGCGACATCGCGGCCGGAGCGTCGGTGGAGTTCGAGGTTGTCCCCGGGCATCTGGGTCGGTGGGAGGCCGCGGCGGTGAGCGCGAGGTGACCCGGCTCGTCATCATCCGCCACGGCGAGTCGGGCGCGCAGGTCGCCGGGTTCGCGTCCGGGCACGACACGTGCATCGGGCTGTCCGATCTCGGTCGCGGCCAGGCGTCGGCGCTCCGCGACCGGCTGGCGCGGACGCGAGAGCTCGACGTGGTCGACGCGGTCTACACGAGCATCCTTCCGCGGGCGCGAGAGACCGCCGCGATCATCGGCCCCGCACTCGGCGATGTGTCGCCTGCAGCCGAGTGCGCGTGGTGCGAGATCCATTCGGGGGAGGCGGAGGGGCTCACGTACGACGTGATCCGCGAGCGGTTTCCCCCCGACGGCGATTCCGGCGACCTGCTCGACCGGCACATTCCCGGCGCCGAGAGCTGGCAGGAGTGCTACGAGCGCGTCGGCGGCCGCCTGCTCCGCGCTGCAGACGAGCACCCGGGTGGACGAGTGCTGGTCGTCGGGCACGGGGGAACGATCGCGGCCAGCTTCGCCGCGTTCGGTGGCCTCGGGCTGCGCGAGTCGATGCGGATGTTGCACGAGGTCCGCAACACGTCGATCACCGAGTGGCGCCGGACCGGCGGCGAGTGGCGGCTCGTCCGTTTCAACGACGCCGCGCACCTCGCCCAGTTGTAGATCGGAGCGGGGCCGGTAGGTCCGCTCAGCGGTCGGCGGCGTCAGCGATCTCGACGAAGAGCATCTGGACCTGCTGCAGCGCGTCGCGCAGCATCTCCTCGCCTTCGCCGAGGCGGTCGGTGAGGCCGTCGACGAGCGCGGCGAGGGCGTCGATCGCGAGTCCGGCCGAGGCGAGGTCGGCCACTGGGCGCCGGCCGAGGTCGTCGGGCGGGGTGACGACGCCCAGATGGACGAGGGCGAGCTGCCAGATCCCGATCGCGTGGTTCACGATCACGTCTGCGACCGGGGTGGCCGAGAGCCGCTCGTGCAGCTCCCGTACAGCCGCCAGCTCCTCCTGCGTCGGTACCGGCTCCGCGCCGGGCGTACCCTCGAGGGGCGGCCGCGACGCAGGTTCGCCGGGACCGCCGTTTTCGGGGCCCGTCTTTTCAGGGTCCGGCTTTTCGGGGTCTGGGCCCCCAGGTGTCCAAAGTCCGCTCACGCTCGACTATCCTCCCGCGTCGACAATCGAGGGAAGTGGGACGCTACCCAATCGGCCGGCCTTCGGCTGACCGCTGGGCAGCATCCCCGCCCGGCTGGCCCGACCTCACGGTCGCTCCACGTCGGGTCCGTTGTGAGAAACCGAACGACGTTCGGCGCGACGGTGGACGCTTCCCACAGCTCCGCCGTCGCTTGCGCGAGGGCGGCCCGACACACGAGGTGAAGCCGCACTGGCCACAGACGACGCCCGCATCAACGATCGCATTCGCGCTCGCCAGGTTCGCCTCATTGGCGCCGATGGTTCGCAACTCGGAGTGAGAGCACTCCCGGACGCACTCGGTATTGCTCGTGAGTCCGGTCTCGACCTCGTTGAGGTCGCGGCCAACGCCGAACCGCCGGTCTGCAAGATCATGGACTACGGCAAGTACAAATACGAGCAGGACCAGCGGCGCAAGGAATCGCGGAAGCGGGCTTCGAACGTCGTCATCAAAGAGATGAAGTTCCGTCCGAAAATCGACTCGCACGACTACGACACCAAGATGAAGCACGTTGAGCGCTTCCTCGAAGAGGGGTCGAAGGTCAAGCTCACGATCATGTTCCGTGGTCGCGAGATGGCGCACCCGGAGCTCGGACGCCGGATTCTCGAAAAGGTGGCCGAGCGCGTCGCCGAGATCGCGATCGTCGAGTCTGCTCCCAAGCAGGACGGCCGCAACATGGTGATGGTGCTCAATCCAATCCGAAAGCCGAAGACGAAGCCGGCCGCCCAGGCCGCAAACGTCTGATCCGAACCGAACAGGAATTCCACGATGCCGAAGATGAAGACGCACCGCGGCGCGGCCAAGCGCTTCAAGATCACGGGTACGGGCAAGATCCTCCGCCGCCACGCATACCGGGATCACCTGCTCGAGCACAAGCCATCGAGTCGCACTCGCCGCCTCGCGGGCGCGGCCGAGGTGGTCGGCGGCGACAAGAAGCGCGTCAAGCGCATGCTGGGGAGGTAGTCGGATGGCACGGGTCAAGCGTTCCGTCAGCGGCAAGAAGCACCGCCGCGCGATCCTCGAAGAGGCACAGGGGTACACCGGTGCCCGCAGCCGTCACTTCCGCAAGGCGAACGAGCAGGTCATGCACTCGCTCCGGTACGCATACCGCGACCGGCGGGCACGCAAGGGCGAGTTCCGCAAGCTCTGGATCGTGCGCATCAACGCGGCGTGCCGTGAGCACGACATGTCGTACTCTCGCTTCATGGCCGGGTTGAAGGCCGCCGACGTCGAGGTCGATCGCAAGATGCTCGCTGACCTCGCCGTGCGCGAGCCCGCCGCGTTCCACGCGCTCGTCGAGACCGCACGCGGTGCCCTCGACGCCGCCTGAGGTATTCGCGACCAAGGCGGAGATCAAACGCCTGAAGGCGCTCCTGCGGGAGCGCCGGGCGCGCGAGAAGGAAAACGTCTTCGTGTGCGAGGGCCCGCGCGTGATCGCGGCCGCCCTCGACCACGGCGTCGACCTCCTCGAGTGCTACGTCGGCGTCGACGCCACGCCCGAGATGTTCGCGGTCGCTGATCGGGTGGCCGCGAGCGGGGTGGCGGTGCGCGGGCTCGACACCTACGCGGGCGCGCGGGTCGGTGACACCGTGAACCCGCAGCCGGTCTTCGCGCTGGCCGCAATGCACCGCGTCGGTGCCGAGGGACTCGCCGCCGTCGACCTCGCGTTGGTCGCCACGCAACTGGGTGATCCCGGCAATGCCGGCACGCTCATGCGCAGTGCTGCGGCTGCCGGTGCGCAGGTAATCGTCCTCGGGCGCGGATCGGTCGATGCCTACAATCCGAAGGTCGTGCGCGCCTCGGCCGGCGCGTGTTTCGCAGTCCGCATCGTGGAGGGCGTCGCTGCCGTGCAGGTCCTGGAGAAGCTCGGTGCGAGCGGCGTGGCGTGCCTGGGCGCGTCGGCTTCGGGTGGTTCCGCGCCCGAGTCCTTCGACCTGCGCGCCCCGACCGCATTCGTCCTCGGCCACGAGACCCACGGTCTCGACCCCTCGCTGCGGCTCTCCGGTTCGGTGACGCTGCCGATGACCGCGGGGGAGTCGCTCAACGTCGCGATGGCCGGAACCGCGCTCGTGTTCGAGGCGTCCCGACAACGGCGGGCGGCGTCGTCGTGACCGTCGCCGCCGATCTCGTCCTGCGCGCCGGGTCCATTGCAAAAGAAGGTGTCGAGGTGTTCGCGGCTGCTGGTTCCCTCGAGGGGCTCGCCGACGCCGAACGCCGGTACCTCGGCAAGACGGCGGCGCTGAACGAGATCCGCGAAGCGATCAAGAGCGTCGATGGCACAGAGCGCGCCCTCGTCGGCAAGGCCGTCGCCGGCGCCCGGGCCGAGCTCGAGGCTGCGCACTCGCGGCGCCGGCAACTGCTCGACGCCGAAGCCGGCGCGCTCGCCGCGATCCGCGACCGTCTTGATCTCACGCTCGGACCGCGCGAGTACGTGCGCGGCCACCTCCATCCCGTCACCCGCATCTGGCGCGAGCTCGAAGACGTCTTCGTCGGCCTCGGTTACCAGGTCGCCGAGGGCCCCGAGGTCGAGACCGACTGGTACAACTTCGAGTCGCTCAACTTTCCGCCCGGCCATCCGGCGCGCGCAATGCAGGACACGCTCTACGTTCGCTTGGGCTCCAGCGAGAGCGTGATGTTGCGCACCCACACCTCGCCCGTGCAGGTGCGCACGATGGAGGCGCAGAAGCCGCCGATCTACGTGGTCGCGCCGGGCCGCGCGTTTCGCCGCGACACGCTCGACGCCCGCCATTCTCCGGTGTTCCACCAGATCGAAGGGCTCGCGGTCGACGAGGGCATCACCCTCGGCGATCTGCTCGGCACGATCGAGGCGTTCATTCACGCGTTGTTCGGCACCGACATCAAGGCTCGGTTCCTGCCGTCGTTCTTCCCGTTCACCGAGCCGTCGCTCGAGTTCGCGATGTCGTGCGTGTTCTGCAAGGGCGACGGTTGCACGGTGTGCTCGCGCACCGGATGGATCGAGCTCGGTGGCGCCGGCATGGTCGACCCGAACGTGTTCGCGGCCGTGGGTATCGATCCCGAGATCTATTCGGGATTCGCGTTCGGGTTCGGCATCGACCGTGTCGCCCAACTCCTGTACGGAGTCGACCACATCAAGAATCTGTGGGACGGCGACGTGCGCTTCATCCGCCAGTTCTGAGGTCCGGTCTTGCGCGTACCGTTGTCCTGGATTCGTGAGTTCACGCCGCTCGAGCACGATGTGGCGACAATCGCCGACGGGCTCGACCAGCTCGGGCTCGAGGTCGAAGGCATCGACGAACCGGGGCGTCACGTCAACGGCGTCGTCGTCGCGAAGATCCTCGACGTCGTGCCCCATCCCGACGCGGATCGGGTGCGCCTGGCCGACGTCGACTTTGGCGACGGGCAACTGCGCGTCGTCTGCGGCGCGCCCAACATCGAGCCGGGGATGGTCGTCCCGTTCGCGCGCGTAGGCGCGGTGTTACCGGGCGACTTCGCGATCAGCCGGCGCAAGATCATGGGCATCACGTCGGAAGGCATGCTGTGCTCGGCGCGAGAGCTCGGCCTCGGCGACGACCACGCCGGCATTCTCGAGCTCCCCGCCGACGCGGTGCTCGGCACCGACGTGCGCGAGGTGCTTGGCCTGAACGACGTCGTGTTCGACGTCGCGATCACACCGAACCGTCCCGACGCGATGGGAATCTCGGGCGTGGCGCGCGATCTCGCGGCCCACTTCGGACTGCCCTTCGACATGGAAGAGCACGAGCCCGCGCCGATCGTCGCCGAGGTCGCCGGTGCGCACGTGATCGTCGAGGCACCCGACCGGTGCCCGCGGTTCGTCGCGGTCGCGGCTCGTGTCGTGATGGGCGCGTCGCCGGCCTGGATGCAGCAGCGCTTGACGTTGGCCGGCATGCGCCCGATCAGCAACGTCGTCGACGTGACCAACTACGTCATGCTCGAACGCTGCCGTCCGTTGCACGCGTTCGACCTCGGTCGCCTCGCCGGACGCGGCATCGTCGTGCGCCTCGCGGCCGACGGCGAGAAGATGACCACGCTCGACGGCGTGCAACGTTCGCTCACGGCCGCCGATCTCCTGATCTGCGACGGCGAGCGAGTTCCGCAGAGCGTCGCCGGAATCATGGGCGGCGCCGCGGCCGAGGTCTCCGACGCGACGACGGAGATCCTGCTCGAGTCCGCCTACTTCGAGCCGAGCGGCATCGCACTGTCGTCCAAGCGCCTCGGGCTCCGTTCCGAAGCCAGTGCACGCTTCGAACGCGGCGTCGATCCCAACAACGCGGGATCGGGCGCGGTCCGGGCGATGGAGCTCCTCGCCGAGGTTGCGAGCGCCGTTCCCGAACTCGGGGCGATCGATCTCTACCCGAAGCCGATCGAACGGGCCCGCATCACCGTGCGGACCGAACGAGTGAACCGGCTGCTCGGAACCGAGCTGACCGGCGACCGGATCGCCGAGTACCTCACTCCGCTCGGTATCGAGGTGCACGGAACCGAGGCGACCGTCCCGACGTTTCGACCCGACCTCGAACGGGAGATCGACCTCGTCGAGGAAGTTGCGCGCCGGGTCGGCCTCGACCGCATCGCGCGCACGATCCCGTCGAGCCCCGCCAAGATCGGCGCGCTGAGTCCGCACCAGCGCGACCGCCGGGTCGTCGCGGACGTGCTCGTCGGCGCCGGCTACGACGAGGTCTTCACCCTTCCGCTGCTCGCACCCACGGATCTCGCGAACGCGGGTGTCGGCGCCGACGAGGTCATCGAGGTCGAGAACCCGTTGCGCTCGGAGGAATCGATCCTGCGCCCGGCGCTGCTGCCCGGGTTGCTGCGGGCGGTCGCATACAACGCTGCGCACGGCGAGCCCGATGTCGCTCTCTTCGAGAGTGGAACGGTGTTCGCGCCACCGGCGGCGGGCGAGCCGCTGCCGCGCGAACGCCGTTCGCTCGCGTTCGCCCGTTCGCACCACGTCGTCCGGGCCCCGCACGAGCCCGATCGCCCGGTCGACGTCTACGACGCCACCGCGACGTTGCACGCGCTCGTGCAAGAGCTGCGCGTCGCCGATCTCCGGCTCGACCCGGCGGGCGTCGATGGATTCCATCCGACTCGTGCTGCCCGCGTGCTCGTCGACGATCGAACGGTTGGAGTGGTCGGCGAGGTCGCGGGCTCGGTGGTCGAGGCACTCTCGCTGTCCGGGCCGGTCGTGGCGTGCGAGATCGACGTCGACGCCCTGATCGATGCGCGGCGGGCTGATCGCGTCGCCGTACCCGTCTCGCGGTTCCCGGCGTCGACGGTGGATCTCGCGTTCGTCACCGACGACACCGTTGCCGCCGCCGACGTCAGAGCCACGCTCGAGCGTGCCGGTGGTGAACTGATCGAGCACGTCGGGCTGTTCGACGTCTTCCGGTCGGACGCGCTCGGGGCGGGCAAGGTCAGCCTCGCGTTCTCGCTGCGCCTCCGTGCGCTCGACCGCACCCTCACCGACGACGAGGTGAGAGATCTGCGCCGCCAGGCCATCGAGGCGGTCGTCGCGGACCACTCGGCCGAGCTCCGAAGCTGACCCCGTGGCGTTCACCCATCGGATCCGTGTGCGCTACGCGGAGATCGACGGGCAGGGGGTGGTGTTCAACGCCCACTGGCTCACCTATTTCGACGACTCGTGCACGAGGTTCATGGAGTCGCTCGGGTTCGGGCCCGAGTTCTGGACGGTCGAGTTCGACGTGATGCTCGTCCGCGCGGTCGTCGACTGGAAGGGATCGGCCCGGTTCGACGAGTGGATCGACATCGACGTCGCGCCCGTACGACTGGGCACGAAGTCGTTCGACCTGCGCTACCAGGCGAGTATCGCCGGTCGCGACGTGTGCGCGGCGACGATCACGTACGTCGCAGTGCTACCCGGCAAGAACACGTCTATCCCGATTCCCGACCGGGTTCGGACCGCGTTGACGACGCGAGTGCACTGACCGCGAGCGCGTCGCGCCGGCGCCGACGGCTGCTCAAGTTCCACGCAACGGAGATCCCACAGCCGATCGCGACGATCACGGTTGCGATGATCGGCGTGAGGAAGACGCCGATCGCCGCTGTCGAGCTCGCGCTACGCATCGTCGACCAACTCGTCGTCGCCGACCATGCCGCGGACAGCGCCGCGGTCGGTACCAGGACTGCGAATGAGCGGATCACTGCGAGGGCGAGCAGCACGGCTGGGATGCCGAAGAGCACGAGAAAGACCGAACCCGACGACTGGACGTCGGCGAACGGAGGCCGATGCACGAGCGCGCCGAACGCTGCCACCGTGATGACGGTGAGCCAGACGATCCCGAGCGCGAGCCGCCGCGGGTTGCGCCACTCATGGGACATCCGATGCCGCCTGGGGGTAGTGGCCGTCCCATGAACACGCCGCACGGCCGACCACCGCGGTGTGCGCGGCGGTCGTGTTCGCGACCTCGAACGTTGCCTCGTCAGCGTCGATGACGACGGTCGCTTCGATCGACTCATTCGCGAGCACCACACCCACGAAGCGCATCTCGATCTCGCCGCGCGCGAGGAAGTCGTCGCCCCATGCGTCGAGCAAGAGTCCGTACGCGGGACCCGCGGCCTGCACACCTTGCGCGACCAGGCCCGGCAGCTTCAGACCCGCGGAGATCGTCGGATCCGAGTGGAAGTTGCCGCGCCGCGAGTACGCGCGGACGAGGTCCTCGGTGATCTCCAGGGTTCGCGACTCCCGTTGTGTCACGTCGATGCGTCGAAGGTCGCGGCGGGCGTAAACGACACTTCCGACGTCCATACCGGCTCGTCCGGACTCGCCGCCGTCGCGACGGTCGTCTCCACGTCGACGTAGGTGCGGCCGCGTTTGTCGTAGCGCCGGGCGACGCGCCCCGTCGTCACGAGCTCGGTCCCCGCCTCGACGCGTTGGTGGCAGCGCAGCAGCTGGCGGGTCTGGATCATTGGGTCGTGGCAGACTTCGGCGAAGCACAGAACGGTGAGGTTGGCGGCGATGGGTGGGTAGAGAGCCCCCGCGGCCAGCGCGGGGTGGTCGACGCCGGCCGCCCGCCAGTAGCGCTCGTTTGCCGCCTGGGAGACCGTCACCGAGAGCGCATCGAGGACGGTCCCGGGCGTGAGATCGGAGAACCGTTTCGTTCTCATATGCACCCACGTGTATAGTATGCGTCATGGCGTATCGAGCCGGCGTCGTCGGTGCTTCAGGCTATACGGGAGTTGAGGCGCTGCGGCTGCTCGCCGGGCATCCCGAGATCGAGGTCGTGCACGTCACCGCGGCATCCAACGCCGGCGGGCGCATCGCCGACATCTATCCGTCCCTCACTCCGGCCTACGGCGACTTCGTGCTCGCCCCGCTCGACGCTGCCGATCTGCGCGGGCTCGACCTCGTCTTTTGCATGCTCCCGCACGGCGCGAGCCAGGACTTGCTGCCCGGCGTCGTCGACGACGTCTCCCACGTGATCGATCTCGGCGCCGACTTCCGCCTCCCGCCCGACGTCTACGCGCGTTGGTACGGCGAGGCGCACCGGGCACCGGACCTGGTCGGGCGGTTCGCGTACGGCATGGTCGAGCTGTACCGCGAAGATCTCGCCACGCATGTGCACGTCGCCGCGCCCGGGTGCTACCCGACCGCGGTGAGCCTTGCGTGCGCGCCGCTGCTGGCGCTGGGATTGGTCGAGCCCCGCGTGATCGCCGATGCCGTCTCCGGTGTCTCGGGCGCCGGGCGCGGACTGAAGACCTCGAGCCTCTTCTCCGAGGCGAACGAGAACGTGTCCGCGTACGGTTTGCTCACCCATCGCCATACCGCGGAGATGGAACAGGCGCTGTCGAAGGTCGCGCGCCAACCCGTCGACGTGTTGTTCACACCGCACCTCGTCCCGCTCACGCGCGGCATCCTCGCAACCTGCTATGCCCGCCCGCAGGTCGAGGGGCTTTCGACGGCGCGCCTGCTCGAGCATTACCGCGACTTTTACGAGAACGATGCGTGTGTCGTCGTGGTCGACGAGCCGTCGGGAACGAAGGCTACGTACGGGGCGAACGTCGTGCACGTGACCGTGCGCTTCGACGATCGGACCGATACGGTCATCGCGATCGCGGCCGAGGACAACTTGGTGAAGGGCGCATCGGGACAGATGATCCAGGCCGCGAACATCCTGCTCGGCCTGCCGGAGACCACGGGCCTCCCGCTCCTCGGGATCCAGCCGTGACGTCCGGAGTCACCGCCGCGTCCGGTTTCGTCGCGGGCGGGATCGCGTGCGGAATCAAGCCTTCGGGCGATCCCGACCTCGCGCTCGTCGCGACCGACGACGCGCAGCCGGTCGTCGCCGCGGGCGTGTTCACGACGAACCTCGCGCAGGCGGCGCCGGTGCAGATCTCACGACGTCACCTCGGCAACCGCCGGGCCGCGGCGATCGTGTTGAGCTCCGGCAACGCCAACGCCGCGACGGGCGAACCGGGTCGGCGCGACGCGGCCCGGATGTGCGAGCTGGCCGGGACCGGACTCGGGCTCGCGCCCACCGACGTGCTGGTGTGTTCGACCGGGTTGATCGGTATCCCGATGCCCATGTCGGCTCTGGAAACCGGCCTCCCCGTGCTTTGCGCGCAGCTCGCGCGCGATGGGGGCGCACGGGCGGCCCGGGCGATCATGACGACCGACACCAAGGCGAAAGAAGCGGTGGCCCGAGCCGGCGCCGCAACCATCGGGGGCATGGCAAAGGGCGCCGCGATGCTGTCGCCCGCGATGGCGACGATGCTCGCCGTCATCACGACCGATGCGGCGATCGACGAGTCCGCGCTGCAGCGCTCGCTCGCCACCGCGGTGGGGGAGACCTTCGACTGCCTCTCTGTCGACGGCTGCCGATCGACCAACGACACGGTCCTGGTGTTGGCCAACGGGCGCGCCGGCGACGTCGACCTGCACCTGTTCACGCAGGCGATGACCATGGTGTGCGGTTCGCTCGCAGAGCAGATGGCGCGCGATGCCGAAGGCGCGACCAAGTTCGTGCGGGTCCGGGTCGTGGGCGCCCGCAACGATGCCGAGGCAGGCGTCGCCGCTCGGGCGGTTGCGAACAGCCAGCTCGTGCAGTGCTCGCTGAACGGCAACGATCCCTACTGGGGTCGGGTGCTGTCCGAGCTCGGCGCGAGCGGCGCCCACCTCGATCCCGAGGCGGTCGACATCTCGTACAACGGGGTGACCGTGTGTCGCGACGGTGTCGCGTGTGCGCACGACGAAGCCGCCGTGACGCAAGCACTGGGCGGAATCGATATCGAGATCCTCTGTGATCTCCGCTGCGAGCACGGCGCGGCGACCGTCGTCACGACCGATCTCTCGCACGCGTACATCGACGAGAACCGGCGCACGTCCTGATGGAGACGAACGGCGTGACCGAGACGAACGACTTCAACGCCCGGGTGAGAGACGCAGGGGAGAAGGCCCACATCCTGGCCGAGGCCTTGCCGTACATCCGCGAGTTCTCGGGCAAGACCGTCGTGATCAAGTACGGCGGCCACGCGATGGAGAGCGACGAGCTCGCCGAGCTGTTCGCGACCGACGTCGTGATGATGCGCCTCGTCGGCATGAACCCGGTCGTGGTGCACGGTGGTGGCCCCCAGATCAGCGAGCTGATGCGCAGGCTGGGCAAGGAGCCCGAGTTCGTCGACGGTCGGCGCGTGACCGACGCGGAGACCATCGATATCGTGCGCATGGCCCTCTTCGGCAAGGTGAACCGCGACATCGTCGCCACCGTGAACCGCCTCGGTTCCTACGCGGTCGGGATGTCGGGGGAGGACGCCGGTCTGATCCGGGTCGACCAGCGCGACCCCAAGCTGGGCTTCGTCGGCGACGTTCGCTCCATCGACCCCACGATGGTCCTGCGGCTCCTGCGCGAGGAGCTGATCCCCGTCATCGCGACGATCGGCGTCGATGACGACGGGCAGGCGTACAACATCAACGCCGACACCGTCGCGGGCGCAATCGCAGAAGCGCTCGACGCGGAGAAGCTCGTGTATCTCACCGACGTCGCCGGCGTCTACGGCGAATGGCCCGACGAGTCGTCGTTGATCTCGAGCGTCGACGTCGACGGGTTGGAGAAGCTCATCGCCGACGGCAAGGCGTCGGAAGGGATGATCCCCAAGCTCGAGTCGTGTGTCGCGGCCTTGCGCAACGGTGTGCGTAGCGCGCACATCCTCAACGGCCGCCTCCCGCACGCGCTCCTCCTCGAATTCTTCACCCGGGAAGGCGTCGGAACCATGGTGCACCCGTCATGAGCATGACCAGGTTGGCCGAGATTCAGGCGCTCGACGCCGACAACGTCATGCAGACCTATGGCCGGCTCCCGGTGGCGTTCGTGCGGGGCGAGGGCAGTAAGCTCTGGGACAGTGAGGGCGCCGAGTACCTCGACTTCCTCACAGGTCTTGCGGTCGCGTCGCTCGGGCATGCGCATCCGGAGGTCGCCGATGCAATCGCGGAGCAGGCGCGCACGCTGCTCCACGTGTCGAACCTCTACTACAACGACGTGCAACCGCGGGTGGCGGCGCGGCTCAACGCGTTGCTCGGTGGCGACGGCCGCGTGTTCTTCTGCAACTCGGGGGCCGAGGCGAACGAGTGCGCGATCAAGCTCGCCCGCCGGCACGGGCAGCGCAACGGCGGCCCCGAACGCTTCCACGTCATCAGCGCGTACGCCTCGTTCCACGGCCGCACCCTCGCGACGCTCGCGGCGACCGGCCAGCCGCAGAAGCAGGAGACGTTCCAGCCGTTGCCCGAGGGTTTCCGCCAGGTTGCCTTCGACGATCTCGACGCGCTCGCCGCGGTCATGGACGAACGTGTCGCGGCCGTACTGCTCGAGCCCGTCCAAGGCGAGGGCGGCGTGAACCCGGCATCGACCGAGTACCTGCACGGCGTGCGCGAGCTGTGCGACGAGCGAGAAGCGCTGCTGGTGATCGACGAGGTGCAGACCGGACTCGGGCGGACGGGGCGCTGGTTCGGATTCGAGCACTCGGGCGTGAGGCCCGATGTCGTCACCATGGCCAAGGCGCTCGGCAACGGCGTCCCGATCGGTGCGTGCTGGGCGCGTGCCGACGTCGCCGTCGCGTTCGCGCCCGGCGACCACGCCACGACCTTCGGCGGGCAACCGCTCGCGGCCCGGGCTGCGCTCGCCGTGCTCGAGATCATGGAACGCGAAGGCGTGCCCGAACGCGCGGCGCGCGCGGGCGTGCGGCTCACCGAGGCGCTCGCCAAGCTCGACGGTGTCGCCGAGGTGCGGGGCGCGGGCTTGCTGATCGCCGCCGAGCTCGACCCGGGGATCGACGCCAAGGCGGTCGCGCAGAGCTGTCTCGACCGCGGCCTCGTGGTCAACGCGGTCACACCGACGGCCCTGCGGCTCGCGCCGTCACTCCTCGTCTCTGACGCCGAGATCGACGATGCAGTTGCTCGGGTCGCGCAGGCCCTGAACGCACTGGTCGCGACCGCTGGTGTCACGAGCACGGAGTCGGGAGGATGAGCGCGAACCTCCTCGAAGTCGACGACCTCGATCCGGTGCGGCTGCGCCGGATCCTCGACGACGCTGCGGCCTGGAAGCGAAGCCCCGACTCGATCCCGAACGTGCTCGACGGACGCGGGGTGGCGGCGTTGTTCCAGAAGCCGTCGGCCCGCACGCGCGTCTCGATCGAGATGGCAATCTCGACGCTCGGCGGCCATCCCATCCAGGTGCGCGACGAAGAGGTCAGTCTCGACGTGCGCGAGACGGTCGAGGACGTCGCCCGAACACTCGCATCGATGTGCGCGGCGATCGCGGCGAGGGTGTTCGATCACAACACGCTCGAACGCATGGTCGCGGTCGTCGACGTGCCGGTGATCAACCTCCTGTCGGACACCGCGCATCCGTGCCAGGCCCTGGCTGATCTCCTCACGGTGTTCGAGCACTTCGGTGACCTCGAAGGACGTCGGATCGCGTACGTCGGCGACGGCAACAACGTCGCCGCGTCGCTCGCGTACGCGGCTGCACTCTCCGGGGTGGAGCTCGTCGTCGCGTCGCCCGAGGGCTACGAGCTCGATGCGCACGTGGTCGACCGGGCCCGGAACCTCGGGGGCACGGTGGAGCAGATCAACGACGCGTACGACGCCGTGCGCGGCGTCGACGTCGTGTACACCGACGTGTGGACGTCGATGGGCCAAGAGACCGAGCGCGACCACCGGTTACGCGCGTTCGCGGGCTGGACGATCGACAGCGCGCTGATGAAGGCGGCGTCGGATCACGCCATCTTCATGCACTGCCTGCCCGCCCATCGGGGCGAGGAGGTCTCGGCCGAGGTGCTCGAAGGGCCGCAATCGGTCGTGTGGCAGCAGGCGGGCAACCGTATGCATTCCGTCCGCGCTCTGCTGGTCGAGCTGTTGGCCGAGCGGGGCTGATGTCGACTCTCGGCAAGCCCCAACGCCAGCACCGCATCCTGCGCATTCTCGAGGACCAGCCGGTGTCGAGCCAGGCCCACCTCGTGCAGATGCTGGAAGCCGAAGGCATCGTCGCGACGCAGGCGACCGTCAGCCGTGATCTCGAAGATCTCGGCGCGGTGAAGGTGCGCATACCCGGCGGCGCGATGGCGTACGCCATTCCCGAGTACACGCGCGAGCGTGCGCCGACCGACGACCACCTGAAACGACTCATGAGCGAGTTCGTCGTCGAGGTCTCGCACAGCGCGAACCTCGTCGTGCTCCGCACGCCCCCGGGCAGTGCGCATGTGGTCGCCTCCGCGCTCGACCGAGCCGCGGTGGCGTCGGTGCTCGGCACGATCGCGGGCGACGACACCGTCGTGGTCGTCTGCAACGAATCCGTCGGCGGCGCAGTTGTCGCCGCCGAGCTCGCCGCCCTCGTCGGCCTCTGACCAAGGAGAATCATCGTGGCAAAGCGAGTCGTGCTCGCGTATTCCGGAGGGCTCGACACGTCCATCGCAGTTCGGTGGATGCGCGAGGAGTGGGGCGTCGAGGTGATCGCGTGCGCGGTCGACGTCGGTCAGCTCACCGAGGGCGAGGAAGACATCATTCGCGAGCGGGCCGCGGCCGCGGGCGCGGTCGAGACCGAGATCATCGACGCGCGCGACCAGTTCGCGAGCGACTTCCTCGTTCCCGCGCTCCAGGCCAACGCGCTGTACGAAGGCAAGTACCCATTGGTCTCCGCGCTCTCGCGTCCGGTGATCGTGGAACATCTCGTGGCATCCGCCCGCCGTCACCGCGCCGACGCCGTCGGGCACGGCTGCACCGGCAAGGGAAACGACCAGGTGCGGTTCGAGGTGTCCACGCGTATCCTCGCGCCCGACCTCGACGTCATGGCGCCGGTACGGGTCTGGGGCCTCACCCGCGCCGATTGCATCGAGCTCGCCGACAAGTGGGAGATCCCGATCTCGGCATCGAAGGAGAAGCTGTACTCCATCGACGAGAACATGTGGGGACGCGCGATCGAGTGCGGAATACTCGAGAACCCGTGGTCGGCGGCGCCGGAGGAGCCGTACACGATGACGCGCAGCGCCAAGGATGCGCCGAGTGAGCCCAAGGAGATCATCGTCGCGTTCGACAAGGGCGTTCCCGTGTCGATCGACGGCAAGGAGCTCGGCCTGGTCGAGCTCATCGACACGATCGGGAAGACGGTCGGCGCCTACGGCTGGGGTCGCATCGACATGGTCGAGAACCGGCGCGTCGGCATCAAGAGTCGCGAGGTCTACGAGTGCCCCGCGTCCCTCTCGTTGATCCTGGCGCACAAGGATCTCGAAGGGATCACCCTCGAGCGTGATCTCGCGCGGGAGAAGCAGCGACTCGAGATCCGCGTCGCCGAGCTCATCTACGACGGGATGTGGCACGCGCCGCTCATGGGCGCGCTCGTCGCGTTCGTGGAGAAGACACAGGAACACGTGACCGGAGAGGTTCGGTTGCGCCTCGAACCCGGCCGCTGCGATCCGGTGGGTCGCCGGTCGCCGCGCGGTCTGTACGACCACGACCTCGCCACCTACGACGCCGACGACTCCTTCCGGCACCAGGATTCGGAAGGCTTCGTACGGCTCTGGGGTCTCTCGGCCGAGACCTGGTCGCGCCGGCAGGGCCCGGGATCCTCGTGACCGAACCCGAACCCGAACCCCGGCACGGGCCGGACCCCGACGCCGCGAGCGGGCAGCCGCTCTGGCACGGCCGGTTCGGCGAGGGTCCGGCCGACGAGCTGCTCGCGTTCACCGTGAGCCTTCCGTTCGACCGCCGCCTCGCGACCGACGATCTGCGGGGCTCGCGCGCCCACGTCCAGATGCTCGCTCGGGTGGGGCTGCTCACCGAAGCCGAACGGGGCGTGCTGATCGCCGCGCTCGATCGCGTCGAGGAGGAGCTCGGGAACGACTCGTTCGCGTTCGCGCCGAGCGACGAGGACATCCACACCGCGATCGAGCGCCGGATCACCGAGATCGCCGGATCCGTCGGGGCCAAGCTGCACACCGGCCGCAGTCGCAACGACCAGATCGCGCTCGACATGCGGCTCTATCTGCGTCGCGAGGGACGCGCCGTCGCGGCGCGCATCCACGAGCTACAGCGCGTGCTGGTGCAGCGGGCGGGGGAGTCGACCGAGATCGCGCTGCCCGGGTACACGCACCTCCAGCGCGCGCAACCGGTGCTGCTCGCGCACCATCTTCTCGCGCACTTCTGGGCCCTCGCGCGCGACGTCGACCGCTGGCACGACTGCCTCGCGCGCGCCGACGTCTCGCCGCTGGGTGCGGGCGCGCTCGCCGGTTCCAGCCTGCCCCTCGACCCCGCGTCGGTCGCGAGTGCGCTCGACTTCGCCCGTTCGTTCGAGAACTCGCTCGACGCGGTCTCCGATCGCGATTTCGTCGCGGAGGCGCTGTTCGTCGCCGCGCTCACCCAGGTGCACCTGTCGCGCATGGGTGAGGAGATCGTGTTGTGGTCGACGGACGAGTTCGGTTTCATGCGTCTCGCCGACGCGTACGCGACCGGTTCGTCGATGCTGCCCCAGAAGAAGAACCCCGACATCGCCGAG
>JBEPUZ010000031.1:0-25831 GCA_041691275.1 Actinomycetota bacterium | reverse complement strand
ATCCGACGCTAGCGCGGGGGCGACGGGCGCTAGCGCGGGCCGGTGCCTGCTTCTGTCCGTTCGCAACGCCGGGTGCGAGCTACATTCAGCACATGGCCGACGACCAGCCCGCGTCCTCGCCGGACCAGACCCCGCCGTCGCTCGAGCAGCTTCTCGTCACACTGCGCGAACGAGTGGAACGCCGCCGTCAGAGCGGTCAGTACCCTCCCGGCCTCGAAGCCGAGATGGAGTCGCACTTCCAGCGCATCACCGGGCGCACGCCGACGCCGGCGTTCGTCCTCGCCGAGCTCGAGCGGGCCGTCGCCGAGCTCGGTCGGTTCGAATACGTACGGGATCCACTGCCCTTGCACAGCCGGGTTCCCGGCGGCGCCGCGATGCACAAGATCGTTGCCAAGGGTGTCAGCCGCCAGATCCAAGGTGTCCTGCAGCAGACGCAGGCGCAGTCTCGGGCCGTCGCCCGGACCATCACACTGATGTCGACCGCGACCAACCTGCTGGCGGAGACGTACGACAAACGGGTGTTGCAACAGCTCGACGACCTGCAGGTCAGGCTGGCCGAGGAGAACCGGCGCGTGCAGGAGCTGCTCGTCCAGGTCTCGGACATCGCCGCGCGTGTACCCGGTGCCGGCGTCGACACGTGGTACGAGCTCGACGCCTTCAATGCGCACTTCCGGGGTGGCGCCGACGACATCACGTCGCGGTACAGCGACCTCGCACAACGCTTCGTCGGCTGCAGTCCCGTCCTCGACATCGGATTCGGTCGGGGTGAGTTCCTCGAGCTCCTGCAGAGCCTCGGCGTCGACGCGCGCGGTCTTGAATCAGATCCGCGCCTCGTCGAATGGGCGCGCTCGCGCGGTCTGCAGGCCGACGAGGGGCGCGCGGTCGAGTACCTGAGCGAGCTCGACTACGGCAGCCTCGGCGGCCTGGTCATGATCCAGGTCATCGAGCACCTGTCGCCTCAGCACGTGATCGACGTGGTGCGCCTGGCGGGCGAGATCGTCCGCCCCGGTGGCCGCGTCGTCATCGAGACGGTGAACCCCACGTCGCTGTACACCTACGCGCACGCGCTCTGGGTCGATCCCGATCACGTCCGTCCGGTGCATCCCAGCTACCTCGGCTTCTTGTTCGGCGAAGCGGGTTTTGCCAGTGTCGAGCGGGTCGACCGCTCGCCGGTCCCCACCGACGAGACGCTCGAGCTCCTTCCGGGTGACGACGAGGTGGCGAAGCGGCTGAACGCGAACTTCGAGCGGATCAACGGGCTCTTGTTCGGCCCGCAGGATTACGCCATCGTCGCGACCCGGTGAACACTCGATGATCGGGTCGTCGGCCGTCGGTCTGCATCAAGTGATGGCGTCTGCGTCGCGAGGTGACGCCATCACCGACCTCGCGCTCGGCACGCGCGACCTGCTCCGCCGGGCCGGGCCGTCGGAGATCTACGCGTGTCACATCGGGCCCGAGCTCGCCGACGACGTGCTGCCCTTGGATCGCTACCGCCCGGCCCACTCGCGCAACGTGCTCATCGTGCACGCGTCGATCGGCCAGGCCCAGGTCCACGAGTTCCTGACGAGTCGTTCCGAGCCGCTCGTGCTCGTGTACCACAACGTCACTCCCGGCAAGTTCTTCGAACCGTACGACCCGGTCTTCGCCGATCTGCTCGACGTCGGCCGGCGCGAGGTCGCGCGGCTCCTGCCGCGGGTGGTGTGTGCGATCGCCGACTCGCATTACAACGCGCGCGAGCTCGAGACGATGGGCTATCGCGACGTGCGCGTCGTGCCGCCGGTGATGAACCTGCGCCGGCTCTCGGGGCAGGCGCCGAGCGAGGCGACCGAGAAGCACCTGAAGAACGTGCGGGGTCCGATCCTGTTGTCCGTCGGTCAGATCATGCCGCACAAACGGCCCGACTTCCTCGTCGAGATGATGCACGTCGCGGTGACGTATCTCGGTATGAACGGCACGCTGATGCTCGTCGGGCACCAGCGGCTCGAGAGGTACACGCGCGCGCTGCGCGAACAGGTGCACGAGCTCAACCTCGCGAACGTCCATATCGTCGGCCCGGTCGGGGAACCCGAGCTCGTCGCGCTCTTCCGGTCGGCCGATGCAGTCGTCACCGCGAGCGAGCACGAGGGGTTCTGCCTGCCGTTGCTCGAAGCGATGGCGTTCGGGAAGCCGATCGTCGCCCGTGCGTGCGCGGCCATTCCGGAAACGGTCGGGGACGCCGCGCTCCTGTTGGCGCCGGACCAAGGTCCGATTCTGTTCGCGGAAGCGGTCGCGGAGATGCTGTCGAATGCGCCGTTCCGCGACGGGCTCGTTGCGGCCGGACGCAATCGCATCGAAGAGCTCGAGCGCCAGCCCCCGAACGTCGACTTCGTCGAGTCACTCCTCGAGGTGGTCTGATGCGCCTGCTGTACGTCGTGCAGCGCTACGGGGAGACCATCGCCGGCGGTGCGGAGCAGTACTGCCGGGAGATGGCCGAGCGGATGGCCGCCCGTGGGCACCACGTCGAGGTCGCGACCACGTGCGCGCAGTCGTACGTCGACTGGGCCGACGAGTACGAGCCGGGTCGCACCAGGGTCGCCGGCGTCGACGTGCACCGGTTCCGGGTCGCGGCGCCGCGCGACAACACCATCTTCGGTGAGCTGAACCGACGCCTCGTCACCGGACGCGGGCCCCGACCTCTGTTCCTGCAACGCGAGTGGATGCGGACGCAGGGACCGTGGTCGCCCGATCTCGTCGTCTGGCTGGAGCGCAACGCGCACCGGTTCGACGCAGTGTGCTGTTTCACCTACCTCTACTGGACCACTTGGGCGGCCCTCGATACCGTGCAAGGCCGCGCTCCGCTGCTCCTGCATTCGACGGTGCACGACGAGCCGCCGCTGCGGCTCTCGCTGTTCGACACCGAATTCCGTACGCCTGACGCGTTCGTCATGTTGATGCCGGAGGAGATCGATCTCATCCGCGAGCGGTTCCACGTCGATCCGCCCGGTGGTGTCGTCGGCATCGGGGTCGAGGTCGGCGACGCCGATCCGGCCCGCTTCCGAGCCGCCTACGGACTCGGGAGCTCGTCGTACCTGCTCTACGTAGGCCGGATCGACGCGGGGAAGGGCGCGCTCGCGCTCGTCGAGTTCTTCATCGCGTACAAGGACCGCCATCCCGACGAAGATCTCATGCTGGTCATGGTCGGCATCGACCTGCTCGAGATCCCGAAGCGCCCGGACATCGTCGTCACCGGTTTTGTCGAGTACCAGACGCGCGACGACGCGCTGGCGGGCGCGCTCGCCCTCGCACAACCGTCGTTCTTCGAGAGCTTCTCGATGATCCTGACCGAGGCGTTCGCGTTCGGTCGTCCCGCGCTCGTGCAGGGAAGGTGCGCGGTACTGAAGGGCCACGCCGAGCGCAGTAACGGCGCGATCCCGTACGACGATTTCGCCGAGTTCGAAGCCGGGCTCGAGATGTTGCGCGCTGACCCCGCCCTTGCCGATGCGATGGGCGCGGCCGGAAAGGCGTACGTCGAGCGCGAGTACGAGTGGGAGACGGTGCTCAAGCGCTACGAGGCCCTGCTCGAGCGCACGGTGCTGACCACCACAACCGCGCCCGCGGTGCGCTGAACTCGTTTCCGTGACGGCGCCCGAGCGGTCGGTGACTGAGGCTGACGGAACCGGGCCGCCAAGCTGGCTGCGGATTACCGCGTTCGTCCCCGCCGCGGGCGTGCTCGCGTTCGGGTCCGTCGGGCTCCTCCTCGCCATCAACGGCTGGTACCGACCCGTGCTCGCGTTCACGATCGGAGGCGCGGCGTGGGCGGCGCTGGTAGTCATGGTGCGCCCGCCGTTCTCGGCGCCTGCACCCGCGCCGGGAATGCCGGCCGGCGATGGACCGGGGCCCCGGCCCCGAAGTGTCCACGCCTGCGCGGCGTTGGGTCTCGTCGCGATCGTGGCGATCACGGCCTGGAACATGGGTCACGCGTCGCAGCATCTGCTCGTCGACCGCGACGGTGGTTCCTACGCGAACACCGGACGTTGGATCGCTCGCGACGGGTCGCTCGCCGTGCAGCCGAGCTCGGGGCCCTTCACCGGAGAGTCGACCGTGGCGCTTTCGTCGCCGGCCATCTACGAGATGCCGGACGGATCGCTGCAGTTCCAGTTCGCACACCTCTTACCGGTTCTGCTCGCCGAGGGCTACTCGATCGGCGGCGACTCCGCGCTCTTCCACGTGCCCGAGTTGTTGAGCGGGTTCGCGTTGCTCGCCTTCTTCGTGCTCGCCTGGCGCCTCTTCCGCCGGCCGCTGTTCGCGCTTTCGGCGGTCCTCGCCCTCGCGTTCACGATCCCGCAGGTCTCCTTCTCGCGCGACTCCTACTCCGAGATCCCGTCGCAGATCCTGCTCTTCACTGCGCTCTGGCTGATTGCGACCCCGCGCGTGCTCCCGCGCTGGCGTGTGGCGCTCGTCGCCGGCCTCTTCTTGGGCGCGCTCGAAGCGACCCGGATCGACGCGATCGTCTTCCTCATCGGCGTCCCCCTCGTCTGTGCTGTTGCCTGGCTCCGAAGTGAAGGTGCGCAACGCCGGTCGACCGCGGTCTCGGTCGCTGCGTTCGTGGGCGGACTCGTTCCCGGGCTCGTACTCGGGCTGGTCGACCTCACCGGCCACAGCGGGAACTACTACGACGGTCTCTCGTCCGACGTGCATCAGCTAACCCGGCTCGTGATCGTCTCACTGGTGTTGTGCGCGATGGGTGCGGCGGTGTGGCGATTCGCGGCGCCGCGGCTACGTCGGCTCCCGTGGAAGGCGCTGGCGACCTTCGCGGCCGTACCCGTCGGGCTGGTGGGGTTCGGGGTGTGGGCGTTCCGACCCGGGTTGCAACACGTGCACGGTGACGGCAGCGCGATCACGTTCCTGCAACGAGCCGAGCACGTCCCCGTCGACGCGACCCGGCTCTACTTCGAGCGGTCGATGTCGTGGATGGCGTGGTACCTCGGTCCGATCGCGCTCGCGGTTGCCATCGTCGCGGCCGCGCTCCTCGTGCGCGCACTGCTGCGCGGTCAGCGGGCGCGGTCCGTGGGCGCGCTCGCGGTCCTGGCCCCGGTCTCCGTCTTGTACCTCTACAAGGCGAGCGCGGTACCCGACCACGTCTGGGTGACGCGTCGGTTCCTCGTCGGCGCGATTCCCGCGCTCGTGCTCCTCGCGCTCGGGCTCGCGGCGTTCTTGTGGAGCAGGCGTTCGACACCCGGCTGGGATCGAGTGACGCGTGCCGGGGCCATCGTGATCGCGGTCGCGGCGGTCGCGTACCCGGTGTACACACTCGCTCCGGTACGGGCTATGGCCGAGGAACGGGGATATCTCGGACTGGTAGACGGTGTGTGCACCGACGTTGGCCCGCACGCCGCAATCGTCGTGCTCGAGCGCAAGGGCGGCGACGCGCTCGACTGGTTGCCGCAGCCGCTGCGCGGCTGGTGCGGCGCGGAGGTCGGCATCACGCGCGGCCCGGCGAGCAGCGCGACGTTGCATCGGCTGGCGCGGGAGTGGCAGGTCCAAGGAAGGACGTTGTTCGTCGTGGCCGGATCCGCCGACGACGTGAAGAACGCGGTGCCCGATGCTCGCCTCGGCCCGACGAGGCAGGTCGTCGACACCGAGGTGCTCGAACAGACCTTGACCCACCGCCCCGAAGACTACCGGTCGGAGTCGTACTCGATCGTGGTCGGCACGGTACCGTCCAGGTAGGTCTCAGCCCGCGCTGGGGTCGGGCGCGCAGGCGCGCTGGCCGCGGGAGAGATGGAAGGCGCCCCCGCTCTTGACCGCGACCTGTCCGGGCGCGGCCTGGCGGTACGGGTGATCGAGACGACCTGGAAGCAGGGCGTGATCGCCGGCGTCGAGGGGACGATCTTCATGTCGGGGAGCCAATAATCGACCGCGAGCCTGTCGACCACCGTGATAGTGGGGTCGAGCGCGATCTCGGAGCTGCGGATCCCGTTGCGCGCCCCGATCGTGGCGCGGGTCTGGGCGCGCCGGTGGCCAACGATCTCGGTGAAGGCAAGGTGTAGAGAGCCGCGTGATGCCGATCGCCACGAGCAACTTGTGGCGATATCGAGTACGGCTCGTACCCGATTGCGTCGGGCGGTTCCAGTTCGCGAGAGCCACCGTCGCGATGGCCAGCAGCCTGACGAAGATAGCGACGAGCGTCGTATGTCGGTTGCGCCGCGTCAGTTGTACGAATGCCGTCAGCGCGACGGAGACGACGCCTCCCGTCGCGAGGAGCTGATACCAGCACTGCCTTGGCCGCGCCGGACGCGGCCGCCGGCAGTGTCGATGCAAAGGTCAGCGACCTCGCCGGACGGGTCGACGCCACCGGCGCAGCGCCACGACACGTGGTTGAGGTGGTTGTTGAGGACCTGAGCCGCACCGGCTGACAGGAGGAAGATCGCGGAGCGCGGCGCCTTCACGCCGGGAGGAGCCCGAGCTCTTCTACGTCTGTCGGATCGACGAAGGCAAGGGTGCGCTCGCGCCCGCACGACCGTCGGTCATGGAGAACCTCGATGATGCGCGCCGACGCGTTCGCCCCGGTCGGCCCGTACCGTTGATAGGAAGCGCGAAGTGATCCGCAGGCACGCCCGACGCAACAACACGGCAAATCCCTTCGATCGTTTCGCAGAGACTGTGCTCGCGCTCGCGCTCGCTCGTTGCGATCTGGCGTTCGCCGACGCGATGGGCGCCGCCGCCAAGGCGCACGTCGCGCGCGAGTGCACACCGTCTCGAACGTTGCGAGGTCATGCTCGATCGAACCGCGCGACTCGGAAGGTCTGTGATCGACATCCCGTAGCAGCCCTGCGATCCGCTGGCGACGACGATAATCTCCTGGTCGCAATCCAACGTGTCCAATCCAGCCCGGATGCGGTCCGTTCCCCACTTGAGGTGCTCGACCCGGTGTTCGCAGGTAGATCAGAGCACACGTCGGGATCCGTCGGCAGCGAACCGCCGAGTTGGCTGCAATTCGTTGCGCTAGCTGCGGCCGCCGGAGTGTTGAGCTTCGGCTTGGTCGGGCTCGTACTGGCTGTGAACAGTTGGTACCGGCCCGCTCTCGCTTTCCCGATCGGCGCGGTGATGTGGATCGGCGTGTTGGTCCTCGCCCGGCCGGCACTCGCGTCGAATGTGAGAGTTCCGCGCTATTCGCACGTATTCGCAGCCATTGGCATCGCTTTGATTCTTGCGATCACGGCGTGGAACGCCACTCACGCGTCACAACACGTTTTGGTCAACCGTGACGGCGGCTCGTACGCGAACACGGCTCGCTGGATCGCGCGGGAAGGCTCGCTTACGGTGAAGCCGCGCATCGGTCCATTCGCCCAGGAACCCAGCGTCAGATTCGATTCGTTCGCCGTGTATCAGATGCCGGACGGCACTCTGCAGTTCCAGTTCGCGCACCTGCTCCCGGTCGTGCTAGCCGAGGCGTATGCCATCAAAGGCGACGCCGGCCTCTTCCACGGCCCAGAGGTACTCGGCGGTGTCGCGCTCCTCGCGTTCTACGTGCTCTCGTGGCGCTTGATGCGGCGGCCGCTGTTCGCGCTCTCGGCCATGCTCGCGCTCGCGTTTCTCATTCCGCAGATCTCTTTCTCCCGCGACTCGTACTCGGAGATCCCGTCGCAGATCCTGTTGTTCACGGCCCTCTGGTTGTTGGTCCGACCCGGGCTGCTGACGAACTGGCGGGTCGCGTTCACCGCCGGTCTCTTCCTCGGCGCGCTCGAATCGACGCGCATCGACGCGATCGTGTTCCTGATCGGGGTTCCGGTCATCTTCGCGACCGTCTGGCTGAATGCCGACGGTGTGAAGGAACAACGCGCGACCCTCCCGCCGATAGCCGCGTTCGCGGTCGGACTCGTGCCCGGGATGTTCATCGGGCTCATTGATCTGACCCGGCACGCCGGCCTGTACTACTCGGACCTCTCGCACGATGTCCGTCTGCTCGCGTCGTGCTCGCTCGCATCCGCGATTGTGTGCGCGATCGCGGTGGCGACGTGGCCGTGGCTGACGAGGTGTGCCCAGCGCCTGCCGTGGTCGAGAGTGCCATCGGCGGCTGCCGTGCTGGTCGCCTCGTTGGGATTCGTTGCGTGGCTCGTCCGGCCGCGCGTCGAACACGTGCACAGCTCGGCGACCATCGGCCTCGTCGGCGGCCTGCAGGCGGCCGAGCACGTGCCCGTAGACGCCACCCGCACGTACTTCGAGCGATCGTTCACCTGGATGTCGTGGTACCTCGGGCCGTTGACGATCGTGGTCGCGATCATCGCGGCGGGCCTGCTCACGCGCGAATTGTTGCGTGGTCGGATGAGTTGGGCGATCGGCGTCCTCGCGGTTTTGGCGCCCGTCAGCCTGCTCTACCTTTACAAGGCCAGCGCGGTTCCCGACCAGGTCTGGGTCGACCGCCGATTTCTCGTCGGCGCGTTCCCGCTCCTGATACTCCTCGCACTGGGTCTCGCCGCGGTCTGTTTCGACCTTCGTCCGAGGCGCGGGTTCGGACCTGTGCTACGCGTCGGCGCGGTGTCATTCGCGATCCTGGCCGTGGCGTATCCGGTCTACACCTTGGTAGGCGTGCGCTCGATGAGCGAGCAACGGGGCTTTCTCGATGTGTTCCACGACGTCTGTGCCGACATCGGCCCGCACGCGGCGGTGATCGTCCTTGAGCAGGACAAGTCCGATCTGTACGACGAGTGGGTGCCGCAGGGCATACGGAGCTGGTGCGGTGCCGTGGTGGGCGTGACCCGCGGTACCCCCCACACTGCCGACATTCAGCGCCTGGCCCGGGAGTGGAATGCCCAGGGCAAAGGACTCTTTGTCGTAGCCAAGGGGCCAGAGCCCATTGAGAGTGTGCTCCCTGGGGTCGGTGTCATCTCGACACGCAACGCGATCAACACGAAACTCCTCGAACAGTCGCTGACGCACCGACCGGATTCGTATCGCACGCAGTCGTTCTCGATGACGGTGGCACAAGTCCCGCCCGGGTAGTCGACGATGCTGTCGCGGACGATAGATGCTGTGCGTGTGCAGGCGTCCTTTGAACTTCCCGGGATTGGCGGAAGTTTGGGGCTCTTCGCGTTGGGGTGGGGAGTGACGTGTAGCTGGGGGTCCACCGCGCGGGTCGGGGTCCCGCCATCTTCGTGACTGTTCGACGGCTAGCGGGGTGCTGAAAAAGTCGGGGTAGGTGCTCGCGATTGGTGGGCGGGTTCGGCATGCTCGTTGCATGCGTGGAACTTCTGATCGGCAGTTGGCGATGTTGAGTTCGTTGAGTCCGGAGGATCTGATCCCGGCCGATCATCCGATCCGACGGATCCGCAAGGTCGTGGACGCAGTCCTGGCCGAGCTCGATGGCGAGTTCGACGCGATGTACGCGGGTTCGGGCCGGCCGAGCGTCCCGCCCGAGACGCTGCTGAAAGCGACCGTGTTGATGGCGCTCTATTCGATGCGGTCCGAGCGGGCGTTCTGCGAACGGCTCAACTATGACTTGTTGTTCAAGTGGTTCTTGGACCTTCCGATCGACGCGAAAGCGTTCGACGCGACCACATTCACCAAGAACCGTGACCGCCTGTTGGACCATGAGATCGCGGACCAGTTCTTCGCCGCGGTGGTGGGTCAGGCGAAGCTCCGCCGGTATCTCTCGAGCGAACATTTCTCGGTCGACGGCACCCTGTTGGAGGCGTGGGCATCACACAATAGTTTCCAACCGAAAGACAAGCCGGTACCCAAGCCGCCGAAGGCGGGCCGCAACGCCGAGGTCAGTTTCCATGGCGAACGCCGATCGAACGACACGCACCAATCAACGACCGATCCCGAAGCGAGGATGGCCCGCAAGTCCAACGCCACCGCGGCGAAGCTTTGCTACACGGGTCATCTGTTGATGGAGCATCGCAACGCGCTGCTCGTCGACGCCGAACTGACCGAAGCGACCGGCTATGCCGAACGGGCCACCGCGCTCGAGATGCTCGAACGGCTCCCACCCAAGACACGACGACGCACCGTCGCAGGCGACAAGGGTTACGACACCAAGGACTTCGTCGCCGATGTCCGGGGGCTCGGGTTCACGCCCCACATCGCGGCCGAACACCACCCGGCAACGTTCCACGATCGACGGGCGGACCACCCGACATCCCGGACACGTCGTGAGTCAACGGATCCGCAAACGGATCGAGGAACCGTTCGGCTGGATGAAAACCATCGCCGGTGGCCGCAAGCTCCGTTACATCGGCCGGCAACGAAACCGGGCCTGGTTCCTCATGACCGGCGCCGTCTACAACATCATCCGCATCGCCGCCCTGGATGCCGCAACGACCTGACCAGCGACGGTCGATCGAGGCTTCGCGACCCACCCGGACACCGAAAACCGGCCCACCAAATACCACCGGCCCAACGAACGACACCACCGGCAGGACGAACGCTGCTCACCAGCCGAATTACAGCAGACCCCCCTCAACCGCCACGTATCCGTACCCGCGCTCCCCACCCATTCGCGTAGAGCCAGTTTGGGTGCGCTCTGGGGTGACTCCCGCTGGCGTGGCGCGAGCTCAGACAGATGAGCTGCTCGTCCCTACTGTCGTTCGATGCACCTCGCCACTCAGAGGGTTGGCAGTTCCGAATATGCGAATGCGACGAGCGAAGAGGACGGCCCGCGACGCTCCTCCGCATCTCCGCGCGGACGCTCGCCATGTCTATGGTCCGCGATCGAGATGAGATTGCGCCGACGTCGAACCCAAGACGAGCTGCTGCACGCCCGCTGCGGCGGCCGCGACAATCAAGACGGACCAAAGCGGGTACCAGGCCGCCCAGTAGCGAGGGTTCGAGAATGGGAGATCGCCGGGTCCGCCAGCTACGAACGCAAGATAAAAAATGCTCACAAAGAGGCTCGTGACCGTCATCGTCACCCAGAGTGCACGATTTCGATCGCGTGTTCGCGCGACTACGACCGCACCGATCGGCGCGAGCCAGAGCAGCGGGAACTGCCGAAGGATCGGATCTCGGGAGACTCGTTTCCCATGATTCAGCCCGGTTAAGAACGTCCCGACAAAGTTCTTCCAAACGTTTGAGAGGCGGTACTGGGCGAGCGATTGATCATTCGCGCCGGACGCGCGTACGTGATAGTGGTAAGGCGTTGTGAATGGGTTGCCGAAGGCGTGTTGGTGGGTCACGAGGACGAGCGCGACGACGAATGTGAGCGTCGCTCCGCCAGCGACGATGATGCGTTTGCGCTCGCGGTCCGAGCGAAGAATCAAGAGCGCAATGATCGGTATCCCAACAAAGACCGCGTCGGCATACCGCGCCGCGAAGATCCATCCGACCGCGAGGCCCAGGGCGACCGCCCGCTGGTAAGTCACTTCACGCGATGAGGTCGCGATCACGAGCACTAGCAACGTCAACGAGACGGTGATGCTCGTGTTGAACGGCATGCTGGTGAGAACGAGGAGTGGTGTCGCAATGATGGCGATGGTCGCAGCTGCGAGTCCGGCTGCAATGCGAGCCGGTTGAGATCGAAGCATCGGGAGTCGCGTGCCGAGCACGAACGTCAGAGCGGCCGTCACTCCGTAGGTGAGCGCGTCGACCGGCGCGAAAGGATCTCCGTGAAAGCCGAGCCACAGGAACGGCACGGCGAGAATCGGATAGCCAAGCCCGAAGCGATACTGCGCGGGCGTTGACGGCAAGTGGAAGTGAGCCAAAATTTTGGCGCTCTTGAGGTACTCGCTCTGGTCAAAGAAGCCGTTGAAACCTAGCCGGGTCGTAATGCCAGGGCGGTAGGGCGAGGCGTAACGGGCGTAAGCGGCTAGCGCCACGCCAATCAGGCCCACTGCGATCGCCGCAAGCAGGATCGACTCGCGCGATCTGTCGACCGCGCTATCACACGCGGGGTTACGCAACGCAGCTTGATCCTCGTCAGTCGGCACAGCACATGTTGCCCTGAATGATGATGATTGTGCGGGCATTGCGGGTCGTTCGTAGCATCTCGGGTTCCGGCGGGCGGTCTCCGGAATCCCCTGCCGCCGCGTTGGTTGGCTTTGAGCGGCGTGGCTGCGTGTCGCTCTGGAACCATTGTGCGAGCATCAGCTCCGGCGCCGCCTGGTGGTCGTCACCGCCGTGCCCGCCCGGGTCGAGCGACTGGCTCCTCGCGCCAAGCTTGGTGGGTCACGTGACGGTCGCCGACGACCACGACCTGGAGAAGCCCGTCGACCATACATCCCGGCGTTCGGCGCCGACGATTACGACATCTGGATCCTCGAGATTCCTCCCGAAACGAGCTGACCCGGCCGGTCTCCCGGTCCTGAACCCGTGCCTTCGAGTTGCCTGTGCGTCGACGCGTGCCCTACAGCTTGAGCCCATGGCCCTCGTGACGGCGTTGTTGGTGATCGGCATCGCGTGCGCGATCGCGGCCTGGTTCGTGGTGCGGGAGGCGGGGCGCATGGCATCGGAGCCGGCGCCGCCGGTCTTCGATCCCGAGGAGGCTTACGAGTGGGTCGTGGAGAACGTCCCCGACGGAGTCGCGGCCACGTTGACTCCCGAGGACGTCCGCCGCATCCTCGATTTCCAGCTCGAGTATTTCCAGCGCAAGGGCGTGACCGGGAACGGTTCGTCGGCGCACCCGCCCGGCGACGTGGTGGTCGGAGGGGCGGAGACCGTCGACTACATCCTCGAACGCGCCCGGGTCACCGGCGAGGAGTACATGCCCGAGCAGGTGCACGCCGTCATCGAGACCCAACTCGCCTATCTCCGCGAGATCGGCGCAGTCGGCCCCCCTGCCACCCGCCCCCCGGAAGAGGAATGAGTACTCCGTGTGAACGGGCTCGAAATGGGGTTCCGCGGGTGGCTCGGGTCTGGTAAAAATGTCGTACCGAAGAGAGGAGGTGGTCCAACAGATGCACGATAGATCTGGGACTTCGGAGGTGCGCGGCCGTTAGGCCGTCAGTTCTCGACTGGACCACCTGCGGAAACCAAACCGCTGCACCACCGTCGCAGCTGCTGGCAATGGTCCCACCGGCGCGAAGGCACGACGGGTTTCGAATCAGTCGAAATGAACGGGGGGTGCTTCGGCGCCCCCCGTTCACTTTCCCACGGTAGATTTTGCGCGATGAGTCGTCCTCTGGCGTTCGAGCACTACCGGTATCTCGGCGACAAGCGCACGCAGGTCGTGTACGACCTCGATCTCTACGGCGTCGATCCGACCGTGACGGAGGCGGTCGACGAGGTCCTGAAGTCGGAGACGTTCATCGCGATCTCACCGCAGACGCTGGCAGAGGCGCGCAACCGCGGGTATCACCCGCACCACTCGATCCTGGCCGCGGCAGGCGACTGACGAGCGTTCAGGCGGGCGCCCTTCAGGCCGAAGGACGTTTCCAGCACTCGGCGGGCAGAGCTTCGCGGATGCCCTTGCGCTTCGACTCGAACGCGACATCGGAGAGCGCCACCTTGGAGGGCAGGCTCGCAGGGTCGTTCGGCAGTCCGTCGTAGGTGACCCACGACGTGCAGCCGCCGTAGCTCTCGTCCCAGGCGACCGTGACCGGTTCCACGAGACGGTGCACGCGCAGCACGAGCACCCAGAGCGGGTCCCGCTTCTTCCACGAGAAGCGGGAGTCGACGTAGTCGCGGGCCCAGACCAGCTTCGAATCGAGCGCGTCGACGTGCTCGCGCTCGGTGATGGTGGCGACGTCGACGATGTCGGCCCAGCCGTGCAGCGTCACGGGTTGGCCGACCGGTGACGCATCGGCGAGATCGACCCAGTGCGCGTAGGCGGGCTTGAGCAGTTCGGCCTTTTGGTGCTCGCCGGTGGGAGAGAGCCAGCAGCGCCGGGTGTCGACCCCGAAATGCCGGCCGTCCTCGCGCAGGCCGCCCTTGCGCACGTCGACGATCTGTTCGCCTTCGAGGAGGGCGTGGACAATGGCCGCCCACTCCTTCAACGCGGGGGTGGGGCCGGGCAACGCGGGGGTGGGGGCGAGAGATGAGCCCGGGTTCGTGGCGGAGGCGGTCACGCGCGCCAGGATAACCACCACATGGAAGAGCTGGTCTCGGAAGGATTGCGGCTCGGAGCGCATTTCGCGCGCCCGGCGGGGATGACGAGGGTGCCCGGTCTGCTTGTGCTGCCGGGGTTCCCCCGCGGTGCGGGCGGGGCCGCCGCGGTCGGCAACACCGATCAGACGCTGTGCGACCGCATCGCCCGCGAATCGGGCTGGGCCGGGCTCACGTTCACCTTTCGGGGCACGGGTCCGTCCGAGGGCGACTTCTCGATCGAGGGGTGGCTGGCCGACGTACGCGCCGCGGTCGACGCGTTGCAGGCGCGTACCGACATCACGGGCGTGTGGATCGCCGGATTCCGTCTCGGCGGCACGCTGGCGATCATCGTCGCCGCCGACGACGAACGGGTGCGCGGCATCGCGACGTTCGCCGCACCGGCGTCGTTGCAGACGTGGGTGCGCGAACCCGAGTGGTTCCTCGAGTACGCGCGGCGCACCGGGGTGCTCCGGACGCCCGACTACCCGACCGACGCCGAAGCCTGGATCCGCGCGATCGCGACGCTCGATCCGCTCGCGGCCGCGGAACGCATCTCACCCCGGCCGTGGTTGCTCGTGCACGGGAGTGCCGACGATGTCGTCGATGTCGACGACGCGCGCCGGTTCGCTTCGGTCGCAGGCGATCACGTCGACCTGCGCATCGTCGCGAACGGTCCGCACCGACTCCGCCACGACCCGCGCGCGATCGCGGCGCTACTCAGCTGGCTCGATCGTCAAGAGCCCTGAGCCCTGAGCCCGCGTCCGCGCGTCGGCGAGGACCGCGTCGAGCGTGTCGTCGAGCGTGAAGTGCGGTGACCAGCCGGTGGCGGCGCCGATCTTCGTCGGGTCACCCACGAGGTACGGCACCTCGACCGGCCGCACGAGATCGTCGTCGACCTGCACGGTGAGCTCGTCGCCGGCGCGCGCGACGAGCCGGTCGGCGATCTCACCGATCGACACGCCGGCGCCGCTGCACACGTTGTAGACCTCGCCCGGCTCCCCGTGTTCGACCAGGAGTCGATAGGCGCGCACGACGTCGCGCACGTCCGAGAGGTCGCGCACCGGATCGCGCGCACCGACCGCGATCGAGTCCGCGAGCTCGAGCTGCGCCATCACGATGCGCCGGGCCAGCGCCGGAACGACGAAGCGGTCCGACTGGCCCGCGCCGGTGTGCGAGAACGCGCGCACCCGCACCGTCTCGAGTCCGGTCCCTATCCACGCCTGCAGTGCCACATACGAGGCCGCGACCTTGCTCGCCCCGTAGGGCGTGATCGGACGCAGCGGCGCGTCCTCGCGCAGCCGCGCACCGCCCGCGTCGACTTTGCCGTACTCCTCCGAGCTCCCGACGACCAGGGCCCGCCGCGCCCCCGCGGTGCGCGCGGCGTCGAGTACGTTGGCCGTGCCCTCGACGTTCACGCGCAGGCAGTTGGTCGGGTCCTGCCACGACGAGCCGACTTCGGACCATGCGGCGAGGTGGTACACGACCTCGGGTCGGGCGGCGCGGAAGACGTCGAGCACGCCGGCGCGGTCGGTGATGTCGAACAGGCCCTCGGGATCGCCGGGAACCGTGACCTCGTCGCCGCGCTCGCGCAGGTGTGCGAGCAGGTACGGCCCGACGAAGCCGGTCGCGCCGGTGACGAGCGCCCTCACCGTGACGTCGTCGTCTCGCGGGCGTGCCGGTGCACGGCCCGTTCGTACGCGTCGAGGTGAGCATCGACCGACCGTCGCCATGTGAAGGTCGCGGCGCGGGGCGGACCAGCGGCGCGCAGACGGTCCGCGACCGCGGGATCGTCGAGGATGGTCGAGAGGGCCCGGGCCAGCGCGTCGGGATCGGCGGGGGGAACAAGGAGAGCCGCGTCGCCCACGACCTCTTCGAGTGCGGAGCCCGACGTTGTGACGAGAGGCGTACCGCTCGCGAGCGCTTCGAGCGCGGGCATGCCGAAACCTTCGACGAGTGAGGGATAGGCGATGACACGGGCGCGCCGGAAGAGCGCGGCGAGCGTGGGGTCGTCGACGTAGCCCGGTCGCAGGATGCGGGTCGCGATTCCGCTCGCGGTGATGGCGGCGCGGGCCTCGGCGACACCCCAGCCGTCGCCGCCCGCCAGCACGAGTTGGAGATCGGGATGTGTCGTGGCGACGCGTGCGAACGCGCGTACGAGCGTGGGCACGTCCTTACGCGGCTCGATCGTGCTCGCGAACGCGACGTACGGATCGGTGATGCCGTGGCGCGCGAGCGCGGCATGGTCGTTCACCGCCGTCTGCGGATCTCCGTCGCTCGGTGCGAAGCGGCTGTGGTCGACGCCGTGATGGATGACGACGATCTCGCCCGGCGGATGAAAGCGCGTCTCCAACCCTCGGGCCGCGTCGTGGCTGCCCGTCACGATCAGGTCGGCGTGCCGGGCCGCGGCGGCGATCATCTTGCGGAAGTAGACGACCTTCGAGCGCTCGTGCCACTCGGGATGGTCGAAGAACGTGAGGTCGTGCATCGCGACGACCGTTGCCGCGTTCGATCGCAACGGCATCGTGTAGTGCGGCGCGTGCCAGACGTCGGGGCAGATGCGGCGGGCCACGCCGGGCCCGGTCGCCTGTTCCCACACGAGACGCGCGGGCCTGCGGTTCGGTGCGAGCGCGTGCACCGTGGCGTTCGGGGCGAGATCGGCCCAACGTGCGGTGTCGCTCCGCCGCGTCAACAGGTGGAGGTCGACCTCGGTTCGGGCGCCGACGCCGCGCGCGATGGCGATCGTGTACACGCCTGCTCCGACCGGTCGGGCCGGTACCGCGGAGACATCGAGCAGGACGCGCACGGAGGGAGTCTAGGAAGAGACGAGCGCGAGGGCGCGAGCGTATGCGTGGCTGTGCCCGTCGGCGCACCGTCCCCAGTTCAGCTCGTGTGCGCGCGCGACGCCGGCCGTCGTCAGCCGGGTGCGGAGCGCGTCGTCGTCGAGCACCCGTTCGATCTGGTCGGCGCACGCGTCGACATCGCCCGGGTAGAAGAGTGCACCCGCACCTTCCACGACTTCTTCCAGCGCGGACCCCGTGGTCGCGACCGTCGGCACACCGCGAGCCATGGCTTCGACCACGGGGAGCCCGAAGCCCTCGTAGAGCGACGCGAGGCAGAAAGCGTCGGCGCGCCGGTAGAGCGCGTCGAGCACCGACCACGGCTGCGCTCCGATCACCTTGACGAACGAGCGTTCGAGGCCGCGCACCTCGCCCCAACCGCGCGGACCGGCAACCACCAACGTGAGGTCGGGCCGAGACACGCGGAGACGCTCTACCGAACGGACGATCGTCGCGATGTCCTTGCGGGGCTCGACGGTTCCGACCGTCAGGATGTACGGAGGTTGGACGTCGGCCCGGGCGACGGCGCGATCGATCTCGTCGGGGTCGCGCGGTGAAGGTTGATCGACACCGAAGGGAACGACCACGATCCGGTCGCGGTCGAAGCCCTCGCGTTCGAGCTCGTGCCCGGTGAATTGCGACGGCACGACGACAAGCGTCGCGTGGCGGCGCGCGAGCGTCAGCCCGCGCGTGTGGAAGCTCACGCCCCGCTTCGTCGTCGTCTCCGGCAGTCGGCGAAACGCGACGTCGTGCACAGTCACGACGAGCGGGCGTCCGTGCACAGGGGGAACGGCCAGGCTGGGTGCGTGCACGACGTCGGCGTCGATGCGGAGTTGGGGCCGACGGAGTCGGTGCCAGAGCTCGTAGCGCGCACTGCCCCGCGGTGGACCGAGGTCGATCCACGGGACTCGGCGCGCGACGCCTCGCGGGCGGGGTCCCGCGGCAAAGGCGACCGCGTCGACGCCGTAGTCGGGAAGGTTGCGGAGCAGGGAGATCTCGTAACGGCCGATGCCGCCGGGCACGGGTTGCAACAGTTGGCCCGCGTGCAGCGCAACTCTCACGCCGGCACCTTCATGACGGGTCGGCCTGGGCGAGGCGTCGATAGCACGACGCGAGCGCGCGTGCCGTGTGATCCCACGAGAACGCGTGCACGCGATCGCGGCCGCGCGCGACGAGCTCGGCGCGGATCGCGGCGTCGGTGATCACGCGATCCATCTCGCCGGCCAAGCCGTGTTCGTTGGTGGGCTCGACGAGCAGCGCGGCATCGCCCGCGACCTCGGGGATCGATCCGGCCCGGGCGGCGACGACGGGAACGCCCGCGGTCATCGCCTCGAGCAGCGGGAACCCGAAGCCCTCGTAGATCGACGGATACGCCAAGAGCGTGGCCTGCTCGAGCAGGGCCCGCCGTCCCGCGTCGGTTACGCCGCCTGCCAGCACGACCCGTTCGCGGACGCCGGTCGGGAGCCGGGCGACGGCGGCGTCGATCTCGGGTCGTGCTGGGCCGTCGTGGCCCGCGATCACGAGGCGCAGATCGGCGTGGCGACCGGCCAGCTCCCCGAACGCGCCTACGAGATGCGCGAAGTTCTTGCGGGGTTCGAGGGTCCCGATCGCGACGATGAACGGCGCGTCTCCTACCGCTTCGGCGACGATCGGAGGCATCTCCGCCTCGTCCCCCAGGGCCGGGATACCGAGGGGGATCACGACCAGCCGACCCGCGGCGCGCAGTCCCATCCCGTAGATCTCCTCGATCTCGTCGGCGACGAACTCCGACCCGGTGTGCAACGTGGCGCCGCGCGCGACCGCGCGCCGGATCACGGGATCGAACGCGCGCACTTCCGGGGTGCAGAGCTCCGGATATCTCACGAACGAGCAGTCGTACACGCTGATGATCATCGGGTGCCGGCTCGGTGGCGCGAGATAGTTCGTCGCGTGGATGACCTGCGCGGGTTCGAGCCAACGATCGATGCGCGGCGCTTCGGCGCGGACCCACGACCGCAACAAGATGCGCGCGGGTATCGGCACGAATCGGGTATCGGCGGGAACCACGTCGCGTTGGCGGCGCGCGCGTGTGCTCAGCGTGTACGGAACGAGGTCGGGACCGGCCTCGAGCGCCCGCAGCGCGACGACGATCTCCGCAACCGCAGCGCCGATCCCCGAGCGCGCGCCGAGAAGCGGCGTGACGTCGATCGCTACGGTCGGACGCGCCGTCGGAGGCACCGACGGTTGCTACCACACATCCACCGGTACTCTGTACCAACGAATGCGGGCTGAGTTGCCGATGACCCTGGTGGAGAACCTGGGAGAGGTCTGTGCAGCACGACGACAGCCACGATGATGTAGCTCGTCGCCTGACTCGTCGCGCCGCGTTGCAGCTCGGTGCGGGAGTCGGTGCCGCGGCGGTCGCGGCGCCGTATCTCGCGCATCGCGGGGGCGTCCGCGTCGTCGACCTGGGCGACGTGCAATCCATGTTCGCGCCGATCCCGAACTGGCCCGTTCCCCCGATCGTCACACGCGCCCAATGGGGTGCGAACGAAGGGTTGCGCAAGCCCGGACAGGTCTACGACACCACGATCACGAAGATCGTGGTGCACCACACCGGTACGCCGAACGACGCGACGAACTACGCGGGCCTGTGCCGCGGGATCCTCGCGAACGAGACCGCGGGCGAGTACATCGACGTGGCGTACAACTGGCTGATCGATCCCAACGGCCACATCTACGAGGGACGCTGGGCCCAGAACTACCCGGCGGGAACCGCACACACCGGCGAGTACAGCCACGCGAACGTCCGCGGCGCGCACGCGATCTACCACAACTCGAACACGATCGGCATCGCACTCATGGGCACGTACGACACCGTGAGCCCGCCGCCGGCGATGCTGAACGGTCTCGTCACGCTGCTCTCGTGGAAGTGCGCGCGCTGGGGAATCAACCCGCTCGGTCGCGGGACGTTTCACGCGTCGAACGGCGCGGTCGAGGATCTCTTCAACATCTGCGGCCATCGCGACACGTCAGCGACAGACTGTCCCGGGCAACGCGTCGAGCCGATGCTGCCCGCGATCCGGGCTCAGGTCGCGGCGCGCGTCAACGGCACCGGGTACTGGATCGCGACGAACCTCGGTCAGGTCGCGGCGTTCGGGGGTGCGGCCGCGGTCAGCGCGGCCTCGTTCAAGCTGACTCGGCCGATCGTGGGGATCGCCGGGCAGCCGTCGGCGACGGGGTACTGGCTGTTCGCGGGCGACGGCAGCGTCTACGCGTTCGGCAGCGCCGGTTTCTACGGGTCGATGGGCGGGCGCGGGCTCAACGCGCCCATCGTGGGAATGGCGTCGACGCCGTCGGGGCGGGGGTATTGGCTCGTCGCCGGCGACGGCGGGATCTTCAGCTTCGGCGACGCCCGGTTCTTCGGTTCGACCGGAGCGTGGCGGCTCAATGCGCCCGTCCTCGGGATGACCCCGACCAAGACGGGCCGCGGCTACTGGCTATACGCCCGCGACGGCGGCATCTTCAGCTTCGGCGACGCCGCGTTCCACGGGTCGACGGGCAGCATCCGGCTCAACCAGCCCGTGGTGTCGATGGCGGCGCGCCAACAGGGCGACGGCTATTGGATGATCGCCCGAGACGGTGGGCTGTTCTCGTTCGGCAGCGCCGGCTATCACGGGTCGGGGGCCACCGCCCCGACCACCTCGCCCTACGTCGCGATGCTGCCGTCGACGACGGGTCTCGGGTACGCGATGTTGCGCGCCGACGGCCGGCTGTCGGTATTCGGCGACGCCCCGAACCTCGGCGATCTGTCGGGCCGGGTGTTCGGGAACGCGGTGGGTGTCGCGGGTCGGCTCAAACCTCTCAAGTGATGCTGCAGACCCGCCCTCGGCGAACCCGCACGGGGTGTTGCGCAAGGGCGAGCATCTCGTCGTCGCCGGAGCTGTTGCCGTAGGCCCACAGCTCGACGTCGGCGTCGCCGAACAGCGTCTGCAGACGGCGCGCTTTTTCGATTCCCCGACAGTTGGCGCCCAGGATGTGCCCGCTGCATACGCCGCGATCGTCGCGCTCGAGCGCGCTGCACAACAGGTGCGGGATGGCGAGATCGCGCGCTACCACGTCCAGATAGACGTCGAGCGAAGCCGAGACGATCGCGATCTCGTGGCCCTGACGCTTGTGCCACGCGATGCGATCGCGGGCTTCGGGCGTCACCGCGGCGCCCGAGAGCTCGGCCCCGAAGGTCCGGCCCGCCGCTTCGACGTCGGCGTAGGGGAGACCAGCGAGGATGCGGGTCAGCACCCGATCCTTCACCGCGTCGCGATCCCCGCGACCGGCGGCGGCAACCGCGAGGCGGGTCGACTCCGCGCCCAACGCCGCGAGCACGCGCCGTCGCCCGACGACGCTCATGACGAACGGGACGAGCTTGTCGCTCCGCGTCATCGTCCCGTCGAAGTCGAACGCGGCGATCGTGCGCCGGCCATCGGGAGTCACTCGCTCACGAGCTCACGATATGGGCAGGCGCCGGAAGATCACCGTCGGAACGTGACGCAGGATCATCATGACGTAACGCATCGCCGACGGCACCCACACGATGTCGCGCCCGCGCGTGATCCCGCGTATGACCGCGTCGGCGACGTCGTCGGGGGAGACCGACAAGGGTGCGGCCTTCATCCCGGCCGTCATCTTCGTGTGCACGAACCCGGGTCGCACGATCAACACGTGCACCCCGCTCGAGGCGAGTGAGGCCGCAATCCCCTCGTAGTAGCTGTCGGCGCCGGCTTTCGATGCGCCGTACACGAAGTTCGCGCGGCGCACCCGTTCTCCCGCGACCGACGACAGCAGCACGAGCGTGCCGTGGCCCTGGGCCCGCAAGCGGTTGACCAACGGGACCGTCACCGAGACCGTGCCCGTGAAGTTGGTCTGGACGATGTCGAGGGCGGCGCCGGCATCGCGCTCGGCGCGGGCCTGGTCGCCGAGGACGCCGAACGCGACGAGCACGAGGTCGAAGTCGCCGAACCGGTCGAACGCGGAGCGGACGAAGATCTCGTGCGCACCGAAATCGGTTGCGTCGAAGGGAACGCACTGCACCTCCGACGCGCCGAGCGCGCGCAACTCGGCGGCCGCGCTTTCGCACGCCTGCGGGTTGCGGGCGGCGAGCACGACGCGGGCGCGACGACGGCCGACGATCTTGCGGACGGTCGCGAGTGCGATGTCGGAGGTACCTCCGAGCACGAGGACCGACTGCATCTCGCCGAGTGCGTCTTTCATGCGGAGCGTTCCTGCACGCCGCTGAGGTCGAGTCGCCGGTCCATGTCGCTGCGCATCAGGTTTCCAGGATCGAGGGTGGCGCGGGTCGCGCGCCAATCGTCGAGACGGGGATACATCGTCCGCAGCAGCTCGGGCCGCAGGCGTGCGTCCTTGGTGAGGTACACCCGACCCCCGGCTTCCACGACCAGCTCGTCGAGCGCGTCGAGCAGATCGGAGATCCCCGGCGCGGTCGGGATGTCGAGCGCCAGCGTCCAGCCCGGCATCGGAAAGCCGATCAGCGAGCGGCTGTCGTGCTCGAAGCGCTTGAGTACCGCGAGGAACGTGGGTATGCGCGCCGCGCTGAACCGCTCCAGCGCACGTCGGATGACCTGCTCCGCGCCGAACGGCACCACGAACTGATACTGCACGAACCCGCGCGGCCCGTAGATACGGTTCCAGTTCCGCACGAAGTCGAGGGGGAAGAAGAAGGGCTTGATCCCTTCGATGTGCCGTTGCTGCGTTCTCGGTGCCTTGCGGAACCACATCTCGTTGAAGGCGCGGACGGTGAGCACGTTGAGAAGGCTGTTCGGCAGCCATGGCGGTGACCCGATGAGCGTGCGGGGCTCGTACTCGCGCGCCACCGAACGGTCGCCCGCGGGGAGGTCGTCGAGCGTCGCGTGGTTCCCGCGGGTCATCACCGCGCGCCCGAGGTTCCCGCCCGATGCCAGGCAGTCGATCCATGCGACCGAGTAGCGATAGGCATGATCGCCTTCGAGCATGCGCGCCATGCAGTCGTCGACGTCGGTGGCGCGCTCGGTATCGCACACGATGCGCGAGGTCTCGACGGGGTGCAGCCGGAGTGTGGCCTCGGTGATCACACCCGTGAGTCCCATGCCGCCGCTCGTCGCCCAGAACGCGTCGGCCTCGCTGTCGGGGACCAAGGTCCGGGCGCCACCTGCGGGCGTGACGACGCGCATGCTCTCGACGTAGTCGGCGAACGAGCCGTGCCGGAACTTTCCGTGGATGTCCGAGGCGATCGCGCCGCCCACCGTGACGTGACTCGTGCCGGGAATGACCATCGGGAACCAGCCGAGCGGGAGCAACGTCCGCAAGAGTCGGTCGAGACTCACGCCGCTCTCGACGGTGACGGTGCCCTTGTCGACATCGATGTCGAGTACCGCGTCGAGGTGCCGCAACGACACGACGTCGCCGCCCGCGTTCTGGGCCGCGTCGCCATAGGAACGACCGAGCCCGCGCGCGATCACGCCGCGTGCTCCGGGCGCGGTGACCCGGGAGACGATGTGTTCGAGATCGTCGGGCCGGTGCACCGTGGCGAGGGTCGGCGCGGTGCGACCCCATCCCGAGAGCAGTTGCGTCGTCGCCGGGTCGGAAACGGTCATCTCACGAACCGCGCACCGCGATCGCGAACAGGATCGCCCAGCACGCGCCCATCAACAAGAGGACACGGTCGCCGAGCACGAGCTCTTCGGGGGCGCCACCGCGTCCCTGTTCGAGGAGGAGCGCGTATCGGAGGATGCCGAGGACGAACGGGATGATCGCGAGCTCGAACCAGGTCTGGCTGCCGACCGCGGCCGAACGCTCGAACGCCCAGAGGCAGTACGCGAGGATCGTGACGCTCGACGACACCGCGCGCACGTAGCTGAGGTACTCACGGGAGTACATCGCGAGCGTGAGCCGGTGCTTGCCGGCATGCTCTCCGAGCTCCATCATCTCCGCGTGGCGCTTGCCGGTGACCATGAAGAGCGACGCCGACCCCGCGACGATAAGGAACCAGGGTGAGATGGTCACGCCGACGGCCACGCCGCCGGCGATCGTCCGCAGCACGAAGCCCGACGCGACGCACGCGAGGTCGAGCACGGCTTCGTGCTTCAACCAGACGCTGTAGAGCACCGTCTGCAGCATGTAGCCGCCGACCACGAGTGACAGCTCCCAGCGCGCTGTGAACGAGAGTACGAGCGCGGCAGCCAGGAGCAGGACACCGCCGGTCACCGCGGTGCGCACCGACACCTCGCCCGCCGCGATCGGGCGGCCGCGTTTCGTCGGATGACCGCGGTCGGCTTCGGCGTCGAGCGCGTCGTTCAGGAAGTAGGTACCGCTGGCGGCGAGACAGAAGCACACGAACGCGATCGCGGTGCGGAACACCGCGGTGCCGTTGCCGAGCAGACCGGCCGCGCCGGGCGCCGCGACCACCAACACGTTCTTCACCCACTGCTTGGGCCGCGCGAGGCGGACCAGCGCCGGAAGGCGGTGGCCCGGTAGGTCCTCGGGCGGAAGCTCGGCTCGCAGTGCACTCATCGGGCGCCGGCCTTCAGATCTCGAGCGGTTCGTGTTCGACGACCTGCACCAGATCCGCGAGTGTGCCGCCGCCCCGCTGCATGCGCGGGAAGAGGCATGCGGCCATGACGCCGGCCGCGGCCGCGCCACCCGTGAGGAACCCGAGCTCGTTGCGCAGGATCAGATCGTGACCGAGCGCGACCACCCCGACGAACGTGAGCACACCGACGATCCAGCCGATCGCGTTCTCCCGGTAGGCCTTCAGCGCGATCAGGCCCTGGGCGAGCGTCAGGGCGAGGATGAACGCGGTCGCCGCGAGCGTCAGCAGGAACATGTCGCGGTTGGCGAGGTCCCACTTGTCGGCGAACAGCTTCTTGCCCAACCACGGTCCGATCAGCGTGGCTGCGATGGTTCCGGCGACGCACATTCCGACCACGATGACGATCAGGCGCTGCATGCCGACGCGGAAGTCGTCGTGCTTTCCCTGGCTCGCCAGCGCAGCGAGGTTCGGCAACAGCGCGGCCTGCACCGCCTGGAACAGCAGCAGCGGAACGCGGGCGACGAACAGGCCCGTGATGAAGTGCGAGCTCAGGTTCTTCTGGCTCTCGTTGGCGAGCAGCTGGACACCCAGGACGCTCGCGTACGACAGCAATTGCGCGAGCACCGAGCCGAGCAGCAGCCAGGCGAGGGCGCCCGAGAGCTCCGAATACGGCGCGGGGGGACCGGGGGCCAGGAGGTCATTTTGGCCCCGTAACGAGATCGCGACCGCGAAGATGGGTGGGGCTGCCAGGGCGAGGCCGTACACGCCGACCGAGCTGACGCCGATTGCAAACAGCGCGAGCGTGGCGATGATGCGCACGGAACCCTCGGAACCGTGCATGAGGCCGTACGCGCCGAACCGCCCGTTGCCCGCGAGCGTTCCTCGCGTGATGAACGCGACGAAGTAACACGCGAGCGCGACGAAGAGGCCGGCGAGGAGCCAGCCCCGGCCGTTGAAGAGGTGGTCGATGATGGGTCGGTAGGCGATCCCGCAGGCGACCGAGACCGCGAGGGTGAGCATCGCCCCGAGCAGTGCGGCGCGCTTGACGACAGGGCCGCCGCCCTCGCCCCGCACCCGCCGGGCCGCCACCGCGCGTCCGACCTCTTGTTCGAGTGGCTGGAAGAGACCGGGCGCGAACACGAAGACCATCGCCCAGAGCACGTTCAACGACGTGAAGTCGCTGTCGGACAAACGCTTGGCCGCGATCACCTGGAACGCGTACGCGCTCATCCCGACGATGAGCAGTCCCGCGCCGATTGCCCAGGTGCCTTCCGGTACCGGAAGCTTCTTGGCAGCGGCCGCCAGCCGTTGTGCGCGCTCGACCACGAACACGACAGGTTACTCGCCCGTCCGGGGCCAGTCTCCGGGGCATACGGTTGGAAACGACGCGGGGACTAGCCTGAGATCGTGCGGAAACGACGCAAATGAGTAC
>JBEPUZ010000030.1:0-25845 GCA_041691275.1 Actinomycetota bacterium | reverse complement strand
GCGCTCGCCGACCGCGGCCGGCACCGCCGACCCGCCGAGCCCGATGAACGGCATCAGCGGAACGTGACGCTCGGCGTCGTAGTCGGGGTGATCGAGGAGGCTCGTCAAGAAGAACGTCGAACCCTGCCCGGCCGACAGACCGTCCTCGAGCATCGCCGCCAACACGCGACCCGGATCCCAGACGTCGATGAGATGGATCTCGCCGCGGCGGAACACCGGTATGAGCAGCGCGGCGAGCATCCCGATGCCGTGACCCACCGGCGCACCGGTGATCATCGCGGGGCCGCCCCGATCGTTCTGCATAGCCGACAGCTGGTGGATCTCGGCGTTGATCGTGCGGTGCGAGTGCACGACACCCTTGGGATCGGAGGTCGTACCCGACGTGTACGCGACGAGCGCCGGTGTGCGGGGATCGACCACGGGGATGTCGGCGAGCGGATCGTCGGCGACGAGGCTCTCGAAGGTTACGTCGCCGGCCGCGATCGAATCGTCGGAGCGTTCACCGACGACGGCGACCCACTCGAGATCGGGAAGCGTGTCGCGCATGCTCGCGAGGTTGGCGAGGAAGTCCTGGTGCCCGAAGTGATCGCCGGTGACGAGCGCCTTCACGCGGGTCTTGCGCAGGATGTAGCCGACCTCTTTGGGACCGTAGAAGTGCACGATCGGCACGACAACGGCACCGAGATACGCGATCGCGTAGAAGGTCGCCGCGGCTTCGAGCCAGTTCGGTAGCTGGAAGGCAACCGCGTCGCCCGGCTCGATGCCGCGCGCGCGCAGTCCGGTTGCGACCTGTCGGGCCCGCGCGTCGAGCTCTCCGAACGTTCCGCGGTAGGGCATCCGGTCGGAGCGCACCGTGAACGGATGGTCGGCCGCGTCGTGCAGTCCCGCCGCGAGCAACGCGCCGAGACTGTCGGTCCCCCAGAAGCCTTCGGCGACGTAACGCCGGGCCGCTTCCTCGTCGGTCTCGCGCGGCGTGAAGTCCATCGCGCGAACGCTACCGAGTACGGGGTAGCCCGAGCACCCGTTCGGCGATGATGTTGCGTTGGATCTCGCTGGTTCCGCCGGGGATCGTCGCCGCGAAGCTGCGGAGGTACTGCACTGCCCAGGCGCCTTCGCGCCACAGCGACGGGCCGAGCCAGTCGAGGTCGATCGCCTCGATACCGATGGCCTCGGCGCCGAACAGCAACGCCTTCTGCAACGACTCGCTGCCGTAGAGCTTCAACAGGGAGTGTTCGGGGGCCGACTTTCCCTGCAGGAACTTAGAGAAACCTCGGTAGCCCATCGCGAGGAGGGCCTGAGCGTCGACGTAGAAGCCGGCGACCGCATCGCGGTACCGCGCGTCCTCGCCGAAAGGGCGACCGTTCGCGCCCTCGGCCTTTCCCAGCTCGACCAAGGCACGCACGACGCGTTGCACGTCGTAGGCGTAGGTGATCCACAACATCGCGCGCTCGTGCGCAAGCGAGCCCTGCGTGATCGGCCAACCACCGTTGAGCGGACCCATGAGATTCTCTCGCGGCACGTGCATGTCGGTGAAGAACACTTCGTTGAAGTCGCAGAACTCCTTGTCGGAGAGCTCGGGGAAGGGCCGCCGCTCGACGCCGGGCGTGGTCGTGTCGATGATCAGCGCGCTGATGCCCTTGTGCTTGGGCGCGCTGGGGTCGGTCCGCACGAAGCAGAGGCACCAGTCGGCGTGATGCGCGCCCGACGTCCACACCTTCTGCCCGTTCACGACGAACTCGTCACCGACGAGCTCGGCACGCGTCTTCAGGCTGGCGAGGTCGCTGCCCGCGCCGGGCTCGCTCATGCCGAGACACCAGGAGATCTCGGCGCGCAAAGTGGGCAGGAGGAAGCGCTCCTTCTGCTTGAGTGTGCCGTAGTCGGCGATCGAGGGGGCGATGATGCCGAGTCCCTGCGGGTTCGCGCTCCGCAGGACCTCGCGGCTGCTCATCTCCTCGAAATAGATCATCTGCTGGGTCGCACTCGCGTCGCGACCGCCGAGCTCGGGCGGCCAGCCGGGCACCAGCCAACCGGCGTCAAAGAGCTCCCGTTGCCAGTCGCGCGCCCATTGCGGCATGTCGGCGCTCGACTGCTTCGGTTCGGAGAGTCGCTCCTCGGAAGGCTGGTGCGCGTCGAGCCACGAATCCAGCTCGGCGCGGAAAGCCTCGTCCTCGGGTGCGTAACGCAGGCGCATCGGGGCGCAGGGTAGTTTCCTGACGTCAGCGTCAGGAAATCCCGTCAGGAAAACCGCCCGGAAATCCTGACGAGAACCCGGGGGCAGTGTGGACTTCGAATTCTCGTCGGAGCAGGAAATGTTGCGGGAGTCGGTGCGGGGGTTCCTGGCCGTCAAGGCGCCGATCTCTCGGGTCCGCTCCGAGTACGCGGCTCCCGCGGCCGACCGTTCGGTCTGGGACGGCCTGGTCGAGCTGGGCGTGGTGGGGCTGCTCGTGGCCGAGAAGCACGGCGGCGCGGGAATGGGCATGGTCGACGCCGCGGTGGTGCTCGAAGAGCTCGGCCGCGCGGTGTGCGCGACCCCGTATTCGTCGTCGGCGATCGGTGCGGTCTCGCTCGCCGACGACACTCTCCTCCCCCGGCTCGCCGACGGATCCACGGTCGGCTCGGTCGCGGTCTTCGAGCCCCGGGCCCGCTACGGCTGGAAGTCGCCGGCGACGCGCGCCACGAGCGACGGCGATACCTGGCGTCTCGACGGAGTCAAGGTGCATGTCGCCGACGCGAGTGCGGCCGACGTGCTGCTGGTCACCGCGGCCGACGGCGACGGCGCGTTCGGGGTGTTCGAGGTCGAGGAATTCGCAGCCGTTTCCACCCCGACGGTCGACGGTTCCCGCAAGCAGGGTCGGGTCGAGCTGTCGGGTGCTCGGGGCCGGCGCATCGAATCGGGGGCGGCGGCCGGGACCGCGGTCGCCCGTACGTTGGACCGGCTCGGCGTGGCCGCGACCGTCGACGGGGTGGGCGCCGCGCAACGCGCGCTCCAGCTGTCGGTCGAGTACGCCAAGGAGCGGGTGCAGTTCGACAAGCCGATCGGCGCCTTCCAAGCCGTGCAACACCTCTGCTCCGACATGTTGCGCACGGTCGAGCTCGGCCGGGCCGCGGGCTACTACGCCTGCTGGGCGATCGACGACGCCTCGTCCGAGGAGGCACACCGCGCGTCGACGCTGGCGCGTGCGTTCGCGGCCGACGCGTTCCCGCAACTGGGCGGCACCGCGATCCAGGTCTTCGGCGGTATCGGCTTCACGTGGGAGCACGACATCCACCTGTACTTCAAGCGCTTGCTGACGGTCGGCGGGGCGCTCGGAACTGTGGCCGATCACCTCGAAGAGCTCGCAACGCTCGCGATTGGCTGACCCCGACTGCGGTACCGCTCGACAATTGGGAGGGCCCGCGCCGAAAGTGTGTCAACCTCGCGCGGTGATCGCGTTCGATGCGGTGCTGTTCGACTGGAGCGGCACTCTCGTCCACGACCCGTTGCCCGCGGACCGGCTCCGACGAGCGCTCCGGACGATCGCACGCGCGCACTCCGCCGCCCTCGTGGACGATATATGCGCGCGACTCGACGATGCCCGTCGCGACGCTGATGTCGAAGCTGCCCTTCGCGACGAAGACACGTCGGCCGAGCGCCACCGCGTCGCGAACATGCTGTGGTTCGAGCGGGCCGACGTGGACGACGAGCTCGCGCACGCCCTGTACTCCTTCGATCACGAGATCGAGAACCGACCGCTCTACTTCGACGCCGCGGAGACGCTCACCGCACTGCATCGACACGGGACGAGGATCGCCGTCGTCAGCGACATCCATCTCGACATCCGATCGATGCTCGACGCGCAAGGCGTCGGCGACCTCGTCGACGCGTACGTGCTCTCGTTCGAGCACGGCTGCCAGAAGCCCGACCCGAGGATGTTCCTCACGGCATTGGAGCTCCTCGACGTCGCCGCAGACCGCGCACTCATGGTCGGCGACCGCGCCTCGCACGACGGCGGCGCGGCCGACGTGGGCATCGCGACCGTCATCCTCCCGCCGCCGCCGCCCGTCGTCGGCGTCCGCGGCCTCGACGCGGCTACCCGCCTCGTCGGTATCGCCTGAGCGCTATTCGCGTACCAACAAGAGGCAGCCACAGGTGTTACCCCCGCCGGCGGCGATCATGCCGACTTCGGGAGGAGTCCCGATCTGGCGGTCGCCCGCCTCGCCCCACATCTGGGTGGCGCCCTCGTGCAGGAAGCCGTAGCCGTGGAGCCGACCGGCCGAGAGCTGGCCGCCGTGCGTGTTGAGCGGGAGCTGCCCGTCACGCGCGATACGCGTGCCACCGTCGACGAAGGGGCCGCTCTCGCCGATACCGCACAAGCCGAGCGCTTCCAGCCACGACATCGTGAGCCACGAGAAACCGTCGTAGAGCTGGGCCATCTGCACGTCGGCGGGTGTGTACTCGGTGCGTTCCCACACCTGCTTGCCCGCGCCCCGGTTCGCCATCGTCGACAGGTCGTCGAACTGGTCCCACGACGGACGACCGTCGATGCGCGACCCGACGGCTTCCACCCGGAGTACGGGATTGCGGAGATCCTTCGCCATGTCGCGCCGCGACACGATGACGGCGGTGGCGCCGTCGCACGGGACGTCACAGTCGTAGAGGCAGAACGGCGACGAGATCATGCGCGCCGCGAGGTAATCGTCCATCGACATCGGGTCGCGGTAGATCGCGTTCGGATTGAGCTCGGCATTACGACGCGCGTTGAGCGCGATCCAAGCGAGCTGCTCACGCGTCGTGCCGTACTGCTCGAAGTGGCGTTGCGCGAACATGCCGATCCAGATCGCGGCGGACGGCGCCGAGAACGGCAGATTCCACTCCAAGAAACCGGAAGCCTTGAAGCCGCCGCCACCACCTCCACCACCGCCGGGCATGACCGCGGCGCGGCCCTTCTCGCCCTGCGCGGAGCCTTCGAAGACCGACCGGAAGCAGAGCACGTGGTTCGCGAGTCCCGACGCGACCGCGAGACAGGCGTTGATGACCGAACCCAGCTGGCCCGAGGTCTCGAGCCCGCTGCCGTACCAACCGCACTTCAGTCGCAGCGCGTCCATCACGTCGTACGCGCCCGCGCCCGAGAACCCGGCGGGCGTGCCCATCGGCCCCGGATACGTGGAGACGCCGTCGATGTCGGCCGCGGTGAGGCCCGCGTGATCGATGGCGGCGAGGCACCCGTCGAGCGTGAGCTCCAACGGATCACGGAACAGACGTCGTCCGATGTCGGACTGGCCGACACCGGAGATGCAGGTGCGGCGTTCGATGATGTCGTTCTCGTCCATCGATCAGGCCCTCGGCTCGAAGAGCGGGATGTAGATGTCGCCTTCGGGATCGGGGTGATGCTCGAATGTCACGCGCACCGGCATGTCGATGTGCGCGTCGCCGGGCGCGCAGCTGACGAGATTCGTCGTGAGTCGCACCGACGGCTGCTCGACGATCTCCACGATCGCGACGATGTACGGAAGCTCCGGTCCGGGCATCCACGGCTGGTGGTTGACCGTGAAGGTCGCCAGCGTCGCGTCGCCCGACACCGACTCGGTCTTCATGTTCTTCGAGTAGCACGACGGGCAGATCGGCTGGGGCGGGTGGATGTATGTGCTGCAGTCCTGGCAGCGCCAGAACCGGAGTTCGCCCCGCGCGCCGCCCGTCCAAAAATCGCGGTTCCAGTCCGAGAGCTTGGGCAGGATGCGGAAAGGCACTGCCGTTGCTTCCACGTCGGGCACGGTCACTCCTGTTCGGCCTCGCGCGCTTCTTCGAAACCGCGACGCGCGTGCGGGATGGCGGCGACCGCGGGCAGCAGCCCGTGGCCGGGAACGGTCAGCATGATCGACCCGAGGATCTCCTCCCACGACGCGCCGACTTCACGTGCGAGTCGCGCGTGCCGGCGCACGCCTTCGGGATTCCGGATCCCGACCGTCACCACGAGCCGGATGAGCTCGTGGGTCTTGCGATCGGGCGCCGACAGCGAGTCGAGCTGTGACATCCACGCGTTCTGCGCGGCGTGCAGTTGGGGGAACACCTCGTGCAGGGGTTCCTCGAACGGAAAGTTCCAATCCTGTTCGTCTTCGTTCACGGGCGGTGACGATACCGCTCAGCTCGCGGGTCGGAACACGGGGATCGTCACGTCGTCGGAGATCGCCTTGAAGTCGACGACGACGGGAAGGTCGGCGCGCAGCTCCTCGAACGGCAGATCCTCGATGTTCGTCATCACGCGCGGGCCCTCTTCGAGCTCGACGATCGCGGCCACGTAGGGCACGCGCTCGTTGAAGGGCGGGAGGTCGTTCACGTGCACGATCGAGTAGGTGTAGAGCGTTCCCCGGCCCGACGCTTCCTTCCAAGAGACGTCGTCGCTCCAGCACGAAGGGCAGAACGGCCGCGGGTAGTAGTGATCGGTGCCGCAGGCGTTGCAGTGACGGAGAAGGAACTTGCCTTCCTTCAATCCGTCCCAGAACGGCTGGGTCTCCTGATCGGTCGTCGGCAGATCGAACCGCGGCATGGTCACTTCGTGCCCGATTTCGGGAGCACCGCGATCGCCTCGCCCTGAATCTTCGTCTCGCCGTTCTCGTTGACCACGGAACAGTCGAGCACGACCTCGTTGCCGGCCCGCTTCTCCCGGACGGTGACGCTCGTCGTGAGGACCTCACCCGGCCAGGTCTGCTTGGTGAAGCGGACCCTGTACGACGTGAGGTTGCCGATCCCGACGTAGTTCGTCACCGCGGTAGCCAGCAGCCCGGCCGTGAACATGCCGTGACCGAAGACCGACGGGAGCCCGGCTTGGCGCGCTGCGATCTCGTCGTGGTGCATCGGGTTGAAATCGCCACTCGCACCCGCGTACATGACGAGGTCGGTACGCGTCAGCGAGTGGCTGCTCTCGGGTCCGGCGTTGCCGGTGATCAGGTCTGCGAAGTCGACTCTGCGCTCACCCATGGAGCGCCTTGACTATCGGTTCCCTGACGCCGGCGTCAACTTCTGGAGAGAGAACCTGATGCCCGGAGGAGCTCGGTGAGCAGGCGTTCCTGCTCCTGCAGCTGGCCCTTCGCCGACTCCAGGTAGTCGAGGCGGGCTTCGAGGCGGCGCAGGTCGTCCTGCACCCATTCGAGCCAGGTGTAGAGCTGCTCGGCGGGGAGTCCGGTCGGCGGCGCGGCAGTTGCGGCCGGTTCGCTGGCGGTACCCCTCGGAAGCTGCGTTGTCATAGCCATCGGTCGTTCCCTTCTCATCCCGCGGTCCACGGCCGCTTCCTTGACTTCGACCAGGTCGAGGTCAATCGATTGCCGCGTCACGCGAGATCGCCCGCGGACCCGGATGGGACGAAACCTCGCCACTGCGGCTGCGGCGACGGCGGTTGCGCCACCCCAGTTCAGGAGCTCGGTTGCCTCCACCGGTCCTTTTCGGTCATTTCTTGCGGATCCCGAGGAAAACTGACGGATCCCCCCTGGGCTCAGGGATCGCGGGGCAGGCCGAGCAGGCGTTCGGCGATGACGTTGCGCTGGATGTCGCTGGTGCCCCCGGCGATGGTCAGGCACCGGTTGAACAGGAACGACGACGACCAGGCTGACGCCTCGCCGTCGGTCGTGGTGGCCTCGATACCGGCCACGACCATCCCGACCTCCTGGACGTGCTGGTCGTGCTGCACCCCGAGGAGCTTGCGGACCGCCGCCTCCGAACCGGAGGGATCGGCGCCGGCGAGCGCGACGAGGGTCATGCGAAAACCCATGGCCGACAGGGCGTGACCGGTGGCGACGAGGCCACCGGCTTCGGCGAGCGCGAGCCGGTCGTCGGCGCCACCCCGGGCCTCGATCGCCCGCAGGACTCCGACCACGCCGCCGCCGATCGTGTTCCCCGAGCCCATGAAGACCCGTTCGTTGGCGAGGGTGGTGCGGGCCGCTCGCCAACCGTCGTGCTCCCGGCCGACAAGACAGTCGTCGGGGACGAAGCAGTCGTCGAAGAACACCTCGTTGAACATCGCCATCCCGGTCAGCTCCCGCAGCGGGCGGATGTCGATCCCGGCGGTCTTCATGTCGACCATGAAGCACGAGATCCCGTCGTGCTTGGCCGCCTCGGGATTGGTCCGGGCCAAGCAGATGCCCCAGTCGGCTTCCTTGGCCATCGACGTCCAGACCTTCTGGCCGTTCAACAGCCACCCGCCTTCGATGCGCGTCGCCTTGGTCGACAGCGCGGCAAGGTCGGAGCCCGCGCCGGGTTCGCTGAAGAGCTGGCACCATCCGATCTCGCCCCGCAGCGTCGGCATGATCCAGCGCTCACGCTGGGACTCGGTGCCGTGCACGATCAAGTTGGGCAGCGCCCAGGCGCCCACGCCGATGTTCGCCTTTTGGATCTTGGCCGCGCGGAATTCCTCGTCGATCACGAGGAGCTCGAGCGCCTTGGCGTCACGTCCCCACGGCGCGGGCCAGCCCGGCGTGACGTAGCCGGCCTCGGCCAGGCGCACGCGTTGCTGCCCGGCGTCGAGGCCCGAGATCTCGCCGAGCAAGGTGCGCAACTCGGCCCGGAATGCGTCGATGTCGACGCGTCCGCTTGCGTCCGTACCCGTCGGCAGGTCGACCGCGAGCCGGCGGCGAGCACCGCCCATGGCGGCCTGCGCGGCCCGCACCCGCCAGTCGTCGGGAGTGCCGGTCAGCTGATGCAACGTCATCGCCCGGCGCAGGTAGATGTGCGCGTCGTGCTCCCACGTGAAGCCGATTCCGCCGAGCGTCTGCACGCAGTCCTTGGCGTTGGCGAACACGGCGTCGAACGCAAGCGACGCCGCAGCTGCGATCGCGAGTGCGGCGCCGGGATCGTCGATGTCGTCGGCCGCGGCGGCCGCGTCCCATGTTGCGGCGCGAGCGAGCTCGACACGCGCCAACATCTCGGCGCAGCGGTGTTTCACACCCTGGAACTGACCGATCGGGCGACCGAACTGCACGCGCACCTTGGCGTACTCGGCCGCGGTGTCGACACACCACTGCGCGACACCAACCGCTTCGGCCGCGTACAGCGTGGCCGCGAGCAGGAGCACCTGGTCGTCGGTGAGATTGGCGAGCTTGCGTTCGGGGTTCTCCGCCGCCGCCGACGTGGCCGCGTCGAGGTCGATGCGCGCGAGCCGCCGGGTGAGGTCGATGCTCTGCGCCTCCTGCGCGCCGGCATCCGAAGCGTCGAGCGCGTACCAACCGTCTTCGAGACCGACCACGATCACATCGGCGGCCGCGCCGCCCGCGACGAGGCTGGCGCCGCCGAACGCCACCGCGGCGGTCAGCTCGCCGGCCACGATTCGAGGAAGGAGTTGTTCGGCGACCGTGCCCCCGTTCGTCCCGAGCAACGCGGCGACGATCGCGGTGGGCACGTAGGCGCCGGGCGCGCACGCGCGTCCCAGCTCTTCGACGACGACGGCCTGCTCGACGAGCCCGACGCCGCTCCCCCCGTTTCGCTCGTCGACGTGGAGACCGATCCAGCCCGGCTCGCTCAGTGGCCCCCAGAACCCGGGGCGCGACTCTGCCTTCGCTTCCAAGGCCTCACGCAGCACGGCGGGCGAGATGCGGTCGTCGACGAAGCGACGGACCGCGGTGCGCAAATGTTCGTGGTCGTCAGTGATCCCGATCGGCATGCGCCGATAGTCGCACGGACCTGACGCTCACGTCAGCTCGGAGCGCCGGATTCATCCCGCAACCCCGGGTCAGGAGCGGGCGGCCCGGATGATCGCGGCGAGATCGCCGGGACGGCTGATCATCGCGTTGTGACCCGAGTCGAGCTCCACGATCTTCACGGTGCCACCCGGAACCGCGCGGAGGGCCGCGATCGACGCGTCCTGGGCCGACGGCGGCAACGCTTGATCCTCGGACAGCCGCACATACGTCTTCGGGATCTCGGACGGCATGCCCGCCCGGTCGACCTCCTCGGCCATGACCTGCACGGCCTCGGTGCCGATGTTCTCGAGCACGAAGCGGGTCTGGGCGTCGTCGAGATCGCTGCAGAACATGTCGAGCGCAGTCTGTTCGCTCAGCCCGTCCTCGACCGGCTTCATGACTTCGGGCGCCATCGCGGAGAAGCCGGTCGCCCCGTCGGGCGGTACCAGCGCGGAGACGAAGACGAGATGCGCGACGCGCTCCGGTGCGCGGCTCGCGACCTCGCACAGCGTGAGCCCGCCCATTGAATGACCGACCAGTACGAACCGGGCGAAGCCGGCCTCGTCGGCGGCGGCGAGGACCGCCTCGGCCCAGTCGGCGAGCGTCAGCTTCTCCGCGCCCGCGGGAAGATCGTTACGGCCCGCACCGCCGCGGATCGATACGGGGGGCAGGTCGACGGCGACTGCATCGTCTCCCAGACCGGAAAGCATCGGCGCCCAGCACCAGGCACCGTGACCGCCGCCGTGAACGAGAACTACGGGAAGTTCGGGCACCGGAACCTCACACGATCTTTTCGCCGTCACGCACGACCGAGATCGCCTGCGTCGGGCAGCCCTGCGCGGCGAGGACCACCTTGTCCTCGGTCTGCGCGTTCGGATCCAGCACGACCGCGATCCCTTCGTCGTCGAGATCGAAGACTCCCGGAGCCCAAAACGAGCAGTTCCCGGAGCCCATGCAAGCGTCGCGGTTGACCTGGATGTCGAGCGCCATCAGCCTGAATCCTTACCCTCTCGTGCCAGGACCGACCAAGGCGCAGTGCCCGTCGTCGTACAACATGACTAGCCCGCGGCCTCGCAGAAGCGCCCGTACCGGTCGGAAACGGCATTCGCCCACGTGGGGTCGGGTTCGACGATGTGCGACGTGCGAGCCCAGCGGGCGGCGTCGCTCATCTGCGTCTCGAGCCCCAAAGCGATCCGAGCGAGGAACGCGGCGCCGAGCGCGCCGCCTTCCGGAACCTCGCACACGTGCACGGGAAGCGCAGTGCAGTCGGCGAGCGCCTGCATCCACGCTTCGACGCGCGTGCCGCCACCGGTTGCGACGACGCGCCGGGCAGGAGTCGGCGACGCGTCGATCATGCGCCGCGTGACGAAACCAGCCGACTCGAACGCGGCCCGGCGGATCGACGCGGCGTCGTGCGTGAGGTCGAGATCGACGAGTTGCGCGCGGCGTTCGTGGTCTTGGAACGGAACGCGCTCACCGCGCGGATAGGGCGCCCAGATCGGGACGCGCCCGGGATCTCCGACCGAGGCCGCGGTGCCGTCGCCCGACCCCGGACCCTCCGAGGCGCACATGCGATCAACCCAGTTCAAGAAGAGCCCGCCTGCGTTGCTCGGTCCGCCCATGAGAAACTTTCCCGGCGCAGTGTGCGGGATCGAGTAGTGGCGGTCGACCTCGATCCAGTCGGGCGTCACGGCCCAGACGATGAGCGTGGTGCCGCAGATCACGAGCACGTCGCCTACCTCATCGCAGCCGGCGACGAGCTGCTCTCCGAACGCGTCGATTGTGCCGCCTTCGAGCACGCAGCCGTCGCGACCGGTGACCTCCGCGAGCGCATGACCGCTCGGCCCGATGACCGGCAGTTGGTCGACGCGCGCGCCGCAGGCGGACAGCTTCTCCTCGTCCCACTTCTTCCAGTCGAACAGCGGCGCCGTAGTGGCCGCGACGGTCGACGAGATCACCGACTGCCCCGAGAGCGCATGGTTCGCGACCGCCTGTGCCATCCAGTAGCCGCGCGCGTCGGGATGCTCGTGCGACTGCCAGCGCATGAACTCGGCCAGCTCGCCGATCTCGGCGGTCGCGCCCTCGCGGTCGGCGTGACCGCGCTCGTCGCCGTAGAGAAGACCGGGCGCGCACGGGATGCCATCAGCGTCGACCGAGGTGAGCGACGGAACCATGGCCGCGACCGAGACCCCGCTGGGCTTCACGTCGCCGAGCGCTTCCAGCGCGAGGCGGGGACCTTTGTGCCACGCGCGCGTCGCGTCGTGTTCGAAACGGAGCGGCGACGGAACGAAGAAGTGGTGCGGGATGCGCGAACGCTTGACGATGCCGCCGTCGGCGTCGACCGCGACCGCCTTCACCGACGAGGTGCCGATGTCTATGCCAACCGTGAGCTCCGACACGGCGGGCGACACTAGGCGAGCGACGCGATGACCGCGTCGTGCAGCAGGCCGTTCGTGGTCACGAGACTGTCGGTACCGACGCCGGTGGTTCCCTGCACCGTCGACCAGCGTCCACCCGCTTCCTTGATGATCGGGATGAGCGCGGCGATGTCCCAGAGCGCCACGATCGGGTCGATCGCGACGTCGAACGCGCCTTCGGCGACGAGCAGGTGCTGCCAGAAGTCGCCGACGCCGCGTGTGCGCCAGCACTGGTGCGAGAGGTCGATCAGCTTGGCCCCGATGCCGCCCGCGTGGAACCGTTCCGCGGTGTCCCACGCGAATGTGAGCTGGGCGTCGGCGAGCTCGGCGACCGACGACACCGACAGCCGCACGCCGTCGCGGAACGCGCCGAGACCGCTCCCCGCCCACCAGCGCATGCCGAGCGCGGGCGCCGACGCCACGCCGACAATCATCTCGCCCGAGCGTTCGAGCCCGATCAGCGTGGCCCAGATCGGCACGCCGCGTACGTAGTTCTTGGTGCCGTCGATGGGATCGATGATCCAGCGGTACTTCGACCCGGCGGTCTTGTCGCCTGTTCCCGCGGTGTTTTCACTGACGCCGTACTCCTCGCCGAGGACGACGTGGTCGGTGTCGGCCGTGATCCGCTCGCGGATCATCCGTTCGACTGCCTGATCGGCCTCGCTCACCGGCGTGAGATCAGGCTTCGTGGTGACCTCGAGATCGTGCGCCCGGAACCGGTCCATCGTGATCGCATCGGCCGTGTCGGCCAGTTCCAGGGCGAGTTGCAGTGCCTCCACCGTGTTCACGCTGCGAGCATACGGGAGCCCTGTATCGTGCCGATGCGCCGGATCCTGCCGATGAGATCGGAATGGACGGTATGGTCGACTCCGTGGCCCGTCGCGACGACGTGATCGCGCACATCTGCGAGCTCGTCCGCGCGTCCGACCCCTCCGGCGCCGACGGCTTCGTGCGCACCTACTACGAGCAGCTCGGCGACGACGACCTCGCGACGTGGACGATCGACGAGCTCGCCCGCGCCGCGCTCGAGCATTGGCGCCTCGGCGCGCGCCGCTCGGTCGGCGACGCGCTCGTCCGGGTGTACACGCCCGAGCACGGCCACACCGCGGTCGACGTGATCGTCGACGACATGCCGTTCCTCGTCGACTCGCTGACGATGGCCCTCGACCGCCGCAGCCTCGGCGTACATCTCGTGGTGCACCCGATCCTGGAGGTTCGCCGTTCGGATTCGGGTGAGCTGCTCGGCATGGCGGAAGAGACCGGCGCTGAGGGCCGCGCCGTTGACGACACGCTCCTCGAGTCATGGACCCACATCGAGATCGACCGGGAGACGAGCTCGGACATCCTCGAGTCCGTGCAGGCGGAGCTCGCTTCGGTGCTCGCCGACGTGCGCGCCGCAACCGGCGACTGGCAGCCGATGCTTGACGCGTTGACGCGGGCCGAAGCGGAGCTGCACCAGGTGTCGCCGCCGTGCCCGCCCGACGAGCTGGTCGAGGGCGGCGCGCTCCTGCAGTGGCTGGCCGACGACAACTTCACGTTCCTCGGTTATCGGATGTACGACCTCACCGCCGACGACTCCCTCGTTCCGGTCGCCCGCACCGGGCTCGGGCTTCTGCGCGACGCGCCGGAACGACCGTCGAAGAGCTTCGCCAAGCTTCCGCCTGCCGTACGGGCGCGCGCCCGCGAGAAGACGCTGCTCGTGCTGACGAAGGCGAACGCTCGCGCGACTGTGCACCGCAACACGCATCTCGACTACATCGGGGTGAAGCGCTACGACGCCGCGGGTGAAGTCGTCGGTGAGCATCGTTTCATCGGCCTGTACGCGTCGGGCGCGTACATGGAGAGCCCCTTCCTTGTCCCCGTGCTACGACGCAAGGTCGCGGCCGTGGTCGAACGGGCCGACTTCCTTCCCGCGAGCCACGATCACAAGGACCTCGTACAGATCCTCGACACCTATCCCCGCGACGACCTGTTCCAAATCCACGTCGACCACCTGTTCGAGATCGCGATGGGCATCCTGCGCTTGCAGGAACGAAGGCGCGTGCGCCTGTTCGTGCACCGCGAGCGGTTCGGACGCTTCGTGTCGTGCCTCGTGTTCATCCCGCGCGATCGCTACACGACCGCCGTGCGGGAGCGGATCGCGCGCTATCTCACCGACGCGTACGGATCCCAGGGCTGCGAGTGGAACACGCGGCTGTCGGAGTCGGCGTTGGCCCGGCTGCACTACGTGCTGCATGTGCCGGCACCGAGCGGTGACACCGTCGACGTCGCCGAGCTCGAGAAGTTGGTGGCGGCCGCGACGCGATCATGGGTCGACGACCTGCGCGATGCGTTGATCGCCGAGCACGGAGAGGAATCCGGTCTCGACCTTTTGCGGATCTGGAGCGACGCGTTCCCGCCCGCGTATCAGGACGACTTCGACGCGACCGAGGCCCTCGCCGACCTCCCGCAGCTGGCCCTGCTCGGCGAAGGGAAGCCACTCGCGGCCCGGCTCACGATCTCCGTCGACCACCTCGACCTCAAGCTCTACGGCATCGGCGCCCAACCGTCCCTCTCCGAGGTCCTGCCTCGGTTGACGAACCTCGGTGTGATCGTCGATGACGAGCATCCGTACGAGCTGACGCCGCGGGGCGCCGACGAGCAGTGGGTAAAGTGGTTCCGGCTGCACACACCGTCCGGGGCCGTCGTCGAGCCCGCGACACTGCAGCTGTTCGAAGCCGCGTTCCTGGCCGTCGTCGACGGGCGGGTCGAGGACGACGCGTTCAACGGCCTCGTCCTCGACGCCGGACTCTCGTGGCGCGAGGTCGCGTTGTTGCGGGCGTTCGGCCGCTATCTCCGCCAGGCCGGAACGCGATTCAGCCAGACGTACATCGCCAACGCACTCAACGCGCACGGCGAGATCGCACGCCGGTTGGTCGAGCTGTTCGTCGGTCGACTCGATCCGTGGGCCGGCGGAGCCGCCGCGCCGGTCGAGTCGAATCAGCGACTCGTCGACGAGATCCGCACCGACCTCGACGCGGTCACCTCGCTCGACGAGGACCGCATACTGCGCACGCTGTTGCATCTCGTGCTCGCAACGCTACGCACGAACTGGTTCCAGTCGACCGACGCGACAGGCAACCCGCCGGCGTGCCTGGCGCTCAAGTTCGATCCGAGCGCGATCCCCGATCTGCCGCTGCCCCGTCCGGTGTTCGAGATCTTCGTGTACTCGCCCCGCGTCGAGGGCGTGCACCTCCGGGCGGGCAAGGTCGCACGGGGCGGGATCCGTTGGTCGGACCGTCGCGAGGACTTCCGCACCGAGGTGCTCGGACTGATGAAGGCGCAGCGGGTCAAGAACGCGGTCATCGTCCCCGCCGGCGCGAAGGGCGGCTTCGTCGTCAAACGGCCGCCCACCGACCCCGCCCAGCTCCGGGACGAGGTCGAGGCGTGTTACCGGCTCTTCATCGGCGCGCTGCTCGACATCACCGACAACCTCGTCGACGACAAGGTCGTGCCGCCCGACCGCGTGGTGCGCTACGACGGCGACGATCCGTATCTCGTCGTCGCGGCCGACAAGGGCACCGCCACGTTCTCCGACATCGCCAACGAGATCGCCCTGGCCCGCAGGTTCTGGCTCGGTGACGCATTCGCGTCGGGTGGAGAGCACGGGTACGACCACAAGGAGATGGGCATCACCGCGCGCGGCGCGTGGGAATCGGTGCGCCGCCACTTCCGGCACCTCTCCCTCGACCCCGACCGCGACGACTTCACCGTGGCCGGGATCGGCGACATGTCGGGCGACGTGTTCGGCAACGCGATGTTGCTGTCGGAGCACATCCGGCTCGTCGCCGCCTTCGACCACCGCCACGTCTTCCTCGACCCCGAGCCTGACGCGGCGAAGTCGTTCACCGAGCGCCGACGACTCTTCGAGCTCCCCCGCTCTTCGTGGGCCGACTACGACACCTCGCAGATCTCGTCCGGCGGCGGCGTGTACTCGCGCACGTTGAAGTCGATCCCCGTCTCCGACGAGGTCAAGGCCCGGCTCGCGCTCGAGTCCGGCATCGACGCTCTGACTCCGGCCGAGCTCATCCGCGCGATCCTGCGGGCGCCGGTCGACCTGCTCTACAACGGCGGCATCGGCACCTACGTCAAAGCGCGGACCGAGACAGACGCGACGGTCGGCGACAAGGCCAACGATACGGTCCGCGTCGACGGCCAAGAGTTGCGCTGCCGCAGCGTAGGCGAGGGCGGCAACCTCGGCTTCACCCAGGACGGCCGGGTCGAGTACGCGCTCGCCGGCGGACGCATCAACACCGATGCGATCGACAACAGCGCCGGCGTCGACACCTCCGACCACGAGGTCAACATCAAGATCGTCCTCGACGGCGCGGTGCGCGCGGGCGAACTCGGCGAATCGGATCGCAACGCCCTGCTCGTGAGCATGACCGACGAGGTCGCAGCGCTCGTGTTGCGCGACAACTATCGCCAGAACCGTGCCCTCGACAACGGCCGGCTGCAGGCGACCGAACGTGAAGGCGTGCACATCCGACTCATGCACGCGCTCGAGTCGGGCGGCCATCTCGACCGGGAAGTGGAACGCCTCCCCACCGACGAGCAACTGGTCGAGCGGCACAACGACGGCGTCGGACTGACGGCGCCCGAGCTCGCAGTCCTGCTCGCGTACGCCAAGATCTCGCTCGAAGAAGAGCTGCTCGAGTCGGACCTCCCCGACGACTCCGACTTCGTCCCCGAGCTCGTGCGGGCGTTCCCGTCGGCGGTGCGGGGCCCGTTCCTCGAACGGATCCGCGCCCACACCCTGCGCCGCGAGATCACCGCGACCGCGCTCGTGAACGGCGTCGTCAACCGCGCGGGCGCGACCTTTGCCTTCCGGCTCTTCGAGGAGACCGGCGCGGCCGGTCCCGAAGTCGTGCGTGCCCACGAAACCGCGCGCGCCGTGTTCGCCCAGGATGCGCTGTGGAGGGACATCGAAGCGCTCGACCGGGTCATCGACGTTGACGTGCAGACGCACCTCTACCTCGCGAGCCGGCGCCTCGTCGAGCGGGGTGCCCGCTGGCTGGTGCGCAATCGGCCCCAGCCGCTGCCGGTCGCAGAGACGGTGGCGTTCTTCGCGGTGCCGGTCGCCCGCCTGACCGCCATGGCGGTCGCGTCGCCACTGCTCGACGGCGCGGCGGCCGAGCTCACGGCGCAGGGCGTGCCCGGCGAGCTCGCGGCCCGGATCGTGTCCCTCGAGCATCTCCCGCGCGCCCTCGACATCGCCGAGCTCGCCGATGCGCACGGCGTCGAGGTCGAGACGGTCGCGGCCGCGTACGACGAGGTCGGTCAGAAGCTGCGATTCGAGTGGCTCGGCGATCGCGTGGTCGACCTCCCCCGCACCGACCGCTGGGAGGCGCTGGCCCGCAACGCGCTGCGAGAAGATGCGGCGGCGCAGTACCGCCGGGTCGTCGACGCCGTGCTGAGCGCGGGTTCCTACGACGCCTGGGCCGCGTCCCGCAGTACCGCGATCGCACGGATGCTCTCGTTCCTCGAAGAGATTCGCGTACACGCGGTGTTCGACGTCGCGACGTTGTCGGTCGCACTGCGCGAGCTCCGCGCCGTCAACTGACGTCGGTCCGGGCTACTTCCCCGAAGTCGATCGGCACCGGCCGGACGACGGAATCGACCGCAAGCGCGCGACGAATCATGCGGCGGTTGACCCGCCCGAGAGCCGTCAAGGTCAGCTGGGGTAGACCTCGAACACCGTCGCCGAACCCATGCCGCCACCGGCGCACATGCTGGCGAGACCCATGCCGCCACCGCGACGCGCGAGCTCGTACATCGTGGTGATGATCATGCGGGCTCCCGTCGCCGCGACCGGGTGGCCGAGCGAACAGCCGGAGCCGTTCGGGTTGGTGATCTCCTCGGAGAGACCGAGCGCACGACAGGTTGCGAGCGGCACCGACGCGAACGCCTCGTTGATCTCGGCGAGGTCGATGTCCTCGATGGTGAGACCGGCTCGCTGGAGCGCCTTCGGGATGGCCGTGATCGGACCGAGACCCGTGTTGCGGGGCTCGACGCCGGCCGATGCCCACGAGACGATGCGGCCGAGCGGCTTCAAGCCGTTGGCCTTGGCGTAGTCGCTGCTCACGATCATCATCGCGGCGGCGGCGTCGTTGAGGCCTGACGAGTTGCCGGCCGTGATCGGGAAGTCCTCGATCTCCGGGTGCAGCGGCTTCAGCGACGCCATCTTCTCCATCGTGCTGCCCCGGCGCGGGTGCTCGTCGGTGTCGAAGATCTTGGTCGAACCGTCGCGCATCGTGACCTCGATCGCGAAGATCTCTTCCTGCAGGCGACCTTCGTCGATGGCGGCGAGCGCACGCTCGTGCGAGCGCAGCGCCCAGGCGTCGCAGTCGGCGCGCGTCAGTCCCGCAGCGTGCGCGGTGTTGTAGCCAACCGTGATCGACATGTCGAAGGCGGGCGCGTCGGGCGTGGCCGGGTGCGACGGCGACATCCACTGCTCGTACTCGTCGGTACCCATCTTGCGCTTCATTGTCTGCGGCGACGTCGAGATCGACTCCGCGCCGCCGGCGATGACGACCTTGTCCATACCGGCCATGATGCTGGCGGCCGCGCCCTGGACCGATGCCATGCCCGAGGCGCAATGGCGGTTGAGCGCCAGGCCGGGAATCTCGCTGAGCCCGAGCTCGACCGCGGCGTAGCGAGCGACGTCGCCCCCACCCTGGAGCGACTCGCCGAGCGCGAGGTCGTCGACGTCGCCCGACGGGATGCCGGAACGCTTGAGCGCCTCCGCAACCGTGTACTTGGCGAGGTCGAAGGTGCTCACGTCGAGCAAGGTGCCTTTGCGGGCGGTGCCGATGGCGGTGCGGGCCGCGGCGACGATGACTGCGTCAGGCATGGAGACTCCCTGGACGTGCGGTGATGCCCGGGAATCCCGAGCCGTAGCGGAGCCGAGCGTACCTGACGTTGCCGTCATCTGGCCCCTCCGTGCAGGTGGTGCGACCTCCCGGCCGTTTTGCCCGGTCCTCACGCGTCGGGCACTCCGAGACCGAGCCGAGTCGCGAAATGACCGGCAGATTCGCGGCCGCAGCCTCGCGAAAACAACGGCTACCACCCGTGACAGCAGCGGGGATGTCACGGGGGCTGTCACCGGTGGTAGCCACACTTTTTCGATGGCCACTCCGCGCATAGCCACGCGTGCGAAGCAACTCGGGCTCGTCACCAGCCACCGCGCGGTCGCTCAGGAACGTTCGTGCGGTTCGGCCGACGCGTGCACCTCGATGTCGAAGTGCTCCCCGCCCATGAAGATGCCGAGCAGCGAAAACCGGACGTGGTCGCGCAACGTCACCGTGATCCGGTTGCCGTTGACCTCGACCTGAACCGCGTCGAGCGCGGTGCTGTGCGGATCCTCGTCGAGCGACGCGAGCGCAATGGACCGGGCTCGGACGGGGTCGATGTGAAGCGTGCCCGCCCGGAGCGCGTCGATGTCGATGCCGTTGGCCGCGGCCGTCGCGGCGGAATCGGCCATCGACGAGAGCTCGCGCCGTTCGGCAACGGCGCGCCAGAGATCGAGGCTGAGCCCACCGAGGAACAGCAGGGCGATCGAAAGCCCGAGCACCCAGAGGGTGATCGTCCCGTGCTCGTCTGCCGTTTCTGTTCTGCGGGTGGCCGCGGCTACCCCGTCGGCCCGCCTCATCGGCTGCGGAAGTCGTCGACGCGCCGGGTCACCCGGGCGGTGTAGTGCCAGGAGCCGACCGACATGCCGTCGACGCCGATCGCCGGCATCGTGACCTCGACGTCGACCTCCACTTCATCGCCCCGGGCAACGCCCAACGACGGCACCCGCACCTCGAGATCAGTGGCGTCGACGCCGTGGTCGGCCGCGACCTCCCGCGCGACCAACGTCGCCGCCGCGACGCTGCCGTTCGGCCAGCTGTTGACCAGCTCACGCGCCGCCTCTCGAGCGGCAACCGTCGCCGCGTTCCGGCGTTCGGCCCATCCCGGCATCGTCGCGACCAACACGACGATCGGAAGGAGCAGCAGCCCGACCGCGGCGACCCATTCCACCGCAATGAAGCCCGACTGCGAACGACCTCGGCGCCGCGCTCGCACCTCAGCGTTCCTTGCGGGCCGACGCGTGCAGCGTCAGCTGCCAGTCGGGCAGCAGCATGGGAAACCACGAGTCCAGCGAGATGCGCGCGGTCGACACGATGCGATCGCCGTCCTGCACGCACGTGAGATCGTCGACGTGTATCGACGATCCGCTCGCAATCGAGCGCACGACGTCGTGTGCGCGCACCAGACAGTCGTCGGCGCTCGCAGCCAAAGGCACTCCGGAACGCGCGCCTTCGTCGAGCGCGTCCCGAACCGCCCCGCGCTCGTAGAGGTCGACGAGGAGATTCGCGACCATCACGAAGAGCAGCAACGAGAACGCAGTCGCGACGACATATTGAATCGTCGTGAAGCCGCTTTCGTCTGTGCGGCGCACGCCTAGTGAATCAGGGCGTCGCGCAACGACTTCACAATGTCGACGCCGAGCGTCTGGAGCAGTCCCCAGATGACGACGAGCGCGAGCACACCGAGCGCAGCGTTCCCGAGCAGCTCGGCGGTCGTCATACCTGATTCGTCGTGCTTCCCGATACGAATTCTCACGAGTCTCCCCTTGGTCAGTGATGTCCGAGAACGATGGATGGAAGCGGCGCCGCGATGAACAGCAGCATGATCGGGGCGAGGATCGCGATCGTCGGGACCAACATCGCGGCGCGGCGCCGTACCGCGTCCTTGTGCATCTGCTCGCGCCGGGAGTCGCGGATGTCGGCGCTCAATGCGAGCAATCCGCCCCCGAGATCGACGCCACGTTCGACTCCCGCGGCAAGGAGCTGATACGTGCGGGCCGCGCTCGGTTCCGGAGTGAGCTCGGCCGCGCGCCGGAACGCATCGGCCTCGGCGACACCGCTGCGGGTCCACGTGAGGACGTCACTCAGTTCCTCGACGACGACTCCACGCCCGCGCTCGACGACGCGCTGAACCGCTTGCATCGCGCCGGAACCGGTACGGACCTGCATGGCGAGGAGATGGTTGACGGTGTAGAGCTCGAGCCGGATGCGGGCGGCGCGGGCCGCGATCAGCCGTTCGAGCTTCGACCGAGACCTGCTCGCGCCGTAGACGAACCCCGCGACTGCGGCCGCCAGCACGATCAGCGGAGTTTTGATCGTGATGCCGACGGCGATCGCGGCACCGATCGCAAACACCCCGGCGTGGCCGAGCTGACGAATGCGGTAGCGCTCAGGCGTGAGCGCGTCCAAGGCGGCTTGCCGCAGCATCCGCGTCAGGTGCTCGTCACCGCGCGACTCGATGGCGTTGCTCACGACCGACGCGACCGAACGCAGAGCCGGTCCGAAGAGCCGCGACAGGGTGCCTCCGGAGCCGAGCGCGGAGCTCGCGACGGGGATCGGCTCCGGCACGTGCCCGAGGGCCGAACGGGCGGCCACCGCATACGGGCGGACCCGAGGCGCGAGGCGCTTCGTCGGTGGCCGCCATATCGCCGCGACTCCCGCCGCACCCGCGCCGACGGCGCCGGCCGCAAGCAACGCGGACGCGCTCATCGCGCCACCGAACCGAAGACTCGCTCTTCGTCCTCGTCTCGACCGAGGCGGCTCAGGAAGAGCATGCCGACGCCCGTGAGCACGGCCGCGAGCAGGAGCGTCACGAGGCCGCCGCTCGAACGATAGAAGTCGCGGAACGGTCCGGGCCGGACAGTGAGGGCGACGAGAACGAGCCACGGCAACACCACGACAGCGCGCGCATTGATGCGCATCTCGAGACCCTCGGTCTCCAGCGCATCGAGCAGCTTGAGATCGCGCGTCGTCGCGTCGACGAGATCCTCGAGGATGTTCCGCACAATCGGCCCACCCCGCTCGTGGGCCAGGAGGAGTACTTCCAGGACGCGGTCACTTGTCGGATCGGCGAGCTCTTCTTTGACCAGCTCGAGAGCGGGACCGGTTCCGAGCACACGCGCCAGCTCGGGAAACCGCACGAAGGCTTCGCGGAGCGGAGGCGGCCCTGTCGCCGCGAGCGAGTTGACGGCCTGCGTGAGGGACCGGCCGGCCGCGATCGAAGCGACGACGTCCCGGAGGCCGTCCGGCCACACCGATTGCACCTGGCGCATCCGGATCCGGCGCCGCCGGGCGAAGTAAGCCCTCGGGAACAACGCAACCGCCGTTGCCGGGACGAATGCAACGAACACGGAGCCGGTCAACGCGACGAGGAGCAGGAGCGCGAGGAGCCCGGCGGCAACGCTGCCGGCCCAGAACCGCGTCGGAGTGAGGCCCGCACCGGCCTGCTGGAGCCACAGCTTGTTCCGCTCCCGCCGAGGGCCGAGCACACGCTTGGGCAGACGAAGGTTGGGGACGACTCCCATGAGTGCGGCCGCAACGAGCGCGCAACACAGTCCCACCGAGCCCGCCGCGAGCACCCTCATACCGATCCTCGCCCCCGCTCGAGCAACCCGCGCAGTGTCATTCCGTCCGGCAGCACGCGATCGACTCGATGTTCGAACGCGGGCGGCAGGACTCCCGTCCACTCGAGGGCTCGGCCGAGGCCGTCGCGAACGAACATCGGTTCGTACGTCTCACCGTCGGTAAGGCTCGGCACGACCGCCGCGATCTCCATGACCTGCCGGCGCACGTGACCATCGGCCCGCGCAACGTCGTCGCGATCCAAGTGCACGACGAGATCGAGTGCCTCGACGAAGATCCGGCGCACGATGTGCTCGGTGACGTTCTCCCCGGCCATCAACGCCGCGTTCACCAAAGCGTTCACGGCGTCGTGCGCGCTGTTGGCATGCAGCGTGCAGAGGAATCCGCACCCGGCGTTGATGGCGCGGGTCAATTCGAATGCCTCGGCGCCGCGCACTTCACCGACCACGATGCGGTCCGGACGCATCGCCAGGACGAACTTCACCAAATCGCGCAGGCTGATCTCGCCGGTACCGTCGAGCCCGGCCGGCCGGATCTCGTAGTAGCCGCCGTGCAGCACAGGGACGGCAAGCTCCCGGATCTCTTCGCAGCTCCGGATGCAGTGTGCGGTCGGGACCGCCGACAACAAGGCCGCGGCCAACGTCGTCTTCCCTGCGCCCGGCTCGCCCGACACGACGACTCGGCTTCGTAGTTGCATCGTCGCCCAGAGGAAGTCGGCGGCCTGCGCGGTGAGCGCGTCGCGGGCTACGAGCGCGTCGAGAGTGACGTCACGCACTGTGTAGCGGCGAACAGTCGCCGACAATCGGTCCGCCACCGGCTCTATCGCCGCGGTGAGTCGAGCCGTTCCGTCCAGAACTCGCGCCTGGACGAGTGGATTCTTCGCGTTCAGCTGGCGTTCGGTCGCCGCAAGGAGCCGGTCGACGATCTGGCGGTTCTCGGCTTCGGTCGTCGGTTCGGTCAAGCCGCGCAGCCGACCGTCAGTGTCGAGGTAGGTGACCCGGGCACCTTCGACGAAGACTTCCTCGACGTCGCGTCGCGCCAGCAACTCGCTCAACGGCCCGAGCTCGGTGATCGAGCGCAGCACCCGCTGCGCCATCTCGGGCGGATCACCGAGCGGGACCTCGTCGCCGAGCCGGGACCGTCGTTGATAGTCGTCGACGGCACGCTCGATCTCGACGCGCACCTCGTCGATCTGGGCCGCGGGCTGCAGCCTCCGCCGCTCGATGCCGGTGATCGCGTCGCGACGAATGATGTCGTACGCATCGGTTCTCGTCGTCGTCACGAGACTGCGTCCAGGAGGGCGTCGTCGGCGATCTCGCCGCGCGGTCTCGCAACGACGTGTTCCGCGATCGCAGCAACTGCGCGTGTGAACGATCCCCGCGCGACTGCAGTACCCGACCACGCCGCATCGCCGACCCGCTTGTCGGTCGGCACGAAGACGACCTCCACCGTCGGCAGGCTCGTCGTGATCTCCTCGAAGATCTCCGCCCGCCGAAAGCGCGCATCCGGCGCGCGGTTGACGACAACGAGAAGACCCACGTCAGGCGACAGCCCGAGGGCTTCGACACACCACGTGAGCAGACGTCCGATTCCGTGAGGCGACGGATCGCACACCACGACGAGCATGTCGGCCTCGGCGACGACCGCACGTGCGGTCGCAAACCGGCCGCGTGTGTTGCCGTTCCCGAGGTCCTCGAGCGATCCCGCGCCGTCGAAGACCACGAAGTCGGCGTCGTCGGCCAGACGATCGACGACGCGGACGACCTCACTCGCCCGGACCTGCGCCCACGCGCCTGCGCTCGGAAGACCGGTCACGACGCCGAGGTGGGAACGCGGCTCGGTGAGCACACATCTGGGCAGGTCGCCGCGTCCGTGTTCGACCGCGTCGATCGCCGTCCGGATGTTGGGCTCGATCGGCAGCTGGAGCCGCGAGGCGACCGCGGGTGCCATGTCGTCGCCGTCGACGAGTACCACGCTCGCCATACGCCCGATGGCGAGCGCGAGCTCGATCGCGATCTCGGTACGCCCGGATCCGGGGCTCCCGCCGACCGCGACGAGTTGACCGACCCGCGATTCGGAAACAGCGCCACCACTGTGCAAACGGTCCTCGCGCCCGCCCGCGACGCTCACGATCGCGCGCACGAAGGCATCCGGGTCCGCATCGGAGTCGACGAGCGCATCGACTCCCAGGGCAACGAGGTGCTCGCGGCTGGCGACCTCTTCCGGATCGTGCACACCGACGATGGTCCGGCCGTGCGCGTGGATGTCGGCGACGAGCGCACGGGTGAGGGCGGGCCAACGGTGACCGGCGACGAGCACGTCGTAGGACTCCTCGAGCGCGCCCTCGGGTTCGACCAGGAGGGTGCGGACCCGCGCACCGCCGTGATCGGTGAGGTGCCGGTGCAGTTCCTCGACCCACACATCTGCGGTGAATGCGAGTGCGACCTCGGGCTCGGTCACTTGTCGGCCCGGGGCACGAACGGCACCTGTCCGTGCGCAACCGGTGCTCCGGTCGAACGCACCAACATGACCGTGCCCGCGTCGATGGCCGACGCGAGCTGCGGAGCCGTCGCAAGCTCGACGACGAGCGTGATCGTGACGTCGTCGGAAGCTCCGGACAGCGCGCCGCCGCTACGGCCTTCGACCGCGACGATCTCGGCGTCGGTCACGACGTAGCCCGCTCGACCCGAGTCGTGATCGACCGCGAGCACGTCGACGCGGTCACCGGTTGCGAGCTTGCCGCCGACGGCGCGGGATCGCGCGATCGGGAAACTCATCTCGCGAGTCGACCGGTGCGCGTCGAGCGCGCTCACGGACCCACGGCCGACGAGCTCGTTCGCGTGAATCGTCGTCGTGACGACGCGCCCCCGCATCGCCTGCAACTGGTCGGCGGCGAACAGTGTGGCGAGGACGGCTCCATCGACGTGGACGCGGGCGACGTGCACGCTGTCGTCGGTGATGACCGTTCCCGGGGCGAGGTCGTGAGCAGCGGCCAGGACCGGCCGGGTGTCGTCGGCGGAGCGGAGCACCGAGAGGGTGAGCAGGACGCCGAGCGCGCCCGCGAGCACCATCACCACGTGGCCTGTGGAGACCCGAGACGCGAGCTCGCGACGGGTACGACTGACTACCGCGCCCCGATCGGTCCCCACCGAATCCCCATCCCCAACCCGTTCAGCCTCCGTGGCTGTTGATCACCACAGCACACGACTGCGGTAAATGCCAGATTGTGTCTGAGGAAGTGTCCGATGAACTCCTGTTGTCGCAGATCACTTGAAGTTGTGTGAAACGCTGGCTATCGTTCAGCCAATCTG
>JBEPUZ010000029.1:0-26609 GCA_041691275.1 Actinomycetota bacterium | reverse complement strand
CCGCGGCCCGCCCGGCTGTGGTGTACGCGCATTCCGGGGGCTTCAGCGGCGGCGACAAGGCCGGCGAGGCGAATCTGTTCGAGCCGCTCGTGCAGCGAGGATTCGTCGTCGCCTCGATCAACTACCGGTTGCTGACGACGGGGTGCACCGGTGCGGATCTCACCCCGGAATGCACGGTTGGCGCGCAGGCCGGGATCAACGACGGGCAGGCTGCGGTGCGTTGGCTGCGTGCCAACGCGGCGACCTACCGGATCGACACCAACCGCATCGCGTTCGAGGGCTTCTCGGCCGGCGCGATCATCGCGACCGGTGTGGGGCTCACGTGGGCGACGCCGGGCACGAGCGGGAACCCCGGATACTCGTCGAAGGTGAGCAGCTGGGTCTCGATATCGGGCGGCTTCCCGGGCGGAGAGCTGGTCGGGCCGGGCGATCCTGCCGGCTATCTGTTCAGCGGCACCGCCGACACGACGGTGCCGTACCAATGGTCGGTCGACACCGCGCGCGCGCTCGACCAGACCGGCGCCCTCGCCGTGTTGTACACCGAGCAGGGCATGGGTCATGTTCCGCCCGATACGGCCGTCCTCACCCAACAGGCGACGAGCTTCTACTGGTTGACAATGGACCTCGCCCACGCGGCGACGTAGGTGCTCGCGGGTCAGCGGCCGAAGCCGTAGAGACGCTCGGCGTTGCCGTGCAGGATCATCTCGCGTTCACCCGCGTCGACACCTGCGAAGGTCGCATCGATCGCGTCCCACGAGTGCGGCCAGTCGCTCGAGATGTGCGGGTAGTCGCTCGACCAGAGGATGCGCTCGACGCCGACGGAGTGACGGTTGGTGATGCCGAACGGATCGGTGAGGTACGTGAAGTGCAGGTGCCGTTCGACGTACTCGCTCGGCAGGTCGACGATGTGGAAGTCGCTGATCGCGTCGAGCCGGCGGTAGTTGTTGTCGATCTGCTCCTTGAAGTACGGCACCCAACCGCAGTCGACCTCGGCGACCACGACGTCGAGCCCGGGGAAGCGGTCGAAAACACCGGCGAAGATCAGTTGCACGATGCGGTTCGGCGCGTCGAAGAAACGGCCGTACCCGGGGAGCGCGGCGCGGTGTGACGCGGGCATGTGCTGGCTGAGGCTGACGTGGATGCCGAGCGGGATTCCCGCCTCTGCGAGTCGGGCCCACACCGCGTCGTCCTCGGCGGCGATCTCGAGCGTCCCGTTCGGGTAACAGCCCATCATCACTCCGCGGATTCCGGGCCGCCCGAACACGCGCTCGATCTCGGCGACCGCCGACTGCGCGCCCCGGTTCGGGAGCAGCATGAGTCCGGCGAACCGATCGGGTGCCTCCGATGTGTACTCCGAGAGCCAGTCGTTATACGCCCGGACGAGGGCGAGATGGAAGTCGGGTTCTTTGGTGGCGACGACACCCTGTGCGAGGCGCGGGGTCGGGTAGAGGACCTCGGCGTCGACGCGGTCGCGATCCATCTCCTGGATCCGTGCGGTGGGGTCGTACCCGCCCGCGCGCATGTCGTCGAAGCGCGACCACGCGTGCATGTCGCCCGGCTCGAGACCGGCGCACGCGTTCATGCCAAAGTTGATCGGGTCGCGCACTCCTTCGATGACCCACGCGTCGCCTTGCTCGAAGCGTTCGATGCGCGGCGCCCGGTCACGGAACTCGACCGGGACCCGCTGGGTCCAGAGGTCGCCGGGCTCGTTCACGTGGCTGTCGCCCGAGATGAGTCGATAGGTGCGATCGGTCACCGAACCCTTGTAGCACTGCTGCCTACGCTGAGTCGAAGGGTCGACGCCCGAACCGTGTTCCCGCTGAAGGTGAGTACGTGGCCGTCGCGGGCACGCCCCTTGCCGGTCTGGTGGTCACCCTCGCCGGGCTGGTGCTCTGCGTCTCCACCCGGGACCGAGCGGAGTCCCGAGTGCCAGCCATGGCAGAAATCGTCTGGACCTTGTCATTGCTGCCATAGCCGCCTCGGCGCACAATGAGCGGCATGGCCCGCCGCGTCGTCTTCGCCGTCTACCCGCGCATCACGGCCCTCGACCTGGTCGGTCCGCATGAGGTGTTCGCCGCGTCGGGCGGATACGACGTCGTGGTCGGCGGCGCCGAGGCGGGCGCGGTCGTGACGGTACGAGGGCCCGGGATCGTCGCCGACCGCTCGTTCCGGTCGATCCGGGGCCCCGTCGACACGCTCGTCGTCGTCGGGGGAGAGGGCGCGTTCGCCGCGGCTCGGGAACCCGCGTTCGTGCGTGCGGTCTCGGGCCTGGCGCGGCGCAGCCGGCGGGTGACGTCGGTCTGCACCGGAGCCTTCGTGCTCGCAGCGGCCGGGCTGCTCGACGGGAAGCGGGCAACGACCCATTGGTCGGCCTGCGACCGTATGACGGAGCGGCACCCGGAGATCGATGTCGAGCGCGACAGCATCTTCGTCCGCGACGGCAACGTATGGACGTCGGCCGGCGTGACCGCCGGCATGGATCTCGCGCTCGCGCTGGTCGCCGACGACATGGGTCACGACGTGGCCCGGGCCGTCGCCCGCCAGCTCGTGATGTACGTACAACGCCCGGGCGGTCAGGCGCAGTTCAGTGCCCAGTTGAGTGCGCAGCGCGCGTCCCGCGATCCGTTGCGGGAGTTGCAGAGTTGGATCGGTGAGCATCCGGCCGAGGACCACTGCGTCGAGCGCCTCGCGGCTCGCGCATCGATGAGCCCGCGCCACTTCGCGCGCGTGTTCCGCGACGAGGCGGGGTGCACGCCGGCCGTGTTCGTCGAGCAGGTTCGTGTCGAGGTCGTGCGCCGGCTCCTGGAGACGACGTCGGAGCCGGTCGACGCGATCGCGTTGAGCGCGGGGTTCGGCACGCCGGAGACCCTGCGCCGCGCGTTCGCTCGTCGAGTCGGGACCAACCCAACCGAGTACCGCGACCGATTCCGTTCCGTACAAACCGGCTAGCTCCCTGGAGCTCACAACCGAAACGAGGAACCCATGGACATCGTGTGTCTACTGTTCGAAGGTATCACCGCGCTCGACATCGTCGGGCCCTACGAAGTGCTCCAACGCCTCCCGGACGCCGATGTGAAGTTCGTTGCCGCGTCGGCCGGCGAGGTGCGGACCGACAACAATTTCCTCGCGCTGGTCGCAGACCACGCGCTCGCCGACGTCACGTCGGCCGACGTGCTCGTCGTCCCCGGCGGTTTCGCCACCCGCGCCCTCGAACGCGACGACGCGCTGCTCGAGTGGATCCGTGCGATCGACACGACGACGACCTGGACGACCTCGGTCTGCACCGGTTCGATGCTGCTCGCGGCGGCGGGGTTGCTCGAGGGCAAGGAAGCGACGACCCACTGGGCGTCACTCGCGCGCCTCGCCGAATACGGCGCGATCCCGACCGGTCGCCGGGTTGTGGAGCAGGGCAAGATCGTGACCGCGGCCGGCGTCTCGTCGGGCATCGACATGGGGCTCACGCTCGCGGCCCGGATCGCAGGCGACGACTATGCCCAGGGCATCCAACTCGGAATCGAGTACGACCCGCAGCCACCGTTCGATGCCGGATCCCTCGACAAGGCGCCCGCACCCGTTGCCGAGTTCATGACCGCGTTGTACGGCGAGCAGGGCCTGTAGCCCGAGGCGCAGGCGCGCCTGGAGCGCGTCGGTCCTGGCTTCCCCACGCGCGTTCGCGATGATGTCAGGCGCGATGATGTCAGGCGCGATGATGTCAGGCGCGATGATGTCGGGGTGGTGAGCCGCGTCCCGTTGTCGACCTCGAGGACCAGGGTGGCTGGAATAGGTCTGTCGCACCGCGGTGGATATCCGGACGGAAGCTGATGACCGACGACGAAGGCGGGAGCGCGCTTCGGGCGGGCGACTTCGGGACGTGGATCGTCGAGATGCAGAGCGCGCTCCGGGGAGAACGGGACTCCGACGTGCCGTGTGACGGTTGCACCGCGTGCTGCACGTCGTCGCAGTTCGTGCACATCGATCCCGACGAGATCGACACCCTCTCGCACATTCCGCGCGAGCTGTTGTTCCCGGCACCGCGCATGCCGACCGGTCACATGTTGCTGGGCTATGACGAGCGAGGTCATTGCCCGATGCTCGTGGACAACGGGTGCTCGATCTACGAGCACCGTCCGCGCACGTGTCGCACCTACGACTGTCGGGTATTTCCGGCGGCTGCGGTCGACGTCGAAGCGGGTGACGACGCGAAGTCGGCGATCGCGCGACGGACTCGGCGGTGGGAGTTCACGGTCGCGACGATGGAAGACGAGACGCGTCAGCGTGCGGTGAAGGCTGCGGCAAGGTTTCTCGCGGACCGCGAAGTGCTCTGGCCCGGAGGTTTGCGGCCGAGCGCGACCGGCCTCGCGGTGCTCGCGGTCGAGGTCCACCACCTCTTCGTGACGCGAAACGAGCAGACGGGTGTGCTCGCCCTCGTCGAGCCCGATCTCCTCCGCGTGCGCGACGCACTGCGGAGAGAGTCCGGCGCCGACGCTTAGTCGTGGCGAAGGGGAGTCGCAGCGACGCAGCGCGGGCAGCAGTTCTGCACGGGCAGCGCGTTCCAGCGCCGGTCCCACTGGCGGAGCTGGTCGATCGGTCGGCCGCACACGGTCATGGTGAACTCGCCCGGGCAGAAGGCGTGCAGCGTGCCGGCCGGCATCGATTTCTTGCGGCTCGTCATGCGCCCGTTGCTCTCGAACGAGATCGAGTCGACCCGCACTGCATCGGTGGAGGCGATGGCGAGGACAGAGCCGGTGCGAAGAGTCATGCCCTCTGCTCGTCGAATCCCGGTTGCTTTGGGAGGCCGTCCGCGATGCTCACTCTCCGCGTTCTAGCGGCCCGGTGCAGGAAGGATCAGTACACGCAGATCTCGAATCGGGAGGCTGCACCTCGATCACGACCTGTCGTATGGTTCGGGCGCGCGGAGCGCGCTCGGGGTGGTTCGCCTAGGAGGTTTCGTTGTGCCATCGACATCGATCGATCAGATCGCGGACGGTATCCACCGTCTCTCGACATGGGTTCCGGACGTGGCGCCGCCCGCCGGGTTCACCTTCAACCAGTTCCTCGTCGACGCCGACGAGCCGCTGCTCTTCCACACCGGGCCGCGTGCACTGTTCCCGCTCGTGTCGGAAGCGGTGGCGTCGGTGATGCCGATCGACCGCTTGCGCTGGATCACGTTCGGCCACATCGAGGCCGACGAGTGCGGATCGATGAACGAATGGCTCGCGGCCGCGCCCGGCGCGCAGGTCGCGCACGGAATGATCGGTTGCCTCGTCTCGCTGAACGATCTTGCCGACCGACCGCCCCGTGTTCTTGCCGACGGCGAGGTCCTCGATCTCGGTGGCAAACGGGTTCGTCACATCGACACGCCCCACGTCCCGCACGGCTGGGAAGCGCGCGTGCTCTACGAAGAGACCACTGGCACCTTGTTGTGCGGCGATCTCTTCACGCACATCGGCAATGGTCCTGCGCTCGTCTCCGACGACATCATCGAGCCGGCGATGGAGGCGGAGTTGATGTTCCACAGCACTGCACTCGCGCCCGACACCGGGGCGGTCATCCGGCGCCTCGGCGATCTGCATCCGAACGTGCTCGCGCTGATGCACGGTTCCTCGTACAACGGAGACTGCCGCCAGGCGCTGTACGACTTGGCCGAGGCGTACGAAAACCGGTTCATGGCCGGCGCCGTGCCGTCATGAGCGTGTGATCGACCTCGTCCGGCCGACCGGCTGATCAGGACCGCGCGCGCGGCCTTCGCGGCAGGTCCGCAACGTGTGTGCACTGCGAGAGATTCTGGACGGTTGCACCGGGCCGACAGCCACTCCGAAGACTCCGAGAACCGGATCGCCCGCCGGGCCGTATTGATGACGGACCCGATCGCAGGACGGGTCACCGAATCGAGGAGATTTCCGTGCGCAACGTGCCGATCTTCGCCGTCCCGAGCCCGGGCGACGGTGGCGACCACACCGTCCTCTCGTGACCGCGACGTCGACGCTCCGTCCGGCAACGGCGCCGGACGGAGCGTTCGGCGTACCCTCTGTCTCCGTGGACTCGGCCCTCCTCGACGCGTTCCGGCGTCGCGAAGAGAACGCAGTACGCGTGCTGTACCGCGAGTACGGACGGCTCGTGTACTCGGTCGCGCACCGGGTCCTCGGTCAGCACGAGCTGGCCGAAGAAGCGACGCAACAGACGTTCGTACAGGCATGGCAGGCGGCCGACCGGGTCGACGTCGATCGCGATCCCGCGCCCTGGTTGTCGACCATTGCGAAACGGGTGGCGATCGACATATATCGCCGCGAGGCCCGGCGGCCGGCGCGCGCGCTCGACGAGGTCGCCGCGGACGATCGATCGCTGGTGAGCATGCCGACCGAGATGGACGCGCTCGACGCGGTTTGGCGCGTCCGGCGCGCGATCGACACGCTGCCGGTCGACGAAGCGACGATCGTGCGACTACAACACCTCGACGGGATGACCCACAACGAGATCTCCGAGAAGTTGGGGATCGCGGTCGGAACGGTGAAATCAAGATCGCATCGTGCTCACGGCAAGCTGGCATCGCTGCTCGGACACCTCCGGAGTGGATCCGATGAGTGAGCGCCTGACGAACGAAGAGCGAGAAGCGCTGATCGCGGGCGTTCGGATCGACGCGCTCTCGCCCGACGAAGCGGACGATCTCGCGCTCTTCGCCGACCTGCTCGCGGATCCCTCGACGTGGGCCGAACCGGGTGCCGCGCTCGAGGACTCGATCGTCCAGGCGATCGCCCTCGCCGATCCCGCCGTCGATCCTGCGCGCGTGCCGAGCGTCGCATCGACGGAGAACGTCACGGCGATCCGCGACCGTCGAACCTGGACGCGTCGGCGCGTGCTGTTGTCGGCAATCGCCGCGGCGGCCGCGGTCGCGATCGTCGCCGGCGCGTTCGCGGTCGTGCGCCGCGATCCGCACGCGGCTTTCACGTCGAAGCTCTCCGCGACCGCGTTGGCGCCGGGCGCGCGGGCGTCGGCCGAGATATACCGCAACCGTGCCGGTTTCGACGTCCGTCTCGACGCGCACGGTCTGGCGGTGCTGCCGAGCGGCGAGTACTACCAGGCGTGGTTGAAGAACTCGGCGAACACGCTCGTGCCGATCGGCACGTTCAGTTCGAGCGACGGGGAGGTCGTACTGTGGTCGGGCGTGTCACCCACGGACTTCCCGACGATCACCGTGACCATCGAGGCGACCGACAACGTTCAGGCTTCCTCGGGTCGGCGCGTCCTCGTCGGCCCGGTGATCCAGAACTGACGACGATCTCGAACTGACGACGATCTCGAACTGACGCACCTCGCTCGCGGTGTTTACCCCGAAGAGAAATCGCGCCGGCGAAAGAGAAGAGTCGCGATCGCGGTGAGCGTCAACGCGATGACGGTGGTGAGGACGAGTGTGTGCGAGTCGGCGCGCTGTGACGGCGCGAGCGCCATGTAATGGAAGAGCGACGCGTGGTCCAACCAGCCGAGTCCGCTGACGAGGGACCCGGAGAGGTCGACGACGAGTGACCATCCGACGACGACGTACACGCTCCCGCCCGCGAACCGGGGCGCGATCGCCAGCACGACGGCGCCCGCCGCGAGGGCGACGAATGCGGTCGGCGCGACGTTCAGGCCCGCACCGACGATGGTCGGGAACGCGACGTGGATGCCCTGGCTGCGGGCGCCGACCCACATGCCGACACCAGCGAGGAACGCGGCGACGAGGACCGCGACCGCACTCAGCCCGAGCCGTCCCACGAACCACGTCGTTCGACTCGTCGGTCGGGTGATGATCTGCACCAACCGGCCCGAGGTCTCCTCCTCACCGGCCGCGCCGACCTGGCCGGCCGGCAAGAGGGCCACGACCGTCGCCACGACGAGGAACGCGACGCCGAAGTACTGGCTCGCAAGAGTGCCGTGGACACCGAAGTTCGCGAGCGCGTCGTTCAGGGAGCTCGGCGCGGCCGACGCCGTCACCTTCGCGATCACGCCGAGCATGAGGCCCGTCGCCACGGCGCCGGCACACCAGGCGGCGAGGACTGGAAGTTCACGGCGAATGGTCAGGCCCGACGCCGAACCCAGTCCGAACCGGCGCATGCGCGCGACGTCCCGCGCGCCGAACACCCCGGCACCGACGTCGCGTGCAGACGCGAGCGCCGCGGCCGTGCCGCAGAGCACGACCACGGTGACGGCCGCAGGGACGAGCGGCCACGCGTTGTTCTCGGCCAGCGCCCGGATGCGCTCGGTCCAGCCGAACGGCGTGGCCCATAACAGCCAGTGCGTGGCGGAGCCGGAGTCGGCGACCATCCGCAGTACGAACGCCACGCCGAAGGCGACGACACCGAGGCTCGAGGCGCCCCGCCGGGTCGGGCACAGCTGCGAAGTGACCGCGCCGACGCCCACGAACACGGCCGCCGGAATGACGATGCTCGCGGCGAAGAGGAGGGTCTCGCCCGTGCCGAACGCGACGTCGGGCTTGCGCGCCACCAGCAGCGTGAAGATTGTCGTGCCCGTGAAGATCACACCGACCGCGGCACCGAGGGCGCCGAGCGTGGCCACGGTCGCGCGCGACGGCCGCGTGCTTCCCGACATCGACAACTGCCATCGCCCGGTGTCCTCCTCACCCCGGAGCAACCGCGTGGTCGCGAGCAGCGCCCAGAGCGCGCCGATCGTCGTGAGGAAGACGAAGACCTTGTACACCGTGTATCCGCCGATGGTGTCGATCGACGACACCGGACCGAGGAGCACCGACAGTCCTGTGTCGCGGCCGGTGGTCGCCGCGAGCTGCGCACGGCTCGCGGCCGTCGGAAACGAGGAGGCGTACGAGACCGCCGACGACGCGATCGTGGCGCCGAACGCCACCGCACAGACGGTGGCTCCGATCCACACCCGCTTGAACGCGCTGTGGGCGAAGGCGGTCGAGGCGCTCACGGTGACACTCCGCTGTCGGCGTCTTCGCCGCCGTAGTGCGAGAGGAACAACTCTTCCAGCGACACCTCCCTCGTGGTCATGTGTGCGACGCCGGCGGCTGCCAGCGCCAATATGAGCGGCTGCATCGAACCCGCAACGTCGCATTCGACCGACTTGCCGTCGACCACGACGTTCGTCACCCCTTCGATCCGGCTGAGATCGGGCGCGCTCGCAGTGAGCTCGGCGTGCACGCGCAACGCGGCGAGCCCGCGCAACACGTCAAGGTGACCGGACTCGATGATCTTCCCCGCGCGCAGCATCGCGACGCGATCACACAGCGACTCGACCTCGCTCAGGATGTGCGACGACAACAACACCGTCTGGCCGCGGTCGCGCGCCTCGAGTACGCAGGCGCGGAAGACTTGTTCCATGAGTGGGTCGAGGCCGGTCGTCGGCTCGTCGAGCAATATGAGATCGGCGCGGCTCGCGAAGGCCGCGATCAAGAGGATCTTCTGCCGGTTGCCGTGTGAGTAGGCGCGGATCTTCTTGTCAGGGGAGAGGTCGAAGCGACCCACGAGCTCGTCGCGGTACCCGGCATCGACCGATCCGTGGATGTTGGCGAGGAAGCGCAGCGCTTCGGCGCCGGTGAGCGACGGCCACAGGTTCGTCTCGCTGGGCACGTACGCGAGCCGGCGGTGGATCGCGGGAGCGTCGCGCCACGCGTCGAGATCGAAGATGCGTGCGCTCCCGGACGACGGGCGGATCAGCCCGAGGAGGAGCCCGATGGTGGTCGACTTCCCGGCACCGTTCGGTCCGAGATAGCCGAACACCTCACCTGACTCGATCTCGAGATCGAGGCCATCGAGCGCGAACGTGTGGCCGTAACGCTTCGAGAGTTGCTCGGCCCGGACGACAGTGGCCACGCGCGCACCTCCGTGAGTTCGCCAGATCAGTTGAGTGCCACCGGCTTACCCGAAGCGGTACAGGTCGCGCAGGAGTCCGATCTCGGCCCCGTGGTGGATGATCTCCCGCTCCGCGTGCAAGGCGAGATCGATGTTCGCTCGGTTGGCGTTCAGTGGGAAGAGCGGGCCGAGTGGGATGAGTAGATCGGCGTCGTTCCACGCCGCGACCCCGGCCCGCAGCCCGGCGTACGCCGCATCCAAGAGTGCGCGCGCTTCGGGCCAGGTGCCCACCCACGCGGTCCCCGTGAGCCCGGTCCCGGACGTCGCGAACACGCGCGATGAATAGCTGTCCAGGCAATCGACCGCGATGTGCCAGCAGCGCCACGCGATCGTCGACACGGGCGCCGGATCGGGCTCAGGCTCTTCCCAGTCGGCCTCCCAGTGATCGTCAACGGTCCGGCGAACCGTCCAGCAGCCGGCGACAGGCTCCCACTGGTACTCCGACTCGGTCATCCCCGCGACGCGTTCGACGAACGGATTCCACGCGTTGTCGAGGCTCGACAACACGCGCTCCGCGATCTCGGCGGTGGGTGTGGTCATCGAAAGATCGATTCGCTCCGTTCCGGATCAGTTGCTGACGATGACGGCGGAGCCGTGGCCGAACAGGCCCTGGTTGATCGACAGGCCGACGCGTGCGCCCTCGACCTGGTGCCCCTCGGCCCGGCCCTGCACCTGCCAGGTCAGCTCGCACACCTGGGCGATGGCCTGCGCGGGAACCGCTTCGCCGAAACAGGCGAGCCCGCCGCTCGCGTTGACGGGTATCCGTCCACCGAGCGTCGTATCGCCGTCGCGCAGGAGCTTCTCGGCTTCGCCGGGCGGGCACAGACCGATTTGCTCGTACCAGTCGAGCTCCATCGCGGTCGACAGGTCGTAGACCTCGGCGCAGTCGAGATCGTCCGGACCGAGCCCCGCCTCTTCGTACGCACGCACGGCAATCGACTCCTTGAACCCGTGCTCGGGCAGGGCGCCGGCGCCGGCCGCGCTGTCGGTCGCGAAGTTCGGGAGCTCGATCGTGGTCTGCGGATAGCTCGGCGTGACGGTGGAGATCCCGCGGATACGCACTGGATCGCCCGCTCCGTGCTTGCGCGCGTACTCGACCGACGACACGACGAGCGCGGCGGCACCGTCGCTCGTCGCGCAGATGTCGAGGAGACCGAGCGGGTCGGAGACGATCGGCGCGTTGAGCACGTCGTCGACAGACACTTCCTTCTTGTAACGCGCGTACGGATTGTTGAAGCCGTGCTTCGCGTTCTTCACCTTGACCCGGGCGAAGTCGTCGCGGGTCGCGCCGAACAACTCCATCCGCCGGCGCGCGTACAGGCCGAAGAAGGTGGGGTTCGTCGCGCCGAGCAGGCGGAAGCGCAACCAGTCGGGATCGTCGCCGCGCTCGCCCTTGGCCGGGGCGAGAAAGCCCTTGGGGGTGGTGTCGGCGCCGACAACGAGGGCGACGTCGCAGAAGCCGGCCAGGATCTGAGCCCGGGCCGCGGCCAAGGCGGTCACGCCCGACGCGCACGCCGCGTACGACGACGCGACCTGGGCCCCGTTCCAGCCGAGCGCCTGTGCGAACGTCGCGCCCGCGACGTAACCGGGGTAGCCGTTGCGCATCGTGTCGGCGCCGGAGACGAACTGGATGTCGGGCCACGCGACACCGGAATCCGCGAGTGCGGCTTGCGCGGCCACCACGCCGTACTCGACGAAGTTGCGACCCCATTTGCCCCACGGATGCATGCCCGCGCCCAGGACGGCGATGTCGTGCTCACTCACGGCTTGCTCCTCGTCGGCTTGTTCCTGAGGGGCGCCCACTGCCAGACGACGTATTCGTGCTCGTCGTCCTCATAGAGCGGACCCAACACGAGCTCCATCTCCATGCCGACCTCGAGCTCGTTCGCGTCGGCGCCGGTGGCGAGCGCGCCGAGCACGACCATCTGTTCGAGGCCGAGCTCGACCGCGCACACCGTGTACGGCACGAACGGATCCGGCGCCACGTACGGCTCCGGTGGCGCGTAGTGGTTGGTGGTCCATGACCACAGCTTCCCGGTGCGCGAGAGCTCGACGGGCTCACGCGGCTCGCCCGGGGCGTTCGGATTGCCCGACCCCGCGACCGCGGTCGGCCAGAAGTACGAGCCCGAATCGACGCCACGCGCGCCGAGTAACGCCGGGGCCGACTCGTCGGTGGTGAACCAGTTCTCGACTGCGGGAACTCTGGTCTTGCTCACGATGCTCCCAGTTGCTTCAACGTCCGCTCCGCCTCGCTCATGATGCGATCGATCAGCTCCGCCACGCTGGGCAGATCGTCGATCACGCCCGCGACCTGCCCGCTCGAGAGTACGCCCGCGTCGAGGCGCCCTTCGACGAGACCGGCCCGGAGCAGCATGGGTGTGTTGGCGGCCAAGATCACCTGGGTCCACTTGAGGTTGCCCTCGCGCTTCATCGCGAGCCCCTCGCGCATCATCCCCTGCCATGACACGCCCGACATCTTCTTGAACGCGAACGCGTTGCGGACGGCGCGAGTCACAGACGACACCGAGCTCGCCTGCTCCAACTCGTCGACAAACTCGGTCCGGAGCACGCGGTGGGGAACGCCGTCGATGCGCGCGGTCACCACTGTGTCGGCAACGGTGCGCTCGAGGTAGTACCGCTTCACCGACTCCGGGACGGTGCTGTCGCGACTGAGGAGGAATCGTGTGCCCATCGCGATGCCGGCCGCGCCGTACGCGAGGGCGGCGACGAGTCCGCGGCCGTCGAAGAAACCGCCCGCGGCGATGACGGGAAGATCCACTGCGTCGACGACCTGCGGCAGGAGCAGCGTGGTCGCGACCGAACCGGTGTGACCGCCACCCTCGCCGCCCTGCACGATGACCGCGTCGACGCCCCAGGCCGCAACCTTCTCCGCGTGACGCCGAGCGCCGATCGACGGCACGACGCGCACCCCGGCGTCCTTCAGGGTCTTGATCTGCCGTTCGTTCGGCGCGAGCGCGAAGGATGCGACCTGCACCTGCTCCCGGACCAACAGGTCGACGCGCTCGGCCGCGTCCTCGGCGTCGGCGCGCAGGTTGACACCGAATGGACGATCGGTGCGCGACTTCACCTCGCGGATCGCGCTCGCAAGCTGGTCGTAGGTCATGGTCGCCGACGCGAGGATGCCGAGCGCACCTGCTTGCGCGGTCGCGCTCACGAGACGCGGGCCTGCGACCCAGCCCATGCCAGTCTGCACGATCGGCACGTCGACCCGGAACAGGTCGCACAGGGGAGTACGGAGCGCAGCCGGAACCGTCACGGGTTCGGGACCTCTTCCTCGCCGAGGCCGTTCGGGTCGATGCGCACGCGGATCCACTCGATCTCTTCGTCGGTGGGGAGCCGCGACTCGGAAACGTCGCTCCCGATCACGAGCTCGAAGCCGGTTGCGGCGACCACGTCGTCGACGGTCACATCGGGGTGCACCGAGCGCAGTTGCATGCGGTGGTCGGGGGTCTCGAAGTCGAGCACGCAGAGGTTGGTGACGACCCGGTGGATGTCGTGGAAACGACCGCCATCGGATGCGAGCGCGCCGGCGCGGTCGTAGCCGACCCCGCTCACGACGTCGACCTTCGGTACGAACGTGCGCGTGGTGTGCCCGGGGATCCAGTACGACGTCTTGTCGTTGATCGTGTTCCCCGGTGCGCCCCGCATCCCGAGCAGCTGCGTCTTCGGCTTCTCGTACGCGCCGATGAACGCGAAGTTCTGGTTGCCGAACTGGTCGAGTTGGCTGCCGCTCATCATCACGTGCCGGCGCCCCGACCACACCGCGTCGAACATCGAGCGGTAGGGGTTCCAACCCGCGACGACCTTCTCCGGGTTCTCGACACCGACCGGGAGGATGTTCTCGACGAGCAGCGCCTCGCCGTCGGTCATGACGAGCTCGGGCGCGACCGTTGCCTTGGCCAGCCGGCCACCGATCACGGGCAGCGTGCCGATCGGGTTGGCGAGGATCTCGCCGTCGTTCGCGAAGCAGTCGGCGATCGCGGCGGCGCATACCTCGGCGCGGGTGGGCGGCCCGTCTCTCATGCCGTCTGTCATGCCGACACCGCTTGCTGGTACTCGGCTTCGGTGACGTCGATATATCGAGCCCGGAATTCGTTCCACGCGTCGTCGGACTTGGCCGATGCCGTGTACGCGCGCTGGAAGGCTTCATCGCGGGGATAGTCGGGCACGCACTCGGTGAAGTGCGCTCCGTGCTTCGTCTCGACGACGCCGTCGGTCATCAGGCGGTTGATACGGATCGACTGCATCGGCCCGTCGGCGAGGAACTGCTCGGTGTCGACGATCTGCTCGACGCTCATGAAGCGACGGGTCGCGGCCATGCACATCAGGTCGTCGAAATAGGGATCTACGTTCAGGTACTGGCCCGTGCCCCCGCAGTCGCCGCGGTGCATGTGGATCAACGCGACATCGAGATGCAGCGCGGGCATCGCGACGAGCTCGTCAGCGTCGGCGTACGGCGACGTGACGGTCTTGAGTGACGGATTGAGGGTCATGACGTCGGAGCCGAGCCCGACGCGGGTGGGAAGGAACGGCACGCGCCACGCGGCTGCCTGCAGACCGAGGAGGAACATGCCCTCGTCGAGCTCCATTGTGGTGACCGAGCCCGACTGGCGCGCGTTGCGGAAGTGTGGTTCGAGCGCGATGGAGTCGAGGGAGACAAAGGCGTAGACGACCTCGCGTACCTTGCCCGCCCGGCACAACAGTCCGACGTCGGGGCCGCCGTAGGACACGACGCGGAGGTCTTTCACCGACGACCGGCAGAGCGCGCGGACGAGGGCCATGGGCTTGCGCCGCGACCCCCATCCTCCGATGCCGACGGTCATGCCGTCGTGCACCTCGCCGGCGATGTCGTCGATGGTGACGCGTTTGTCGGGAACCACGTGCTGCTCGATTCTGACGGGTGCCAGATCGTAGGCGAGGCGGTGTCGGCCGGGTCCAACGCCGGTCTCTCTGGCGATGGCGTCGGTGATCGACGTGTCAGAATGCCCGGCCGATGGACGATCTTCGCTTCGACGGACAGGCCGTGATCGTGACCGGGGGTTGCCGCGGCATCGGGCGCGGCATCGCCCAGCGGTTCGCCGAGGCCGGCGCCCAGGTGCTCGCCTGCTGCCGGAACGAGCCCGAGTCGCTGCCCGACGGCGTCGCGTTCATCGCGGCCGATGTGCGCGAGCCCGACCAGATTGACGCGGTGATTGCCCGTTGTGTCGAGCGCTTCGGCCGGGTCGACATCCTGATCAACAACGCCGGTGGTTCTCCGCCCGCCGATTCCGCGACCGCGTCGCCGAGGTTCACCGCCGGCATCATCGCCTTGAACCTCACCGCGCCACTCGTGTTCGCGCAGCGCGCCAATGCCGTGATGCAGAACCAGCCTCGGGGCGGGACGATCGTCAACATCGCGAGCGTCAGCGGGGTCCGGCCCTCACCGTCGACGCTTGCGTACGGCGCGGCCAAGGCGGGACTGTTGAACGCAACGCAGACTATGGGCGTGGAGTTCGCACCCAAGGTGCGTGTGAACGCGGTCGTCGTCGGCTTGGTCGTCACCGAGCAGGCGCACCTCTTCTACGGTGACGAAGAGGGGATTGCCGCGGTCGGGGCAACCGTGCCGCTCGGGCGCATGGCCGATCCCACCGACGTCGCCGACGTCTGCATCTTCCTCGCGTCACCTCTCTCGCGCTACGTCAACGGAGCCGAGATCCTCGTGCACGGCGGGGGCGAGAAGCCCGCGTACATCGACGCGGCCACGACCACGCCGACGCCGCCGGACTGATGCGGATCGTCGTCTTCGGCGCCGGCGCGGTCGGCGGCGTGATCGTCGGGCGGCTCTTCGAGCACAACCACGACGCGATCGCGATCGCTCGTGGCGCCCACTACGAGTCGATGCGCACTGACGGTCTTCGGCTCGTCGATCCCGATCGCACTGCGACGCTCGCGGTTCCGGTCGTCGCCGATCCGGCCGTGATCACGTGGAGGCCCGACGATGTCGTGCTGGTCACGACGAAAACCCAGGATTCGACCGGCGCGTTCGACGCGCTCGCGGCTGCGGCCGGTCCGGAGGTTCCCGTGGTCTGTGTCCAGAACGGGGTCGAGAACGAACGCCTCGCGCTCCGGCGGTTCAACCGTGTGTACGCGATCTGCGTGATGCTGCCGGCCGAGCATCTGGAACCAGGAGTCGTGGCGGCGTCGTCGGCGCCGGTGAGCGGCCTGCTCGACATCGGCCGTTACCCAGAAGGCGTCGACGACGTCACTCGCGCGGTTGCCGACGCGTTGGGCGACTCGACCTTCGAGTCGGTGCCGCGCCCGGACGTCATGCGCTGGAAGTACCGCAAGCTGTTGATGAATCTCGCCAACGCGGTCGACGCGATGTGCGGGCCGGGTGACGACGCGAACGAGTTGAGCCGACGCGCCCGGCATGAAGGCTCCTCGGTGCTGGGGGCCGCGGGCATCGACATCGCTTCGAGCGAAGAGGATCGGGCGCGGCGCGGCGACCGGCTGACGCCGCGCCTCGCGCGCGGTGGCGGATCGACGTGGCAGAGCCTGCGCCGGGGGACGGGTTCGCTCGAGAGCGACTACCTCAACGGCGAGATCGCGCTCGTGGCCCGGCTTCACGGAATAGCGAGCCCGGTGAACTCGCTTTTGCAGTCGGCCGCGAACGACGCGGCCCGACGCAAGCTGGCACCCGGCTCGATCCGGGCTGCCGATCTGCTCGCCCGGCTTCCCGAAGCCTGATCGCGTCGCGGCTACGGGTGCTGGCTGCTGACCGACACGATCTCGCCGGTCATGTACGAGGCAAGGTCGCTCGCCAAGAAGATGATGACGTTCGCCACCTCCCAGGGCTCGGCCGCGCGTCCGAACGCCTCGCGCGTCTCGAGCTCGGCCAGCAGCTCCTCGGTCGTCACCTTGGCCAGGAACGGATGCATGGCGAGCGACGGCGCGACCGCGTTCACGCGCACGTTGTTCGCGGCGGCCTCGATGGCCGCGCACCGGGTCAGCGCCATGACGCCGGCCTTGGCGGCGGCGTAGTGACTCTGGCCCTCCTGGGCTCTCCAGCCGACGACCGACGCGTTGTTCACGATCGCGCCGCCGTGCTGTCCGCCCATGTGGCGCAGCGCGGCCCGGGTCATGCGCATCGTTCCCGTCAAGGTGACGTCGAGCACGGAGAACCACTGCTCGTCGGTCATCTCGGTCAGGGTCGCGGTGCCACCGAGGCCCGCGTTGTTCACGAGCACGTCGAGTTGACCGCCCCCGAACTCGGCGGCTTCGTCGATCAGCCGCTGTACGTCGTCCTCGACGGTGACGTTGCCGAGCACGGCGTGCGCGTTCGGGCCGAGTTGGTCGAGTGACTCCTGCAGCCGGCGTTGGTGGATGTCGTTGATGACGACGCGCGCGCCTTCTTCGACGGCGCGCTTCGCGGTTGCGAATCCGATCCCGGTCCCGGCCGCGGCGGTGATCAGCACGGTCTTGCCCGCGAGCAGGTTCCGCGCCGGCGGGTAGACGGGCGGGGTCGGTACCCGTGCGGGCGGGAGGTTGGTCATCGGGGCTCCTTCGGCAAGCCGAGTGCCTGCTCGCCGATCACGTTGCGTTGGATCTGGTTCGCGCCGCCGTAGATCGTGTCGGCGCGGGAGTAAAGGAAGAGTCGGTTGAGGCGATCCGTCGCGACGGAGCCGGGATCGCCGTCGTCGAACGCGACGGCCTGCGCGCCCAACGCGTCGACCGCGAGCTCGCCGAGCCCGCGATGGAACGACGCCCACAACAGCTTGTGGATCGACGTGGCGGGATCGACGGTGCCGTGCTCGAGCATCGGCAGCGTGCGCAAGGCGTGGAAGCGCATGACCCGCAATGTGATCCACGCGTCTGCGAGGCGTTGGCGGAACACCGGATCGGCGGCGAGCCCGTTGTCGCGCGCGAGGTCGGTGATCGTGACCAGCTCACTCTCGAACGAGAGCTGCTGACCGAGTGTCGAAGCGCCCCGCTCGAACGCGAGGGTGCCCATCGCGACCCGCCAACCCGCGTTCACCTCGCCGACGACGTTCTCGGCGGCGGTGCGAGCTCCGTCGAGGAACGTTTCGCTGAACTCGCTGTGACCGGTGAGCTGCACGATGGGCCGGATGTCGATGCGCCCGGGCTGGTCCATCGGCACGAGGAGATACGACAGTCCCTTGTGCTTGGGTGCCGACCGGTCGGTGCGGGCGATCACGAAGATCCATTCCGCCCAGTGTGCGAGCGAGGTCCACACCTTCTGGCCGTTGATGACCCATTCGTCGCCGTCGAGATCGGCGCGCGTCTGCACGTTGGCGAGGTCGGAACCGGCGTTCGGTTCCGAGTAGCCCTGGCACCAGATGTCGGTCCCGCTCAGGATGCCCGGCAGGAATCGGTGCTTCTGGGCGTCGGTGCCGAAGTGCACGATGGTCGGGCCGAGGAGGCCTTCGCCGACGATGCCGACGCGCCCCGGACCACCGGCGCGCGCGTATTCCTCGTAGAAGATGACCTGCTCGAGCAGAGTGGCGCCGCGGGCGCCGAACTCCGCGGGCCAGCCCAACCCGATCCAGCGATCGCGACCGAGCTCCTGTTCCCACTCGAGTCGTTCGTCGAAGAGCTCGTGCTCGTCGCCCGGTCCGCCGCGCCCGCGCACGACCGCGAACCGACCGTCGAGACGATCGGTGAGCCACGCTCGCGCCTCGGCGCGGAAGCGTTCCTGTTCAGCGGTGAAGCGCAGGTCCATCGGAAGACGTGGCACGCTATCGCTCATGGAACCCAAGGGCACTGCTGTGGTGACCGGGGCGAGCCGGGGTATCGGGCGCGCGGTTGCGATCGAGCTCGCGGCACGGGGATTCGACACGGTGGCGACGATGCGCGATCCCGCGGACGGGAACGACCTCGCAGCACTCGGCGCCGGCCGTATCGAGGTGCAACGCCTCGACGTCACCGACGCGTCGTCGATCTTGCTCCCCGAAGGCCTGCGGGTCCTGGTGAACAACGCCGGAGTCGAGAGCGACAACCTGCCGCTCGAGCACATGCCGCTCGAGTCGTGGCAGCGCCTCTTCGCCACCAACGTCTTCGGCCTGGTCGAGGTGACCAAACACGCGGTGCCGATCATGCGGGCGGCCGGCGGGGGAGTGATCTGCAACGTGACGTCGTCGTCGACCCTCGCGCCGGTCCCCTTCCTCGGCACCTACCGGGCCTCGAAGGCCGCAGTCACCGCGCTGGGCGAGTCGCTCGCGGCCGAGGTCGCGCAGTTCGGTATCCGGGTGATCGAGATCATGCCCGGTCCGATCGAGACCGACATGCTCGCAGGATCCGATCGGCCGCCCGCGGGCCCCGACCACGCCGAGTACGCCGACCTCGCGGCGCGGATGTGGGAAGGACGCCAGGGGATCCGCGACTCCTACACCCCGGCCCCGGAAGCGGCCCGGCGCATCGTCGACGCGATCTGCGACGACGATGGTCCACTGCGCTACGGCTGTGACGATCTCAGCGAGGGCATGCTCGCAGGCTGGAACGACACGAACAACGCGCGCTGGGTCGGCGGGATGCTGAAGTCGTTCTCGTGATCACCGGACTCCTCAAAAAGGTCCGCCACCCTGATCGCCCTTACTTCCGCCAATATTGACCGGCGCGCCGATGCGGGATCGGCAACGCTGAGGCGGATGGCGCGGATCGTTCTCTTCTGCGGGCTTCCGGGCTCGGGCAAGACCACGCAGGCTCGCGCGCTCGCGACCGAGCTCGGCGCGATCCGCCTGTGTCCCGACGAGTGGATGACCCGGCTCGAGGTCGACCTCTTCGACCAGCCGTTCCGGGACCGGCTCGAATCCCTGCAGTGGCAGCTCGCGCAAGAACTGGTGCAGCTCGGCCAGACCGTGATCATCGAGTGGGGCGTCTGGGCCCGCTACGAACGCGATGCCGTGCGCGAGCGCGCCCGCGAAATCGGCGTTCCCGTCGAGTTGCGCTACCTCGACGCGCCTCTCGACGTGTTGTGGGACCGCCTCCGAGCCCGCAACGAGAACGGTCCCGTCGGGACAGCCGTCGTCAGCCGCGCCAACCTCGTCGAATGGTCGAGCCGCTTCGAAGCGCCGGCCGCCGAGGAGATCGCCCTGTTCGATCCGCCCGAACCGCGGCGCTGACGGCGACGGGCGACCGGTTCAGAGCGGGTATTCGAGCTCGATCTCGTGGCGGATCGGGATCTGGTGCGCGCCCGTCTGTGGGAGCTCGGGCTTCAACCGCCGCGAGTCGATCACCGCGTCGCGGTGCCACCCGACCCAATCCCATCCCGCCCGTTGATACAGACGCAGCGCGTCGGTGTTGTCGTTGGTGGTGATCAACCAGAGCCGCTTCCAACCGTTCGCCCGCGCGTACTCGATGACCGCGTCGAGCAGCGCGGTACCGGCGCCCGCGCCCCGATACGTCGTGACCAACACGACGAGCTCGGCGTCCCCTTCGATCTCGTACCAGAGTCCGCATCCGACGGGACGCCCGTCACTTTCGACGAGGAACCCGTCGAGCGTCGATGCGTCCTCGTGCACGCGACCGCGTGACACAACGCGCCTCGAGACGAACTCGTTGACGACCGCCTCGGCGATCCACGGTCGATCGTCTTCGTTGACGCGCCGTACCTGCACGGTGCCTAGCTCACTCCACCGCGCCGGTTGCCCGCAATGCCTCGACGTCGGATTCGCTCAAACCGAGCACTTCTCGCAGCGCCCAGTCGTTGTCCTGACCGAGCGTCGGGGACGCGGCGTCGTAGCCGCCCGGACACGCTCCGAGGCGAAACCCGTTCCGTTCGTAGAGGCCGACGCCCAAGAAGGGGTGGGTGTGCGGCTCGAAGTGGCCGCGGTGGACGAGTTGGGGATCGTCGTTCAAGTCGCCGAAGTCCCAGACGGGAACCGCCTCGATACCGGCTGCCTGCAGTTGCTCGGCGACCTCGATCCGGCGCCGCCCCCGGGTCCACGCCTCGACGTCGTCCCCCGTGATCGCGTGCACGCGGGCGACCTCGTCGTCGGTCCAACACGCGATCGTGACCCAGCGGTCGCGTACGCCGTCCTCGTCGGCACACGCGAACGCGCCGTGCAGCGGTGCGCCGCGGTGGCCGTTGCCTTCGCGCAGACGGATCACGCCGTCGATCTCGTAGTCGAGCAGCCAGGGCGCGAGCGTCCAGATCGCGGCCTCGACCTGCGAAAGGTCGAGGTATACGCCGTTGCCGGTGCGCCGCCGGTAGTGGAGTCCCGCGGCCAACGCGGCCGCGACGTAGCGCGGCGCGAGCGAGTCGGTGATCGTCCCGTAGGGCCCGACCGGTTCGCGATCGGGCCATCCGGTGAGCGCGTTATAGCCCGCGAGTGCGGAGCCTTGTCCGCCGAAGCCGGGGTAGTCCTTGTGCGGCCCGGTCTGACCGTTGAGACACGCGCTCATCATCACGAGATCGGGCTTGATCGCGGCGAGACTGTCGTAATCGAGCCCGAAGCCCTTCATCGCTCGCGGTGCGAAGTTCTCGGCGACGGCGTCGGCCCATTCGACGACCAGCCGCTTCACGAGCTCGATCGTGGCCGGCTGCTTCAGGTTGAGCGTGAGGTTGCGCTTGCCGACGTTGAGCCCGTCGTACAGAGGCGACCCTTCGAGTCCGTGCGGATTGTCGGGCACGGCCAATGCCATCGCGCGCAGGAAGTCGGGACGCGTGCGCGATTCGACGCGCAACACGATGGCGCCGTTCTCGGAGAAGTAGCGGGTCCCGATCGGTCCGGCCGCGCCTGCGCCGAACTCGAGGATGTGAACGCCGTCCCAGGCCTTCCGTCCTGCGGCGATGGGAGCGGCACGCGGATACGTCACCGCGGGTGTTGCGCCTGTGTGCGCGGGCCGTACGGGCGCGGCGTTCCCGTCGGCCGACCGCACGGAAACGAACTGCTGCGGGAACCGCTCGACGCCTTCGAACGGCCCGAAGAAGTCACGCGATGCGAGCTGCGCCGACGCGTAGATCTCCTTCGGCGAGTTTGCGGGCGCCAACATGAGATTGGTGTCGCACGCGATGTCGTACAGCTCCTGCATCGTGTGGCGGGAGAAGTACTCCGCCACCGCGGTGGAGATTCCCGAAAGCTCCTCGTCGGTCGCGGTGTTCTGGTTGTACGTCGCCCAGTCCCGGCTCGTGAGCGCGTCGGCAGGGATGCCGTCGTCGACGACGAGTTTCGTCAGCGTCTCGAGGCTGGCGATCCGGGCCTTGCCGCCCCGTAGGCCGAACGACACGAAACCGTCGGCCGCGGGCCAGATCTCGCGGGTGCGACCGATGCGCGCGCCCAACCGTCGGCCCCGGTTGCCCGTCTTCGGGAATCCCGCGACCGCGGCCATGTTCGCGACGAGCACGACCTCTTGCATGGACACGTCGACCCGCTGCGCGGTCCCGGTCCACACCGCGGTCAGTGCCGCGAACGCTGCCTCACCTGCCGCGTGGGCGTACGACGCAGGTTCGGTGCAGCGCACCGGCGCGCGGTCGGGATCGCCGGTGGCGAACATGTTCCCGCTCGAGGCCATGATCCCGAGGTCGGATGCATGCCACGACGCGCGAGGACCGTCGAGACCGAAGGGCGTGATGCTGACCCACACCGCGTTCGGCGCGCGCGCCGGATCCAGCTCGTGCGAGCCTGCGGTTCCCGGCGAGTCGAACACGACATCGGCAACGGCGAGCAGCGAGTCGAGCTCGTGCGAGTCGGCCGCAAGCGACTCGACGCGCTTGGCGACGTTCCACGCCCGCGCGATCCGGTCCGGGAGCACGTCGCCGCCGGGCGGCACGACTCGCACGACGATCGCGCCGAGATCGCCGAGCACGCGCGCCGCTCGTGCCGACGGCTCGCCGCCCAGATCGACAACACGAAGCCCTGCCAACAGCGGCTCGGCGTCCAGCCGTTGTGCCACCTATACCCCCTACGAATAAGCTGACACGCACGTCAGCAAAGGACGGTATCGCAATGTCGAAATACGAGGTCGTCGACGCCGACTGTCACATTCTCGAGCCACCCGACATCTGGTCCAACTGGCTGTCGTCCAAGTTCCAGGACAAGGCACCGAAGCTCGTGAAGGACTATCAAGGCGGCGACGCGTGGCTCACCGCGGTCGGCGGCCAACCCGACCCGATCGGTCTCGTCGCGACACCGGGCATGCCGTTCGACAAGTTCCGTTGGTACGGCGTCACGTACGAAGAAGCGCGCGCCGGTTGCTACAACGGCGAGGCGCGCCTCGGCGACATGGACATCGACGGCGTCGACGCCGAGATCCTCTTTCCGCCGCAACGCACGATGAGTCACTTCCTCGGTGACGACGACGACGACTTCGTGCTCGCCGGCGTCGAGGCGTACAACAACTTCCTCTTCGAAGAGTTCTGCGCGTCCGACCCGACGCGGCTCATCGGGATGGCCCAGATCCCGTCGCTCGGCATCGACAACGCGGTCGACTCGATCCGCAAGGCCAAGGCGCGCGGCGCCAAGGGCGTCGTGATCTCGAACTGGCCTGCGGGTGACGCCGGCCTCTCCACCGACGACGACCCGTTCTGGGCCGCGGCCGTCGACGAGGGTGTCCCCGTCTGCATCCACATCAACATCATCAGCCGTTCCGCGCGCTCGGCGGGGCGCAAGGCTGCCGCGGCGACCGGCAACCAGCTCTACAATATGGACAGCGAAGCCACCCGGGCCAAGGCCATCGGCGGCATGAGCCACGTGTTCGCGATGGCGACGGGCGCCATGACCGACATGATCTTCACCGGCGTGTTCGAGCGCTTCCCCGAGCTGCAGATCTGCTGGATCGAGACCGGTGTCGGCTGGATCCCACACTTCCTCGAGTGCATCGACGACCGCTGGTGGCGCAACCGCGTGTGGGGCGATCTCCCGCTGACCGAGCCGCCTTCCGCCTACTGGTACCGCAACAACGCCGCGAGCTTCATCACCGATCGCAGTGGGGTCGAGCTCCGCAACCGCGTTGGCGTCGAGAACATGATGTGGTCGAGCGACTATCCGCACCACGGCAACGACTGGCCGTACTCGCGCAAGACGATCACGGAAACGATGGGTGGGATTTCCGACACGGAGCGGGCACTGATCACGGGCGGCAACGCGGCCCGGATCTGGAACCTGCACGACTGACCGGCACGACCCGACCGGAACGACCCGACCGGAACGACCTGACCGGCACGACCCGACCGGCACGACCCGACTACGAATCGAGGTCGTCGAGGCGCACGCCGCCGACCCCGGTGTGCGTGTCCTGCGCGGTCTGCACCGCCTCCAGCGTGAGGCGTTGGATCGTGCGCTGGTGCACGTAGTTGAGGACGCGGTCGACCGCCGGGATCATGCGAGACGAGCTCGCGGTCAGCTGGCGCTGGACGGCGATCATCTCTTCTCGGTCCCAGTCGCGGCCCTCGCCCGCGAGCATCGAGTGGACGTCGGCCTGCAGAGCGCGGAAGTGGCGGACGTAGATGGCTCCCAGCTCGACGAGGATGTCCTCGGTCATGCCGATCTCCTGCAGCTCGGCCACCGCGCGGAGCAGATCGAGGTCGCTGTCGTCGTAGACCTCGTGCCCGAGGGACTCGGGCTCGGCCAAGAGGCCGATCTCCCGGAGCCGGTCGATGAGGCGATCGGGGAGGCCCGACTTCTCCTTCAGGTCGTCCAGGTTGTAGCTGCGGCCCTGAGCCGCGAACAGGCCCTCGATGCCGGGCCGGTCGACGGTGAGCAGCGCCTTGATCGCGGCCAAGGAGAAGCGTTGACCCTGGAATTCGCGGATCCGGATCAACCGTTCCAGGTGTTCCTCGCCGTACAGCTTGTGCCGGCCCGACCGTTCCGGGGGGTCGAGGAGGCCTTCGCGGGCGTAGTAGCGGATCGTGTCGACGGTGACGCCGGCCTCGTGGGCCAGTTCGTCGATCCGCCACCGGGCTTCGGGCAATTTTCTGCGCTCCGGGTTGACACTAACGACACTGAGAGCATACACTCACAGTGTTCCTCCACCGGGAGGAGTTGCTCCGAAGTAAAAGCTCAGGGAGCAGCTCCTCACTGCCGATGAAGGTAGCAGCTGATCGCCGTTGGGCGACACAGCCGAATGGAGCCATCATGCAGACAATTTCAAACGGCACAGAGCCCAAGGTGCAGGCACTGTCGTGGCTGGTGTCGCAGCTCCGCTGGGAAGACACTCTCGGCGGGCTCCGCCACGGGCGCAACGACGAGCCCGTTCGCAAGGCCGCCTGACACCAGATCTCGACACAAGTCGTCGATTGCCGTCCCCCGCGGCGGTTGACCGTGCGATCGGCTCCGACCAACAGGTCGGAGTCGTTGCGCGTCCGGACTCGGTGAGCGCGCCGAGTCCGATCGCCACGCCCGGGATCGATCGCTACACCCGCAGACTGGTCGCGCCGACAACTCCCTGATGCAGGCGAAAACGCCGACGATCGCGCCCGGTGTGAGGCGCGCGGCTCTCGCCTTCAGCGTATTGCCGACCCCGCACGCCGATGCGATCGGCCAGCTCCTGACGATGCGGGAACGTGTCCGCCTGCGCGAGGGGCTGAGCCAGGTGCGCGATGCCGCCGACGGCGAACGGATCGCGGCCCTGCACGATCTCGTGCGCTCGGTTCGCAACGGTGTCGACTGGCCGGTGCTCTCCGCGCACAACGACGCGGATTGCCCGTTCCACTGCATCGACGGCCACCCGACCGAGCGGGTCCTCGCGGTGTTCGAACAACTCGCGGAACGCCAGCCGATGACGGTCGCAGTGGCGCTGTGCCACCTGCCGACCGATACCCGTACCGATCTGTGGGACAAGCTCGCAAGGCCGGCTCGGGCGCAGGTGACGTTGCAGGTGCCCGAGGTCACGTACGTCGGCACCGTGCGCACGCGCGTCCTCGCCCGTGAGGTCGCGGCGCGGCTCACGCGCGCCGCGAAGATCGCGGCCACTCGTCCAAGTTCCTGAACGAGGCGGCCTGCACGAGCGGACGCGATCGCCGGCGACGGACCCGCCCGTCCGCCGCCGGAGCGATTGCGAAAAACCTCGGCCCCGCCCACCCTGACGTCGACCGAGGCGGCGAGACGCGGGGTCGTGGTCGACCTTGCGCCGCCGGAGTAAAGGGTGCGTAAACCGCCGCACCGAGCGTCCGGTAATGCCGCACCGAGCGTCCGGTAATGCCGCACCGAGCGTCCGGTAATGCCGCACCGAGCGTCCGGTCAGGCGCGGACCCAGCGGGGAAGCGTGATGTCCTCGATCTGGTGGAAAACCACGCAAACAGGCTCGCCGATGGTGATCGTCTCGGGATCGACCTCGTTGATCTGACCGTCGGCGCTCGCCACGAGGTTGCCGGCGAAGCGAATGCTCGGGTCCTCTTCGAGCTCGACGATGATCGCGTTGTACGGGGCGAGCTCGCCGAACGCGGGAAGCAACGGTGGGTGCGCAACGATGAACGACCAGATCGCGCCGCGGCCCGACGTGGGTTCCCATGTCACCTCGGTCGACCGACAGTTCGGGCACATCGGACGGGGCGGCATGCGCCGCGTCCCACAGGCCGCGCACGACTGTACGAGCAGCTCGCCGCGCGCGCACCCGAACCAGAACTCCTTCGTGATGGGGTCGCCGAGATCGGGCAACAGCCAGCCGGATTCCATCTATGCATCGCTCCCTTGCTTCGCCCGGGGGGCTCGCGGCGTCCGCACGGTTACATGGCTCCCTTGCTTCGCCCGGGGGGCTCGCGGCGTCCGCACGGTTACATGGCTCCCT
>JBEPUZ010000028.1:0-27246 GCA_041691275.1 Actinomycetota bacterium | reverse complement strand
CCTGAAACCCCCGACCCCCCCGAAAACCCCCGAAAACAGATGTGCGACTTTTCCGTCCGTGGGGCGGCTTTTTCACGTAACTGTTGGTGGGGAAATCGGGGTGTTCGGGTCAGCGGAGGTCGTAGACGGGGTTGACGACGGCGAGGCGGCCGTGGTGGTCGATCGCCATCCCCTCGACGGTCAGCGTGGCCCCGATCGCGATTCCTTCGATCTGACGGCGACCGAAGAACACCACCGACAGTCCGCCGGTGTCGTCGACGACGGTGCACTCGAGGCTCGGCGCGCCACCGAGTGGATGAACGCGGATCGCCTGCACCCGACCGTGGACCTTCACCGTCTGGCGGCAACGCACGTCGCTGATGGCAGTTGTGCCCTCGGGGCGCACGATCGTCAACGTGTCGGCGAGCGGCTTCCCGTTGATCTTGGTCTTGCCGTTGACCTTGTCGATGGTCTTCTCGTTGGTCTTGGCGTTCGTGTGGCTCTTCCCGTTCGAGCCCGGGTCGGCCGCGCCGAGTTCGGGGACCTCGATGGTGCCCCGGTCGTCGAAGTGGAACGGCACCAGCGTCACGTTTGCGTGCGGGAGCCGCGAGATCTCCCGGGAGAGCGACTCCGCGGTCTGGTCGTGCAGAATGCCGCGCCACGCACCGCTGAACTTGCGCTCGGGCAGCAGCACGCACACCTCGGAGTCGCCCGAGCTCAGCTCGTGCGCCACCGCCTCGACCGCCGAGCGCGTCAGCCGCCGGTCGGGGCAGTCGATGAGCTCCAGGCCGAGGTTGGTGAGGCCGTGCTCACGCCATTGCTCCGCGAGCTCCTCCGCGTGCTGGCTGTCGATCACGAAGTGCACAGCCCGTATCTCGTCGGGGCGCAGGGTGCGCCCGAACTGCATGGCCCGGGCGACCGCGAGATCGAGGCGGTCGACGAACACCATGACGACGAGTCGCTTGCGCACCGGCGCAGCGACGGCCTTGGGCACGTCGTGGGCGAGGGCCTCGTCTTCGGTCTTGTACTGCTTTGCCAGTCGCATCAAGAAGAAGACCATCACCGGCACGAAGATGATGACGGCCCACGCGCCGCCCTCGAACTTCGTGATTGCGATGACGATGTCGACGAGGAACGACAGGATCGCGCCGACGCCGTTGACGAACAGACCGAACGTCCATCCCTTTTCCCGTTCGCGGATGTGGTGCTTGGCCATGCCCGCCTGCGAGAGCGTGAACGACGTGAATACGCCGATGGCGTAGAAGGGAATGAGCAAGCTCACCTGGGCGTCGGTGACCACCAACAAGACGATGGCGGCGATCGCCAGGAAGATGACACCGTTCGAGAAGACGAGCCGATGCCCGCGCTTGGTCAGCTGTCGGGGCATGAAGTTGTCGCCCGCGTGGAACGACGCGAGCCGGGGGAAGTCGGCGAAGCTGGTGTTCGCGGCGAGCACGAGGATGAGCATCGTGCCGCCCTGCAGGCAGTAGTAGAGGATATTGCCGAGCAGTCCGCCGCCGTACGCGAACTTGCCGATCTGGGAGATGACGGTCGGCGTGCCGTTGATGAACGGCGCGACGTGCATCTTGCTGTCCATCCACGAGAGCCCGAGGAACATCACGCCCAGCAGCGAGCCCATGATCACGAGCGTCTGGCGCGCGTTCTGCCACTCGGGCTTCTTGAACGCGGGCACACCGTTGGAGATCGCTTCGACACCCGTGACCGCGGCGCCGCCCGACGCAAATGCCTTCAGCACGATGTAGAGCGATGCACCCATGAGCAGACCGTCGGTCGGGTGGTGACCGAACGACACGATGTCGCGGCTCTGGGCGGCGGTGTATGCGACTTGATGCAGTCCACCGAACGCGGCCTTGTATACGCCGACGCCGATCAGGATCGCCATGTTGACGATGAAGAAGTACGTCGGGACCGCGAAGACCTTGCCCGACTCCCGCACACCGCGCAGGTTCCCGTAGGCGATGATGATCACGAACGCGACCGCGATCGGGAGCGTGTACGGACGGAACACGGGGAACGCCGACGCCAGTGCCGCGGTACCTGCGGCGACCGACACCGCGACCGTCAGCACGTAGTCGGTGAGGAGCGCGACCCCCGCGACCTGCGCGGGCATGAGCCCGAAGTTGTCGCGGGTCACCATGTAGGCGCCACCCGCGGTCGGGTACGCCTTGATCGTCTGGCGGTACGAGAGGATCAGGAACCCGAGCACTACGAGTAGTGCGATCGTGATCGGCAACACGAGCGCGAAGGCCGCGACCCCGATGGCCGGCAGCAGGACCCGCAGGATCTCCTCGGTCGCGTACGCCGAAGACGACAGGTTGTCCGAGGCGAAAACGGCGAGAGCGGTGGGCTTACCGAGGCGCTCGTCCTCGAGCTGCTCGGTGTGCAGCGGCGGCCCGAGCATCTTGTTCTTCAGCCGGTAACGGGCACTGTCGGGCGGCAATTCGACGCCGGGCGCCAGCGGCACGGGCGTCGGCAACGGCCTCGACCCCGCGCCGGCCCCGGGCGCCGCTTCGGTGGTCGGATTCGGCTCGGTCAGCAAGGGTTTCTCCCGCAATGTGCCCAGACGGCCGGTCGGCCGTACGTCCAGCACACCAGGACACCCGTCAATACGGCATCAGGAACGCATCGGGCACCGTCAAGAAGATGTCAAAAGCGCCGAGAAGTTCCCCTCACTCACCGGTCATATGGGACGTGGTTCAATGCGGGCTACGTCGAGGAGCCAGATGCAGCCAGGCGCTACCGGCGCGAAGACGAGATCACGGGCGCCTTCCGGCTTGCCCTCCGCCATCGTCGCCGTGGTCGTCGCGCTGGCGACGGGACTGCTCGCGACCGCTCCCGCGGTCGCACAGACGCGCGCAACCGTCCCGACCCCGACTCTTACCCCGACCCCGACTCTTACCCGGACCTCGTCCTCGTCCTCGTCACCGGCCGCATCATCCTCCGAATCCGCGACTGCGGGCGCCCTGCAGCGGGGGCTCTCCGACATCGACCTCGATCACGTGGTCGTCCGCTTCCGGTCGCTTCCGGCCAACATCAACTCCCGGCTCGCACGCGTCGGCGCGAGCATCTCCCGCTCGGTGTCGGGCACGAGCTGGACCGAGCTCGCGACGCCGAACCACGGCGCCCGCGCCGCCCGGCTGAAGTTGGCGCGCGACCCGTCAATCGCGCAGGTCGGCCTCTCGTACATCAGTCATGCGCTGACGGTGCCGAACGATCCGCAGTGGGCGGCTCGGCAGAGCAGCTACCTCGCACCACTGCGCCTCGATCGGGCGTGGGACATCAGCAAGGGCGTCGGCATCGTCGTTGCCGTGGTCGACACCGGGACGAATTTCTCGCACCCGGATCTGGCCGGTCAGCTGGTCACCGGGCGCAACGTGCTGAACCCATCGCAACCGCCCCGTGACGACAACGGCCACGGCTCGCTCGTCACCGGGATCGTCGCGGCGCGCACGAACAACGGTCGCGGTGGCGTCGGTGTGGCCCCGGGCTCCAAGGTCATGCCCATCAAAGTGCTCGACTCCACGGGCAGCGGTAGCGACGCGAACATCGCCGTGGGGATCGACTGGGCCCGCACGCACGGCGCCAAGATCATCAACCTGTCGCTCGGCGGCACGTTCGACGACCCCGTGCTCTCCAGCGCGATCGCGAACGCGATCGCGAACAACGTCGTCGTGGTCGCCGCGGCCGGGAACGACGGTTCGAACTCAGTCGGGTTCCCGGCGTCGTATCCCGGGGTCTTGGCGGTCGGCGCCACCGATCACTCGGGCGCGTTGACATCGTTCACGAGCTACGGACCCCGCGTCGACGTGACCGCGCCCGGGCTCGACATCACGTCGACGGCGCTGGGCGCGGGCGACGTGTACGCGGCCGATTCGGGCACGTCGTTCTCGGCGCCGATCGTCTCCGGCGTCGCCGCGCTGCTGCGGTCGGAGCATCCCACATGGACGCAGTCGCAGGTCGCCGCGCAGATCCGGAACACCGCGCGCGACGTCGGCCTCCCGGGCGTAGACCCGGCTTTCGGTCACGGCATCGTCGATCCGCTCGCCGCGGTCGGCGGACCTCCTGCGGCGCCGCACCCCTCGGGCCGGGTCGGTGCCGACGAGCCGAACGACACGCCCGCCCAGGCCACGACATTGGCGATCGGTTCCGTGCACAGCGCCCAGATCGCGCCCGAGACCGATCAGGACTGGTACCGCGTGCACTTCAACGCCACCGGTTGGTACTCGATCCACGTGCCGCCGAGCGCGCCCTCGCTCGATCACGCGATGGCACCCGCAGTCGAGCTGTATCACTCCGACCGCACCTTTGCCGCGTCTCAGGAGCTGGCCGGTGGCGACCTGCTCTTCCAGGTCACGGTCACCGGCGACTACTTCGTGCAGGTCCGGAACGGCAACGGCAGCACTTCGCCGTACACGATCACGGTGTCGACGACCGTGGCGCCGCCGCGCTTCGCGCCGTCGCTCGACATCAACTTCGGCACCGGAGCGTCGTCGGTCGGCATCGCCGACGTCGACGGTGACGGGCGAAAGGACGCGCTCGTCGCGTTCGGGGTCGGGTCCGACTTCCCCGACACGCTCGCCGTCTTCGGCCAAACGCCGACCCGTTCACTGTCGTTGCTTGCGGCGCTTCCCACCGATGCGATGGGTGGAGGGGGGATGGCGACCGGCGACCTGGACGGAGACGGCCACGCCGATGTCGTCCTACCTGTCGACGGCGGTGTCGACTTCTTCACCAACCTGAGTCAGACCAGCCTGCCCAACCTGCTGTCGATCGCGGGTACGACGAGGTCGGTCGCGGTTGCCGATATCGACGGCGACGGTCACAACGACATCGTCGCGGCGGGTTCGTACGGCGTGAAGGTCGTCTGGGGGCCGGCCTTCGATGTGTCGACCGCGACGACGGTCACCGCGACCTCGACGACCGCAAGCGTCGCGGCCGCCGACCTGTCGGGCCACAACAACGGTCGTCTGGACATCGTCACGTGCTGCGATCACGTCTACCAACAGAACGCGCTCAAGGTGTTCACACCGGCAACCGTCACCGTTCCCGCAGGCGCGACCGCGGTTGCGACCGGCGACCTGAATGCCGACGGGCACGACGACGACATCGCGACGAGCCTGCGGAACTCGTCGGGTGCGGTCTCCCGGGTGACCGGGAACGGTGCCGGCGGTTTCAATTCGAGCGTCTCCGCCGCGACCGCGCCGAAGCCCGACTCGATCGCGGTCGCCGACATCGACGGCGACGGCCTGCCGGACATCGAGGTCCTGCACGACTTCTCGTCACCCGGCAACGACGTGGCGACCCTCGGCTGGCTTCGGCAAACAGCTCCCGGTGTGTTCGCTGCCGAGCAGACGTTCTCGACCGACGATTTCAGTGCGAGCTTCGATGCGCGCGCACTGGCCGTCGGCGATCTCGACGGCGACGGCGCCCCCGACGCACTCGTTGCGACCGCGTTCGGTATATCGATCCTGGTGCAGAACTCGGGGCTCCTCCCGTCGCTCGGGCCCGCGTGGGTGCTCGATACCGCGCCCACATCCCTTTCGACCCTGGTGGGCGCGGGGGTCGATCCGACGATCGACCTCGGCCGCGACGCGACGAATGTCAGCGGTACCACCGTGCAGCTCCGCAACGTGGCGGGGAACTCGGTCTCCGCCACGGTTGGGTACGACTCCGGAACCCACCGGATCACGATCACCCCGAGCTCTTCGTTGCCGAACGGCGCGTACGCCATCCACCTCGCCGGCCTGACCGACGGCAACGGCGAGGTGATGCCCGAGGCGGAGTCGACGTTCTTCGTCGGCCCGCCGCCCGACGAGAGTGCGCCGCAGACGACGCTGCACGCGCCGCCGCTCGGTGTGCAGTCGAAGCCGACGCAGACGTTGTCGTTCACGTCGAGCGAAGCAGGTTCCACCTTCTGGTGCAGCGACAACAACGGGCCGTACCGTGTGTGTGCCTCGCCCCAGTACGTCACCGCCAAGCCGGGCGCGCACGCGTTCCGGGTGTTCGCGCGTGATGCGGCCGGGAACGAGGATGCAACGCCGGCGGCCGCGTCGTGGACGTACCGACCCGCTGTGCACGGTTATTGGATGGTGGGTCGCAATGGCGCGGTCTACCACTTCGGCACCGTGCCCGGGCTCGGCAACGCACCGACGCCGTTCGCGGTCGACTTCGAAGCGTCGCCGTCGGGCTACGGCTACTGGGTGGTCGACGCGGCAGGCCGGGTGTTCGCGTACGGCGACGCGCGCTCGTTCGGTAACGCGCCCACGCTCGGCGCGGGCGACTCGATCACGAGCCTCAGCCGGACCGCGACGGGGAACGGCTATTGGTTGTTCTCCGAGCTGGGTCGCGTCTTCGCGTTCGGTGACGCGCACTTCTACGGCGACCTGAGCGGAATACACCTGAACGGTGGCGTGGTCGACTCGGTCCGTACGCCTTCGGGCCACGGTTACTACATGGTCGCGACCGACGGCGGTGTGTTCTCGTTCGGCGACGCGCGGTTCCACGGTTCGACCGGAAGTATCCGGCTCAATGCGCCCGTGCGGTCACTCGTGCCCGATCCCGACGGTGCCGGATACTGGCTGGTCGCCGTCGACGGCGGCATCTTCGCCTTCGACGCGCCGTTCCGCGGGTCGATGGGCGGCGCCCACCTCAACCAGCCGGTCGTCGGGATGGTGTCGTTCGGGAACGGCTACCTGATGGTGGCGGCCGACGGCGGGATCTTCGACTTCTCGACGAAGCCGTTCCTCGGTTCGCTCGGCGGCCGTCCGCTCGCGGCGCCGATCGTGTCCGTCGCCGCCGTCGGCTGACGCGGCGCGGTCACGTCAGGCCCGTCATCGCACGGAACTCGTCGGTGCTGTTCGTATGCGGGAACGGCTCGTCGGGCACCGGCACTCCGAGTGCGGTGCAGATCGGTTCCCAACCGTCGCCCGGTTGCCACTCGAGCAGCCGTTCCTTCGGCACCGACGCGCGGACGGTCTCGTTGTGGAGGTCGTAGGCGGCTTGCGCGGCCGCTGCATCCGACCACTCCGGAGTGAAGCGCCGGTCGAAAAGGGCGAGGATCATCTTCAGCTGCGCGGCCATGACGGGATCGTCGGGGGCGCCGCGGCGGCCGACGGCGAAGATCGTCTCGTCGGCACTTTTCCACCACGCCTGCGCGCTGGATCGCGTCGAGAGCAGTACCAGCGCGTCGGGATACTCGTCGGCCAGCGCGGGCCAGAACGCACATCCCGGCCAGTCGACGCACGCGGCATAGCCGTCGAACAGCGCATTCCAGTCGACCTGATCGCCGGCGACCGCGCGTTGCCAGACCGCGATGTCGTCGGGACGCCCGAACACTTCCATCATGTGATAGCAGGGCCCGCCGAGCAGCCGCTCCAATGCGGTCTTCAACGAGCTCGTACCCGTACGGCCGAGACCGGCCCCGACGACACGCAACGTCATGATCTTCCACCCCCGTTGGCTGTCGCCCGACAACCCGTGCCGAACACTAGAGCCGCACCGGCGTCTCCGCTCGCTCTGCGCTCCTGCCTCGGAAGGCCGCGTCCGAGGGTTGGGGTTCGGCGACCCCGGCGGTGACGGGACGCGCAACGGGAAGCGCGAAGGGCCGGTGTGCGCGTCGGGGCGCGACGAGCCGGAAGCCGACGAGCGAGAAGACCGCGAGGCCGGCGGTGATCGCAACCCATTCGACCGCGAGGTTCGTGTTGTCGGCGCCGGACGTGAAGCCGTGCACGGTCGAGAACGCGAACATCGGGATGCTCATGAGATGCACGCGGTGCCACAGCTTGCGGGGGAGCCACTTCATCGACCACGACGTGAGTTGGATCGCCACGAGCAGATAGGTCGCGACGATTCCCCACGCCACCGCACCGGGCCGCCACGCTGATGCGAACGGCACCAGCAGCTCGCGGGGTCCGAAGTAGACGTAGTTGTCGGCGACGAGCGCGACGACGTGCACCGCGACGAACACGATCGACAGGGTCCCGAGGAACTTGTGCAGATCGAGCAACCACGCGGGGACGCCCTTGCGGCGCACCAGTCGCGTCGACAGCGCGAGTCCCCACAGGATGCTCAAGGTCACGATCGCCCACGCGACCAGTCCCGACGCGCGTGCTGCGTACCACGACAGCTGACTGTTCAGCACGCCGCTCATCGCGCCCGGTCGCGGTCGCCGTCGTTGCCGCAGTCGAGCACGCGGCCGTCGTCGAGGAAGATCCAGGACTGCACATGCGCGCGCTCGGCCAGGGCGCGACCGGCCTCGACCCCCGCGACGACGATCGACTTCGCGATCCCTTCCGCCCACCACGCGTCGGGCGCGGCTGCTACCACTGCGGCAACGCCGGTACGGGTCGGGTCGCCGGTCGCGGGATCGACCAGGTGGTGGTAACGCTCTCCGGCGCGCGTCCACGAACGGATCCGGGTCGTGCTCGAGACGATGGCGCCGTCGACGAGAGGGAAGTGGAAGCGGGTACGGGTCTCGTCGAACGGATCGAGCACCGGGATGTCCCAGTGCCCGGCTTCCGGCGCCTCGCCGCGAGCACGGAGATCGCCTCCCATCCCGACGAGCACCGTACGCGCACCGCGGTCGACGAGCCCGCGCGCGACGAGGTCGGCCGCCAGGCCCTTGCCCACGCCGCCCAGATCGATCCGGCTCCCGCGTGGCAGCCGGACCCGCGAGCGGTCTTCGTCGATATCGACGGGCGCGAAACCGGGTGCGGCCTGCGCCGGGCGTCCTATCGGGAACGCCGAGTCGGGCGCAACCGAGTCGAAGGTCCGGTCGTATCCCGAGCGCTCCAGCGCGTCGAGGATCGTCGGATCGAAACGGCCGTCGGTGGCCCAGTGGAGATCGGCCGCGCACGTGAGCGCGAGCAACATGGACGCGCTCACATCAGTCCACGCGCCGGTACTCGCGTTGACGCGCGCGAGCTCACTGTCGTCCCGGAACCGGGTCCAGCACTGTTCGAGTCGTTCCAGCTCCTCGATCGCCCAGTCGATCACTCCGTCGGGCGCGTCGCCCGCGAGGATCTCGGCCCGGCTCCCCATCGCGCGCGCGACGCGTCGCGACCAGTACGGATCGGCAGCGTCGATCGGGACGCCGCCGGCCGCCGCGACGCTGCGCACACCGAGCTCGTTCAGTGACACCGGCTGCCGTAACACGCGGGCGGGGGCGGAGGGGGAGGCGGCACGAAGACGGTCGTCGGAGTCGTGGTCGGCGGTGCGTGGTGCACGGTCGTCGGTGTGGTCTTCGGTGTCGTGACCGGCGCCTGCCCCGCGTGCGGTGCGGGCGCCGGTGGTGTCGTCACGGGTGTATTCGGTGCCGGCGACGCGGTCGCGGCGGGGCCGGCGGGCGTGACCTGATGTGGGCCCGGAGTCTGGCGATACGGCGGCACCGTGGTCGCGACGTTTGTCCTCGCGACCGGCGTCGTAGTCGCGGATTGCGGGGCGGTCGACGGTGTCGTCGGGAGCGGCCCGACCCCGGACCCGACGGGGCGAGTTGCTGTCACCAGGCTCGTCGTCGGCCGGGGTCCGGTGGCGACGGGAATGCCGCTCGCCGCCGAACTCGTCGCCGAGCCTGTCGTCGCGGCCGCGGAAACGGTTGCGGTCGCGCCGACCGAAGCGATGATCGAGAGGAACGCCGACAGGCTCAGCCCTCCGACGAGGATGCGGGTCGCCGCGGCCGGGTGCCGCCGCCGGCGCCGGCCGGAGGGAGGACCGTCGGCCCCAGGCATGTCCGAGGCGGCGCGTCGGGCCGAGAGACGCGCCAGGCGCGCGTCGAGATCCGCGCTCGCGCGACTCCGGTCCATCTGCTTCCCCCACTGCGTCCGACTGGTGTGGCTTCAACCATCGGCATTTGGCCGGGTCGATCTCAAGCCGTCCGGACGAATTGCCCGCGAACGCGGGTCGGATCCGGGTCCGATCAGTGACCGGGGCGTACCACGATGATCGGCGTCAGCTCGTCGTTCTGGCCGAGCGGATTGTCGAGCAGCACCTCGCGCACCGTCTTGTCGTCGACGGGGAAGCCGGCGCTCGTACCGAGCACCTCGACGTTGATGTTGTTGGCGTCGACGATCGCGACGGGCGCGCCGACGAAGGCGGCGATCTCGACGGCCGCGGCCTCGGGATCGGCGGGCCCGAGCATGCAGAACTCGTCGAACGGTTTCACGGTCGCAGGACTGAAGCCGTCGATCTCCGAGATGCGATGACCGGCGACGCGGTAGAAGTCGCCCCGACGCCGGAAGACGAGACGGGTGAACGAACCGATGATCATCGCGAACAGCATCCGGAACCAACCGGCCTGCATGATCGCGACCTGCATCTTGCGGGGATCGGAGTAGCCGACGTCGTCGGGATGCTTGGTGACGCCCTTGACGAGCAGCTTGGCCAGCAGCCCCGGCCTCACGACCGAGTGGTGGATCACACGCCCTTGCGAGATGGTCACGAACTTCTCCGAGACCGCGAGCCAGTCGCCCGGTTGCAGCACCGGCTTCACGTACTCGTCGAAGACGGGACGGAGCGGTTCTTTGATGTGGATCAGATGGGTTTTCACGGGAATGCGTTCGTAGTCGCGGCCGTGCACCTGACGGGTTTTCGCTTTGGGGGAGCTCATACGGCTACCGCCTGATCCATGTAGCGGCGCATCCACAGTTCGGTGACGAGCACCCGCCAGAAGATGAGCCCGTCGCCGGGCCGGCCCGCGAGGTACTCGTCCCATGACGTGACGAGTTGCGCGGGGTTGTAGAGGTCACGCGCCGCGAGCTCGGGTGAGGAGAAGATCGAACGGATCTCGGGAGCCTTCGCCTTCATCCACGTGATGTCGGGGTTCGTGAACCCGACCTTGGAACGCCGCAGCCGGTTCTTTTCGGGGATACGGCCCTTCATCGCATTGCGGTAGACGGCGCGATTCCATCCACCTTTGATCTTCTGGTCGATCGGCAGCGAGAAGATGAACTCCACGAGCTCGTGGTCGAGGAAGGGCACGCGCGCTTCGATCGAGAACGCCATCGAGTTTTTGTCCTCGTAGCGCAGCAGGTCGGGGGTCGAGTACTGCAGCACGTCGCTCGCGAGCCGCTCGTTCAGGTTCTTGTGCGACTCGAAGTGCGCGCCGACGGCCGCGCCCGCCTTCAACAGCTCACGCGCATTGACAGGATTCGCGCGCCGACGCGGGAGCCGTTCGCGTACGAGCTCACCTGCGTACTTCTTGTAGAGGTCGCGACCCTTGATCACTTCCCGGGCGGCCGCGACGTAATGGCGTTGCGCGACTGCGGACTGGAGGTAGGTGCGGAAGTAGGGGATGTATCCGGCGAGGAGCTCGTCGCCGCCGTTGCCGCTGACCATGACCTTCACGTGCTGACTCGCGAGCCGGTACACCGAGTAGTACGCGTACGGCGCCGACGCGATCGTCGGTTCCTCCTGGTACCAGATCCACTCGTCGATCTCGTTCCAGAAGTCGTCGAGCGTCGGATACGCGTAGTGCGGTGTGCTCCCGACCGCGCGCTCGATCTCGCCGATGTACTCGCTCTCGTCGATGCTCTCGCCCGGGTACAACGCGGAGAAGGTGAACAGTCCCGACGTGTGCAGGTCGGTGCCGCCCGACATGAGGTGCGCCATCGTCGTCGCGACACCACTGGAGTCGAGGCCGCCCGACAACGGAACGCCGACCGGCACGTCGGAGATGAGGTGACGTTTGACGACCTCGTCCCAGCGCCCGGCGAACTCCTGGGCGTAGTCGTCGTCACTGCGGGTCGACGCGAACTCCGGGTTCACCGGCGGGTTCCAGTAACGCTCGATCTTCACGATGCCGTCGGGCCGCACCAACATCGTGTGCGCGGGCAACAGGCGCTTCACACCGTCGAAGAAGGTTTCCTCGCGGTCGTCGTGCAGACGGAACAAGAGAAAGCGCTGCAAGGCCTCGACGTCAGGCCGGCGCGGCACCCGCGCGTTCTGGAAGAGAGCCTTCAACTCCGACGCGAACGCGAAGCCGCTCGGGTCGTCGACGTAGTAGAGCGGCTTGATGCCGAGCCGGTCGCGGGCGAGGAACAGCTCGCCGCGCTCGTGGTCGGAGATCGCGAACGCGAACATGCCCGTGAGGTGGTCGACGACGCTCCGACCCCACTCCTCGTACCCCCGTAGCACGACCTCGGTGTCGGAGTGGTCGGTGACGAATCGGCGGCCGCGCTGCTCGAGCTCCCGGCGCAGCTCGGCGTGGTTGTAGATCTCGCCGTTGTAGACGAGGGCGAGGTTGCCGTCGTCGCTGTAGAGCGGCTGGTCACCGGTCGCGACGTCGATGATCGCGAGCCGGCGCATGCCGATCGAGAAGTGGCGGCCGACGTCGGTGCCCTGTCCGTCGGGGCCGCGGTGCACGATCGACCGCAGCATCTGCTCCAACAGGTCTCGGTCCGAGCCCGCGAATCCGACGATGCCACACATCTCGCTCAGCCTACGGGCCGACCTGCGTGCAACCCGGTTCGGTCGGTTCAGTCCGGCTCGGGAGGCGCGAGCGTGCTCGGCCCGACGTGACGGTCGAGCCAGCGGTTCACCGGAGCCGCGTCGCGCCACGCGCTCACGATGCGAGCCGCGGCGGCGGCCGTGTGGATCCAACGGGGCGAGCCGAAGGTGCGGCCGACGTGCACGCCCTTCATGCGGAGCAGGTCGACGCGGGGGTGTTCGGGATCGAATCCGCGCGGCGCCCGCTTCAGCGATTCGCGCGACGCGACCTCGTATCTCTGCTTGCGCAGCGCGCCGATCGCGGTGGCCAGCTTCGGACCGGTGCGGTTGTCGGCGACCGCGTCGCGGAACCGCTGCAGCTGATCGGCCCCAAGGTGGTAGTAGCCGCTCCCCGCGTACAGGCCGAGGGCTGAGAGCTGTACGTAGTACGACGCGCCGCCTTGACTCTCGGTCACGGCCGCGGCGCCGGTCTTGTACGGCGTCTTGTCCTTGGAGAAGCGCGTGTCGCGGTACGGGCGGAACAACCGCAACGGTCCGAACTCCCGCTGGATGATCTCCGACAGCGCGAGGAACGGCTCCTTCACGCCTGACTCGTACGCGTCGCGGTGGGCGAGCCAGTAGTCCTTCGAGTTGTCAGCCTCCAGCCCCGCGTAGAAGTCGAGCGCGGCATCGGGCCAACCGCGGAACGTCACTCGTCGCTCTTCTTGGTCGCCTTCTTGGCCCGGCTGGGAGCTACTCGCGGCGGTTCACCGGGCATCTTGGGATACACCGGCGGCCAGGGCGCGTCCTGCAGACCGTTCGCAAGATCTCGTTCGTACATTTCGAGCAACGGCGCGATCGACTGCGGTTCGGCCGGCATGTCACCCCACGGATCGCCGCGCTCGGAGACACGGGCGGGCACAGTCGCGATCGTCTGGGCGTCCGGATCGAGGGTCTCGAGCTCGCTCCAGTCGAACGGGGTCGACACCTGTGCGCCGGCGCGAGCGCGGACACACCACGCGCCGAAGATCGTCTTATGGGGCGCGTTCTGGTTGAAGTCGATGAAGATGCGCTCGCCCCGCTCTTCCTTCCACCACGCGTCGGTGATCAACGCGGGGTTGCGGCGAGCGAGCTCACGTGCCGCCGCCACCGCGGCCGCGCGGACCTGGATCGAATCCCACTGCGGTAGGAGCCGCACGTACACATGGATGCCGCGGCTCCCCGTGGTCTTCGGGTACGCCGCGATGCCGAGCTCGTCGAACAGCGCGCGCACGTCGGCGGCCACGGCGCGCGCTTCGTCGAAACCTGTTCCCGGCTGCGGATCGAGGTCGATGCGCAGCTCGTCGGCATGTTCGGGGTCGGCCGCGTGCGACGGCCAGACGTGGAAACCGAGGCAGCCGAGGTTGACGGCCCAGGCGATGTGGGCCACATCGGCGGCGACGAGCGCCCGCGACGTCGTGCCGTTCGGGGTGCTGACGATCGTCGTCTCGAGCCACGGTGGCGCGTTGTCGGGGACGCGCTTTTGGAAGAACGAGTCGCCGGTCGCGCCCCTCGGGAACCGCTGCATCAGGACCGGCCGGCCGGCGATGGTGCGCATGATGGGCTCGGTGACGGCGATGTAGTAGCGGACGAGGTCGAGCTTGGTCTCGCCGCGCTCCGGGAACAGGACGCGGTCCGGGCTCGAGATCCGTACCTGGCGACCGTCGATGTCGAGCTCGATCGCGTCGTCAGCCTTGGCCACGGCGCGCACCGTACTCGCCGGAAATCAAGGAGCGAAACGGGGTTCGTGCTTCGGTGGATCTCGTGTGATGAGCTCAAGGAGACGGGCGACGCGATGATCATCGCCACCGAGGAGATCGACGATCCAACCAATGACGGCGTGCGTGTCCAGAGCGTGCGCGTCGATCATCGCTTCGATGTCGGCCCAGTCCTTCGTCCGGTCGAAGAATGCCTTGAAGACGGCGAGGTCCTCGGCGGCGAGGATCGGGATGTCGCGACCCGCGAACGGCACCCGTTCGGTACGGGCCGCGGCCGCGTCGTGAAAGCGATGGGTGACGAAGAAGAGGTCGACGGGAGTGTCGTCCCAGAAGATCCGCACCTGACCGCTTCGTTCGATCTCGGCGACATCGTCCGGTGACCAGACGACGGGGGCAGGCAGCGCGATCAACGCGGAGGCGGCATCCTTGGCCGGCAGAAAGATGTTCAGGTCGATATCGCGGGTCGCCCGGGGCTCTTCGACATGAAACGCGAGCGCGAGCGCGCCGCCGAATGCGTGGGGGATGTCGTGATCGTCGAGTGCGGTGTCGAGCGAGAGGGCCTTCTCGACGAGCGTCGTCATCGGACGGGCGACGGCCCTGCTCGGCGGACGGGCGCTCTCCGGATCGGAGGGAGCGGAGGGAAATGCAGCCGGCGCCCGGCCGGTCGGTGCGGAAGCTGCCCGGCGAGATCGAGCACCTCGGAGAGGCGGCGGCCGAGGGTGGCGGCATCGGCTCGACCGCGGGGAACAACCGTGAGTCTCGTGTCGAAGCCGGCCGCAGAGGTGAGCCGGCTCAAGGTCGAGTACGAGGGTTCTCGGCTTCCGGATTCGTAGAGGACCACCGCCGCGGGCGACGTCCCCGCCCGGCGCGCGAGCTCCCGTTTCGAAAGCTTGGCCCGGACTCTCGCCAGGCGAATCGCGGCTGCCGGATCCACACCGTGATGTTATCGGATCCGATAACAGGAGTCAGTAAATGCTGACGTCCGGGGTGAGGCCGATCGAGGCGGCATCGGCTCGGCCGGTCGCCACGAGCGCGAACTGCATGGCGTCGCCGGTGATCTCGGGACCGCCGTCGCCGACTTCGTAGCGCCCGACCCCGTCGAGGGCGAGGGTCGCCGGGCCCCAGCCCTTCTCCGTGAGGCGGGCCGCCAGGTAGGCGATCGCCGCGTCGAGCCCATCGCCGCGTTCCGACTCCCGGCCCACCGCGTCGCGGATGTCGTCGCCGTGGACGTACGTGTCGTACCAGAGCGTCAGCACACCGTCGCCGAGCGTCAGGTCGGGGAGTCCGCTCGGACCGTTCCAGGCGTCGTCGTCGATGACGTCGAGCAGGGAACGCAAGGTCGCCGTCGCCGCGCGCAACCGGGCCGCGGCGCCCGCCGGTGATTCGTGGCGCAGCGCGGCGGCCTCCTCTTCGGAGGTGCGGGTGCCGGGAACGCCGGCCGCGGTGTCCTCGACCAACCCGATCACGTGGCCGGCGACATCGCGCGCCTGCCAGGTGCCGCAGCGTGCGGCCGCGTTCCATTCCTTGTCGTCGAAGCTCTCGATCAAAGCGGCGAGGCCTTCGTACTCGGCAAGGCATCCGGCGGACACGTGCTCGCGGGAGAGTGTGATGGTCATGGCATCAGTGTGGACCTGTACGCGCGCCCAGTCGATTCCCCGTCAGGTAATGGTTCCGACTTGCCCCTCCGAGGTAATGGCCGGACTGCGTTCGCGTCGATACCGTGCGGTTCGATGATGGATACGCGCGCACGCGACCGTGAGCCGGAACCGGCGTCGGCCGGACTGCTCATTCGCGAGTGGCGGCTGCGACGGCGGATGAGTCAGCTCGACCTCGCCTCGGAAGCCGGCGTCTCCGCCCGCCATCTGAGCTTTCTCGAGACCGGCCGTTCGCGGCCGAGCCGGGCGATGGTGTTGCGTCTGGCCGAGAACCTCGACGTCCCGCTGCGCGAACGCAACCCGCTGCTCCTGGCGGCGGGGTACGCGCCGATGTACCAAGCGACCGACTTCGAGGCGCCCGAGATGCAGTCGGTGCGAGACGCACTCGAGCGGCTCCTCGCCGCGCACGAGCCCTATCCCGCGATCCTCGTCGACCGGCGTTGGCAGCTGGTGAGCGCGAACGTGGCTGCGCTCGTGCTCGTCGAGGGTGTCGACCCGGACCTGGTCCAGCCTTCGTGCAACGTGCTGCGCGCGAGCCTGCACCCGCGCGGACTGGCGCCCAGGATCGTGAACATCGAGCCGTGGAGCGCGCACATCATCGGCAACCTCCGCCGCCAGATCGCGATCACCGGCGACGAGGAGCTGCGAGCGCTCGAGCGGGAATTGATCGGGTACGTCGTCGACATGGGCGTGGCGGTCCCGCCGTGCGCGGAGGCGCCCCGCTCGATCGCCATGCCGATGCGCCTCCGTGTCGACGGCGACCCCTCCGGCGGCGCGGGCGGATCGAGCGAGCTCGCCTTGATGACGATGATCGCCAACTTCGGCAACGCCCTCGACATCACGCTCTCGGAGCTGACCCTCGAGACATTCCTGCCCGCCGACGCCGCCACCGCAGCTGCCCTGTTCGCGCGGATGGAGATCCCCGTCCCGTAGCCGGCTGCGTGCTCGTAAACCGTGGTCAGGCGGGGGAAAGAATGCGGTTTGTCCCCTTTGCCAGACGACGTGTCACCAGTACGCTTGTGTCCCAACGGCGGCGGGTAAAGGGGCGTCATGGCTTTGCAGACTGACCTTCGTGCTGTTCAGGATCTGGGCCAGGGAGCGGCCGAATCTCCGCTCGGCGATCATCCCCGCTGTCTGTGTCGTTTCGAGGACGGCGTGGTGTTCGCCTACGTCGAGCGCGGACACGACTTCATCCGCGCCGCCGACCGTGAGCTGTGGGCGGTCGAGCGCGGCGACGCGCTCGTCTCGGTCCGTTCCGGGGAGATGCTCGCCCAGCGTCGCGGCCGCGTCTTCTTCGACGTCGCGACCGACGCGCCGCTCTATTACGAACGCGCCGTCTGACCCGTCGCCTCCAGGCGGTACGGCTGCGACGCGGGGTCGAGCAACAGCCCGATCGCATCGGTGAGGTCGTCGGAGACGGTCGCGATCGAGATGCGTCCCGCCACCCACGAGCGCAGTCGCGCCGCGAGCACGGCGTCGACGACCGTGACGACGCGCTGAGCGGTCTCGCGGTCGACGTCGCGGATCGCTTCGACGTAGATGTCGTTGGTCGTGTGCGCGAGACGGTCGAGGATCTCGGTGGCGAACGGGTCGGCCGACGTCTCGAGCGTCGCCACCAGCCGGGCCAACGAGGGCTGGCGCTGGAAGGCTCGCACGGAACGGTTGATCACCTGTGCGAGTCGCTGCGCGTCGGTGTCGCCCCGCAGTGGGTTGCGGGAGATGTTCGTGCGCAGCGTCGCCGCCCAGCGCACCAGCACCTCCGCGAACAGATGGTCCTTCGACGAGAAGTAGTGGTACACGGTGCCGAGAGCGACCCCGGCCTCGACTGCGACGTCCTTGACCTGGATCTTGTCGAAGTCGCGTGCCCCGAGCAGCGTGAGTCCCGCGTCGACGATCCGACCCCGCCTCGCCTTTTGCGCGGGGGTCAGGTTGGCACTCGTCATGCGTCGCCAATATACTAGAACGAGATTCTAGTTAGCCCGCAGGAGGACTCGTGGCGGTTTCAACCGATCAGCGGTACACGATCATCTCGGCCGATACGCACGCCGGTGGGAGCCACGCGCAGTACCGCGAGTTCCTCGAGAAGAAGTACCTCGACGACTTCGATGCCTGGCGGGAGAAGTACAAGAATCCGTTCAAGGACCTGGGTGACAATCGACGGTTGCGCAACTGGGACAACGAGATGCGCAACGGCCAACAGGATGCCGACGGTATCGTCGGTGAGGTCATCTTCCCGAACACCGTGCCGCCGTTCTTCCCGAGCTTCGTGCTCTTCGCGGCGCCGCCGAACCCCGACCAGTACGAGCACCGGCTCGCGGGAGTGCGTGCGCACAACCGTTGGCTCGAGGACTTCTGCGGGCAGTTCCCCGAGCGGCGCGCCGGCATCGGTCAGTTCTTCGTGAACGACATCGACGACGCCATCGAAGACCTCACGTGGATCAAGGAGCACAACCTGCGCGGTGGTGCGCTGCTCCCGTCGGTGCCGCCGGACGCGACGTGGTTGAAGCCGCTGAACCACCCCGACTACGACCGCTTGTGGGCGGTGGCCGAAGACCTCGAGATTCCGCTCAACTGTCACGGCGGCGTCGGCGGTCCTTCCTATCTGCCGCACCCGAGCTCCGCGCTCATCCAGATCACCGAGCTCGGCGGCTACTCGCGTCGCCCGTTGGTGTTCATGTTGTTGTCGGGAGTGTTCGAGCGCTTTCCCAAGCTCAAGTTCGTGATGACCGAGCAGGGCTGTGCGTGGATCCCGCCGTTCCTCGCGCAGATGGACGACGTGTTGAAGCGCGTGAAGAAGCACGGCGCGATCGGTGAGCTCCGCTTCAAACGCGAGCACATCCTCCCGAAGTCGGCGACCGAGTACTTCCAGCAGAATGTTTGGCTCGGTGTGAGCTTCCCCGGACCCGCCGACGCGCGAGCCGCGAGGGAGACCGTCGGCATCGACAAGTTCATGTGGGGCTCCGACTACCCGCACGACGAAGGGACGTACCCGTTCTCGCGTGAGGCGTTACGTCAGGTCTTCTCCGACTGGAGCGAGGCCGACATGCAAAAGATCCTCACCGACAACGTGGCGAGGCTCTACGACTTCGACGTCGCCGCGTTGCAGCCGCTCACCGACGAGTTCGGGCCCACGCGCGCCGAGCTCGCGCAGCCGTTGGTCGAGCTGCCGGAACACCCGAACGAAGCGTTGCTCCGGGCCCGCCAGCCTGCGGCGTAAATTCGTCTCGCCGACGTTCGCTACGAACCGGCTCCGCGTTCGCGCTTGGCGCGTTGTTCGGCTTCCCATTCGTCGAGCCGGCGGTCGAGCTCCTGCGACCGCCGGTCGGTGATCTCGGGCCGTTCGGTGTAGTCGGCCCGGTCTTCGATCCCGACCGGGCGCCGGGGCACCGAGAAGTCGGTCACCTTCGGCAGCCAGCTGCCTTTCGGTGGCCGTCCCAGCAGGCCCCAGGCGGCGACGCCGAGCGGGCCGAAGAAGAACACGATGAGCAGCCATGCGACTTTGGGCAGGTTGCGGCACTCGTCGGTATCGGTCGCGAGGACGTCGAGCAGACCCCAGATCCAGATTCCGAAGAAGACCAAGAAGAGCAGGAACGAGATCTCAGGCACGGGCGCACCCCCTAACGGGATTTCGACGGTCAGGGTAGCGGTGGTGCAGCCGACGAATACACTGGTTGCCAGCGAACCGGTCGAATAGGTCGGTCGGTCGTGTATCAGAAACGAGTATTTCGTGGCACAAGGCACGGTCAAGTTCTTCAATGCAGAAAAGGGTTACGGCTTCATCTCCCGCGAGCAAGGTGACGACGTGTTCGTTCACTTCTCCGCAATCCAGGGTGACGGATACAAGACCCTCGACGAGGGCCAGCGCGTCGAGTTCGACGTGGCACAGGGTCGCAAGGGCCAAGAGGCGCAGAACGTCCGAGTCATCTGACGTTCAGTCACTTCGCGGGAGCCGCCGGGCACATGTGCCGGCGGCTCTTTCGCGCCCGAACCCGTCAGTAGGACCGGCCCGTCTCCGCGGGCAGGACTGACCCGTATTCGCTAGCAGGACTGACCCGTATTCGCTAGCAGGACTGGTACGCGGCGGTGCCCAGCATGTGGTCGAGACGCACCGGTTGCAGCCCCCTGGCCCGGAGCCCGGCGATGATCACGGGCAGCGCCCGGACGAGTACGGAACGATCTTTGCCCGGGATGCCGTCGAGCCCGTCGTGCAGGAGCAGGATCGCGCCGGGGCGGGCGTTGGCGAGGATGCGGCGCGCGACGAGTTGGGCGTCGCCCGTGGCCCAATCGCCGGCTGACGCGCTCCACAGCACCATGTGCATGTGCTGGTCGCGCACGACCCGGGCCAGGAACGGCGTTCGATCGCCGTGCGGCGGTCGGTAGAGCACGGGACACTTCCCGATCGCGCGTGCAAACGCGTCCTGCGTCTTTTGGAGTTCCGTGTAACGCGGGTCCAGCCAGCGCCATTGGTCGTGGTTGTACGAGTGGTTGCCGAGGAGCTGCCCGTCGGCGTAGAGCGCGCGCGTGATGCTCGGGTCGGCGTCGATCGCCTTACCCACCTCGAAGAACGTTCCCTTGATGTTGTTCGCGTCGAGGATGGCCATGACCTTCTCGGTCGAGCCGACGTTCGGACCGTCGTCGAACGTCAACGCGACCTCGTTGCCGGTCGTGGGCCCGTGGACCGCGCCGCCGCCGAACCACGTGACGTCGGGTGTCTCCGCGCCGATGTAGCCGGTGAAGACGAGCGTCACCACGACGAGGATCGTGCCGCACGCGAACGCGTGCCCCCGGTGCGGCTCACGCACCGGCAGCAGGCCGAGCGCGGTCAACGAGGCGGCCAGGACCACGATGAGCGCGGCGACGGTGAGCATGACGTACTCGGAGACGGTGAAGCGCAGTACGAACCACGCGACGATCGCTCCGATCGCGACGTTCCGGGTGGCGACGGAGATGGGTCGGGGTGGTTCCAGGCCTGCGACCCCGGTGCCCAGGGTGAACAGGAACGCCAGTATCAGCACGAGCGCGATGTCGTCGCGGGCCGCCACGAGGAAGGCCGAGGTCGCGGCGACGGCGCCGCCGACGACGGCGAGCGGGCGGTTGGAGGGGAGCCGGCGCGCGCCGAGTGCGCCGACGACGGCGACCGCGAGCAGGTACAGCGCGGTGCCCGCGATGTGCGGGTTCTTCTCGACGGCGAGCAGGAAGCCGAGGGGGGTGCTGGCGACGACGACTCGGACCGCAAGCGCGAGCGGGCCGTCGGCGGACGAGGTCTTCATCGGGGCCATCATGGCGCGCGGTGTCCGGAATGCCCGGTCGACTTGACAATGAGAACGAGAACCGTTCTCATTATGGGGTGCGTTTCCACTTCCCGATTGTCGGCTCGGTTGTCGGCTCGGTCGTCGGCTCGGTTGTCGGCGTGGTCCTGGTCGGCCTCGTCGCGGTCGGGTGCAGCAGCTCGTCGACGACGGGCTCCGCTGCCCGGATCGTCAAGGTGGTCGCCGCGGAGAACTTCTGGGGGGACATCACCGGGCAGATCGGGGGTGACCATGCGTCGGTGACGTCGATCATCAGCGATCCGACTGCCGATCCGCATCAGTACGAATCGGACGCGCGTAACGCCGCGTCGGTGGCCGACGCGCGGATCGTGATCGAGAACGGCGTGGGCTACGACGACTTCGTCGCCAAGCTGCTCTCGGGGACGTCGAACAAGAACCGGGTGGTGGTCTCGGCCGAGGAGATCCTGGGCGCGACCGCCGACGACGCCAACCCGCACCTCTGGTACGACGTTCCGCGCGTTCCTGAAGTTGCGACCGCGATCGAGCGCGCGCTCGCTTCCGCCGACCCGGTCGACGCGGCGACGTTCGCGGCCAACCTGAAGACGTTCAACGCGTCACTCGCGCCGATCGACCGGCTCATCGCGCAGATCAAGCGCGAGTATCCCGGCGCGGCCGTCGCGTACACCGAGAGAGTCCCGGGGTATCTGCTCGAGGTGGCCGGTCTGACCATCGCGACGCCTCGCGGATTCGCGCAGGCGATCGAAGACGGGAACGAACCGAGCGCGGGCGATACGCAGTCGATGAACGATCTCGTCACGAACCATCGCATTCGCGCGCTGCTCTACAACTCGCAGGCGACGAGCGCAGTGACGCAGCGCGTCCAGGACCTGGCCCGCCGCGCCGGGATCCCGGTGGTGCCCGTCACCGAGACGATGCCGAAGAACGAACCCACCTACCAGGCGTGGCAGCTGCATCAACTCCAGGCGCTGCTGACCGCGCTCGGAGGATGACCATGCCCGCCGAGTACGCGGTGACACTGCGTGACGCGTCGATGGGGTTCGCCGACCGGACGCTGTTCGAGCACCTCGATCTCGACATCGCGGCGGGTGAGTTCGTCGCCGTGCTCGGACCGAACGGAGCGGGCAAGACCACGCTCCTGCGCATCCTGCTCGGGCTCACGCACCTTTCGAGTGGTGCCGTGAAGATCGACGGTCGGGCGCCGAGGCGGGGCAGCCACGACGTGGGGTACGTGCCGCAGCAGCGCGCCTTCGATCGTGACCTGCCGATCCGGGGCCGCGATCTCGTGCGGTTCGGGCTCGACGGTCACCGGCGCGGGCTGCCGTTCACGTCGGCGTCGACGCGCGCCCGGGTCGACGCCGCCATCCGATCGGTCGGGGCCGGGGGATACGCCGACGCGTCGATCGGGATGCTGTCGGGTGGTGAGCAGCAGCGACTCCGCATCGCGCAGGCACTGATCGGCGATCCGAAGGTGTTGTTGTGCGACGAGCCGTTGCTGTCGCTCGACCTCTCGCACCAGCAGGCGGTCAGCGAGCTCATCGACGCGCGGCGCGCCGCGTCGGGCACCGCGGTCGTCTTCGTGACCCACGAGATCAATCCGATCCTCCCCTACGTCGACCGCGTCCTCTATCTCGTGGCTGGGCGCTGGGCGATCGGCACCCCCGACGAGGTGCTCACGACGGCAGTGCTCAGCGACCTCTACGGCATCGAGGTCGACGTGCTCAACGTCCGGGGCCGGATCATCGTCGTGGGGTCCGAGGACACTGCGCTCACCGAGCCCGGTGGACACCACCACCATCATCATGACGCGGCGGGCCCCCACGATGCCGCGGGCCACGGGAGCGGATCGCATTGATCGGCACCGTGCTCTATCTCTCGCAACCGTTCGCGCAGCACGCGTTGATCGCGGGTGCGCTCGTGGCGGTCACGTGCGGGCTCATCGGTCCGTTCGTCGTGACGCGCGGGATGGCGTTCGCGGTGCACGGAACGAGTGAGCTCGCGTTCACCGGCGCCGCGGCCGGGCTGCTGGTCGACAACAACCCGATCGGCGGTGCCTTGATTGGTGCGCTCATCGTGGCAGGCGTGATCGCCGCGCTCGGCGCGCGGGAGCGTGAGCGCGACTCCGCGATCGGGGTCATCCTCGCGTTCGGTCTCGGGCTCGGCGTCTTGCTGCTCGGCTACTACCACGGCTTCGCGACCGCGGCGACGAACATCTTGTTCGGCAACATCTTCGGCGTCAGCGACGACCAACTGCTCACGCTGCTCCTGATCGGAGTGGTCGTCGTCGTGGTGATGGCGTTCGTGTTCCGGCCGCTGTTGTTCGCGTCGGTGGACGCCGATGTCGCGATCGCGCGCGGGGTGCCGGTCGGTCGGCTCGGTCTCGTCTTCCTGCTCGTGCTCGCGTTGACCGTCACGGCGGCCGCACAGGTCGTCGGCACACTGCTCGTGTTGAGTCTCGCGATCACGCCGGCCGCGGCGGCGCAGCGATGGACACCGAACCCGCTCGCGGTCACGGGCCTGTCGGTCGCGTTCGCGCTGGTCGCGGCCGACGGAGGGATCCTCGCGAGCCTCGCGAGTACGACGGTGAAGCCCAGTGTGTTCGTGACGTCGATCAGTTTCGGCATCTATCTCGTATCGAGGCTTCTGGGACCGCAACTCTCGCGCCGGCGCCGCCGACCTGCTCTCGATACCGATATGGTCGGGAGTGCGTGAGCAAGGACGAAGAACGCATCGCCCTGTTCCTCGACTACGAGAACCTTGCGATCGGTGCCCAGGAACAGCTCCACCTGAGCGAATTCGACTTCCGCCCGGTCGCCGACGCGCTCGCGGAGCGGGGCCGGGTCGTGGTGCGCCGGGCGTACGCAGACTGGTCGCGGTTCGACGAGGACCGCCGCATGCTCACGCGCCATCACGTCGAGCTGATCGAGATCCCGCAGCGCATGGGTTCGGTGCGCAAGAACGCGGCCGACATCAAGATGGCCGTCGACGCGATCGAGCTCTGCTTCGAGCGCGACTACATCACCACGTTCGTGCTCGGCACCGGCGACAGCGACTTCACGCCGCTCGTGCACAAGCTGCGCGAGCTCAACCGGCGCGTGATCGGCATCGGAGTCGAGGCGTCGACGTCGGCGCTGCTCCCGCCCGCGTGCGACGAGTTCCTGTTCTACGAGCGGCTCGAAGGCGTCGACCTCACCGAAGCGCGCAAGTCGAAGCCCGCGCCCTCCCGATCGTCGCGGTCACGCCGCGGACCGGCACCGGAGAAGGAAGCGCCCGTCGAAGAAGAGGCGCCCGCGGCGCGCGCCGAGGAAGCCGACCTCGGAGTGCTCGTGACCCAGACGCTGTCGGGCCTCTCGCGTAGCGCGAGCGGACCGGTGCTCGCGTCGATGTTGAAGCGCGCCATCCTGCGCAAGGACCCCACTTTCAGCGAGACGACCTACGGCTTCCGTGGGTTCTCCGAACTGCTGCGCCATCTCGAAGAGCGGGGGCTCGTCGCGCTCACCGCCGGACCGGGACAGGGCGATCCCGAGGTCAGCTTCCCGACCGAGGTGGGCGACGAGCAGACCGCCTTCACCTTGCTCCGCAGCGTCGTCGACCAGCTCATCGCGAAGTCGGGTCCGCCGCACCTCTCGGGCCTGAAGACCCAGCTGCGCAAGGTCGACCCGGAGTTCAGCGAGAAACGCTTCGGCTACGGGGGCTTCTTGCAGTTCTGCAAAGCCGCCCGCGCTCGCGGGTTGATCGAGATGGACTGGGACGAGGACGCCGAGGACTACATCGTGCGTCCCGGCGAGCCTCAGCCCGCCGACTGGCGCAGCCCCAGTTCTTGACCGGGGCGGGCCGGTTGCTGCCCAGGCGCGACGCAGCCCCTGACCAGGGAGAACGGGTCTCGGTTCAGCCCTTGCCGCCGCGGGCAGGACCACTCTTGCGGGGGTGCTCGTCCTCGCCGGCCCGCTCGCGCGCTCGCTGGCGGGCGGCTGCGGCCTCGGCTTCGGTGGGAGGCTTGGGGGGCGCGCCGGCACTGCGAGCCGGCTTGCGGGTTGCTGCCATGCCGGAAACATAGGGGCCAGATGGCCCGGCGGGCGAACGCCCGTCCAAAAAAGCGAATTGTCCGTCGCGTCCGGGCCCGTGTGGCGACCGCGAGGACCGGGCCGAAGGGAGGAACGTCCGGGCGCGTTGTGCGAGTTTTCCGCCCGCTCGACGGTTTCCCCGCGCAACTGTTGCGTGGTTTTTCCGCCCGCTCGACGGTTTTCTTGCGCAACGGTTCTGTGTGGGTTGGTTCGGGATCCGGGTCAGGCCGAGCGTTCTCGGTCGATCTCCCGGCGTTGTTGGCGGTCGTGTTCGCGGGCTCGTTCCTCGTCCGCCACGTCGTCGGCGAAGACCGGCGGCACGCCGCCGAGGCCCATCGCCGCGACCTCCTCGAGCGCCCCGGTCGTGCCGTGCAGCGCGCCGGACTGCGTCAGCGAGTGCGGAAGGTTGCGGTACACGATGCCGGCGCTGATGACCGCGAGCGCGGCGCCGACCAACACCGCGAGATGGATGCCACCGACGAATGCGTGGTCCGCGCTCGCGGTGAGCGCGTTGCCCGCCGCGAGCGGCAGCTTCGACGCAACTCCGAGGGCGCCGGCGATCGAGGTGCGGGCGCTCGACTGGTCGGCCGTGCTGAGACCGCGCAACGCCGGCCCGATCGCGCTCGCGTAACGCGACGCGGCGACGCTGCCGAGGACCGCGATTCCGAGTGCCGCACCGAGCTCGCGGGTCGCGTCGTTCATCGCGGAACCCGCGCCCGCGCGGCGGGGCGGGACCGCCGACATGATCGACGCCGTCATCGGCGACATCGAGAGCGCGATGCCGGTGGTGAGCGGGACCAGGCAGATCACGACGTACGCGTACGGCGTGTGCGTACTCAACGCGACGAGCAGCCCGAGCCCGGCGCCGATTGCGAGCATGCCCGCCGCGACCGTGCGGTGCGCGCCGAAGCGCGCGCTCAACTGTGGTGTGAGCGGCGCCACGATCATCATGATCGCGGCGATGGGCATCAGGCGTAGGGCCGCCGATAGCGCGCTGTAACCGAGCACGAGCTGGAAGTACTGGGTGATGAGGAACATCACTCCGTACATGGCGACGAACACGAGGATCATGCCGCCCGTACCGGTGCTGAACGCGGGGCGCTTGAAGTAGTGCATGTCGAGCATGGGCTCGGGCGTGTGCAGCTCCCAGGCGACGAACAACCCGAGCACACCGATTGCGACGACGAACGCGATGAGGGTGCCGATGCTCAACCAGCCTTTGTCCGGCGCCTCGATGAGCCCGTACACGAGGGCGACGACGCCGATGATCGAAAGTATCGAGCCGATCGGATCGAACTGCGACTCCTCGGGATCGCGCGACTTGGGTACGAGGAACTTGCCTGCGACGAGGGCGACGATGATCACGGGCACGTTGATGAGAAAGATCGAGCCGAACCAGAAGTGTCCGAGCAGGATCCCGCTCGCGACCGGCCCGAACGCGCCGGCCGCTCCGGTGACACTGGCCCAGATCGCGATTGCCTTGGGCCGTTCGTGGGCGGGGAAGACGTTGATGATGATCGACAACGTCGACGGCATGATCAGCGCGCCGGCGACACCCATCACCGCGCGACATGCGATCAGCTGACCCATGCTGTTCGCCTGGGAGGCGAGCGCGGCGCCGACGAGGAACAGGCCCAGGCCGAGTTGCAACGCGCCTTTGCGCCCGAACTTGTCGCCGAGGGCCCCGGTCGAGAACAACAGGCCCGCGAACACGAGCGAATAGACGGCGACGACCCATTGCAGCTGTGACTCGCTCGCGTGCAGATCGCGGGACAGCGTGGGGATCGCGACATTCAGGCTCGAGTTGCCGACGAAGACGATCAGCAGGCTCAGGCAGAGCACGGCGAGGGTCCACCAGCGCCGGTCGAACGCGAGATCTGCGGCGCTCGGGTTCGCGGCGCTCTGGGTCTCGGCTTCCATGGTTTCTCCGGGGGACGGAAACTTCGGGGCGGGGGGTCGGCCGGCGTCAGTGGGGGTCAGGAACTTTCGGGGGGAAGTGGAATACCGGTTCCGGATACCCACTATAATCGGAACCATGCTTCCGCTTGAAACGGAATCCGAC
>JBEPUZ010000027.1:0-27512 GCA_041691275.1 Actinomycetota bacterium | reverse complement strand
CCGGCGGCGGGTCGTTTTTTGTCCTGCCGCCAAAAGGCCAACCCACCCGGGGCGGGGGGGGGGGGCCCCCGGGGGGGCGGGGGGCCGCCCCCCCCAACCCCGGGCCACTCGATCTCAGTGAGCCGCATCGGGCGGCCCGGGGTCTCAGACGTTCTTGGTGACGTCGGTGAACGTCTGCCCGATCTTGGTGCCAAGACCACTCACGGCGCCGACGATGATCGCGGCGATCAGAGCAACGAGCAGCGCGTACTCGACGGCAGCGGCGCCGCGCTCGTTGGTCGACATGCGTGCCTTGAGGTATTCGACGATCTCCAACATTGGTGTGATGCTCCCTTCGATGTCCCGACGGTCAGGACGTCACCAAGTTGCTCCTCCGAAAGCGGCGTGCCATCGCCAAAATTGATGAGCCGTTCCGGAGCTCGCGAACGCGGCGGCGTTTCATCAATTGTGAGGATGAGCAATCGCGGCTTCGACGCGACGATCCACGAGATGGATATGACCGCACGCCCGTCGTCACGTCCCGGCAAGAACGTCCGTCCGGGAATCCGCCTCCTGATCGAGCGCCTCGTGCGCCGAGCCCGAACGCCACGCGGCGAACGAGGTGCGGTGCTGGTGGAGTTCGCCATCATCCTGCCGTTGCTGCTGACGATCACGTTCGGCATCATCGAGTTCTCGGGCGCCTACCACGACTCGGCGATCGCCTCCGATGCCGCACGCGCCGGCGGACGGGTGGGCTCGGCCCTCGCCACGCAGAACGGGTACGCGTCGAGCGTCGTCGATGCCGTGGACGCGGCCTTCGCGACACTCCCGCCCGGTGCTCCGCAGGAGCTCTGGATCTACAAGGCGAACGGCAACGGCTATCCCGGGACCGGGAACAGCTTCAACACGTGTGGCGCGAACTGCATCAAGTACGTCTGGAACTCGAGCACCAAGGCGTTCGGATCTCCCCAGGGTGGCGGGTGGCCGGCCTCGACGCATCAGGTCTGCACGGAGCCCTACGACGAGATCGGCGTCTACGTCAAGATCGACCACACGTTCTTCACCGGGTTCTTCGGCCCGAGCGTCACGATCACGGATCATTCGGTCTTCCGGTTCGAACCCGTGCCGACGTCGGTCTGCTCATGATGGGGTCGCTCATGAAGGTCGCCCGGCGCGGCCTGGCCCGGCGCACCACGCGAGACGAACAAGGCGTTGTGCTCGTCTGGACCGCGCTCTTGATGGTCGTGATCCTCGGATTCACGGCCTGGTCCGTCGACTTCTCACACGGGAAGCGGGACGGGGCTCGCCTGCAGAAGGCGGCCGATGCCGCGGCTCTCGCGGGTGCCGTCTTCATGCCCGAGAACCTGAACGGCATCGCGTTCTCGACCGCGCGGGAGGTCGCGACGAAGAACGGCTACACCGATGGTGTGAACGGCGCGACTGTCGCCGTTGCGCAGGGTCTGCAGCCGAACCAGCTCAAGGTCTCCATCACCGAGAACATGCACAACGACTTCGGGACTGCGATCGGAGTCTCGACGAGCCACGTGGCCCGTTCCGGCACCGCGGAATACCAGCGGCCGGTGAGTATGGGGAGCCCGATCAACCAGTTCGGCAACGACCCGACGATCGGCGCGGTGAGCCACGGCAGCACCCGCTATCCCGACTTCTGGACCAATGTGTTCGGGCCCGCCTCGAACAAGGTCAGTGGCGACGCCATCCAGGCCACGAAGTGCACCAGCGGCGTCGACAACTGCTCCGGCTCCAACTCCGACTACGACCCGAACGGCTACTTCTACGGGATCGACGTCCAGTCGTCGGGCTCGCCTCTCACGGTGCAGGCCTTCGACCCGGAGTTCGCGCACGTCGGCGACAACTGCGGCGACAACACCGACGGCAGCAACCTCAAGGGCGCGTCGATCCTGCCGCCCAACTTCAATCCGCTCTTCCCGGTCACCGACGCCGCGACCCGGTACAACCCGGCCGCCGACAGCCCGTATTGCACCGGCGACATGTACTACTCGGAGGGCAACAATGTCCTGCCGTGGACGACGTTCACGCTCCGTGCTCCCGATCTGAGCCCGGCCGACCCGACGAACAACCCGATCGTCGACAACGCCGGGTGCCGGCCGATGTCCTTTCCGGGCTTCAAGGGCGACCTTGCCGCGGCACTGACCCAGACCACGCCCCAGGCCGGAGCGCCGGCGCTCTTCGTGCAGTACTTCCGGCAGTGGTACACGCTGTGCACGATCAGCAACCCGACCGTCGGGACGTACTTCCTGCAGATCCAGACGAACAAGCTCGCCGACGGAGCGGCGGCGCCGTTCGGTGGCGGCGCGAACCGGTTCGCGCTGCGGGCCGGCCTCAGTGGCAACTTTCAGACGGGTTCGGTTCGCATCTTCGGCAGCGGTCGGATCGGGATCTACGCGAACAGCCCGGCCGCGAACACGACGTTCTACCTCGCCCGGGTCTTGCCCGGAGCGCAGGGACGGACGCTCGTGCTGAGCTTCTTCGACGTCGGTGACGCGGCCCAGGCGGGAGCGCTCACGGTGTTGCCGCCGACCGACTCGAACCAAGGGGGCGCATTCTCGGGCTGTACGTATACCGCGCCACCCGGCAACTCGACCGGTCCGCCCTGGGGCCCCTTCACGGCGACCACCACCGGCTGCAGGATCACGAACGTGAGCAACGTCAACTTCAACGGGCAGTGGGTCGAGGTCCGGATCCCGATCCCGAGCACCTACTCGTGCAACTACACCGACCCGCTCGGGTGCTGGCTCAAGGTGAACTTCGTGTTCCCGGCCGCGGTGCAGGACACCACGACCTGGACCGCGCAGCTCACGGGTGACCCGGTTCGGCTCATCCAGTAGCAGCAACTCCGCCCGAAAGCGGGCGAAATACCCCTCAAGTCGCCCGATCGTGTGATCGTTGTCGCTGAACACTAGCAGTGTGTTCTCGTGCGCTCTGCGTGGTGGCACAATGGTCGTGTGGCGGGTCGAGGTGCACACGATGTCGAAAGGCTTCAGGCGGTGGTCTACCGCGGACGCGATCGGCGCTCGGTCCCGGTCGACGCCGTCCTTCCGGTGGCCCGGATCTGCTTCGTCGTCGCCCTGGTTGCCCTCGCCCTGGGGGTGGCGATCACCGCGCTTCATGACTTGCACACACCGGCGTCGTCCGTCGCGCTGTCGCTGATCCGCCTCGACGTGGGCGCGAGCCTGCTCGCTTCGATCACGGCTGCGGCCTGTCTGTTGCGTTGGCGCCTGGAAGGGACGGCCTCGGCATTCTGGTCCGGCCTCACGATCCTGGTGCTGGGACTCTCCGGCTTCGTGAGCACCGATCTGACCCGCGGCTACACGGCCGCCGTGACCGCGTGCAGCGTCGTCGCCGTCGGCCTCATCGCGGTCTGGTTGCGCGGCCTCGAGATCGACACGAACCTGTCGGTACCGAGAATCGCGACCGTGACGTTCGGAGCACTCGTAGTCGCGTTCCTCGTCGTCCGGGTCCTTGTCGACAACGAGCTCGCCGGTGCCATGCTCTCGCTCTGCATCGGCGTGGCCCTGGTCGTGTGCGCGTGCGGTGCGTACCGCGCACACCCGCGTGATCAGTGGTTGATCATCGTTCTCGCCGCGTACGCGCTCGCCAACCTCGAGTTCGCGCCGCTGGCGATCAACGACCCGTTGCGCAATGCCGCCGCGACGACGCTCCACCTCCTCGCGATGGGCATCGCCGCCTTCGCGTCGACGCTGCTCCTCCACGAGTCCGCGGGGCGCCAGCGCGAGGCTGCGTTCCGGATGCTCGTCGAACGCGACGTTGCCCAGGAGAAGTTCGCCGACACGCTCCACGAAGTCCGGTCGACCGTGACCGCGCTCGAAGGCGGCGTCAGTACCTTCGCACCCGTTACCGATCCCGCCCACGCGGTTTTGTCCCAGGCGCTGATCGCGGAGATCCGCCGGCTGCGCGCCCTGGTCGAGGATCGACAGTCGAGCCCGGAACCCGAAACGTTCTGGCTGCGCGATGTGCTCGAACCGATGTTGACCGTCTGCGTCGCTGCGGGCCAGGTCGTTTCCTGGGACATTCCCGCCGACCTCCACGCGGTCGGGCGCGCCGACGACGTCGCCCAGGTCGTGCACGCCCTCCTCACGAACGCGAAGCGGCACGCGGTGGGCTCGCCCGTCGACGTGGTCGTCCAACGGGCCGACGGTTTCGCGTTGATCCGGGTCGAGGACCGGGGGCCCGGTGTCTGCGAATCCCAGCGGGAAGCGATCTTCGGACGGGGCGAGCGCGGCGACGCGCCGGCCGGCTCCGAAGGGCTCGGCCTCGGTTTGCACATCGCCCGCTCCATCGCCCGCGCCCAGGGCGGCGACCTCTGGGTCGAGGCCCGTCCCAGCGGCGGTGCATCGTTCGTGCTCACGGTCCCGACGGTGACAGTGCTGCCGTCGGCTCGCCGCGACGGCGATCTCGTGGAAGCGAGCGTCTGGTCGCATCCGCTGGCCGCCGACCCGTTGCGGCGCGTGCTATGACGCTCGCCGACGTCAGCGGTGCGCGGGCCGAGGTCGCCCCGACGCGCGTGGTCCTCGTCGACGACCACGAGCTTCTGGCCCAGTCGGCCGCGTATGCGCTGCGCGCCCACGGCATCGACGCGCACGTGGTCGCGGTCTCGACCCTCGCGGAGATCGAGGCCGAGGTGATCCGCCTCAAGCCGCGGGTCGCGCTGCTCGATCTGCATCTCGGCGCGCTCGGTCTCTCGATCCCGCTCATCGCGGGGATCCGCGCCGCCGGAATCGAGGTCGTGATCGTCACCGGGGAGACGGACCGCGCCGCCTGGGGCATGTGCGTCGAGGCGGGCGCGACCTCGCTGCTGGAAAAGCGCGTCTCCTTCGACGAGCTGGTCGAGCAGGTGCGGCGCGTCGTGGCAGGTGAGAACGCGATGCCGCAGTCCGACCGCATCAACCTGATCGCGACGCTGGAGGAGCAGCGCCAGGCGGAACGGCTGCGGCTCGAACCGTTCACGCGGCTGACGACGAAGGAGGCCGAAGTGCTGCAGCGTCTCACGCGCGGCCTGTCGGCCGACGACATCGCATCCGAGACCTACGTCTCGCTCGCGACGGTGCGTTCGCACATCCGCGCGATCCTGCAGAAGCTCGGCGTCAACTCGCAGCTGGCCGCGGTCGCCAATGCGACCAAAGCCGGTTGGCGGTGCGCGTCAGGCGACGGTGCCGGAGTCGAGCGCGCCTAGTCGCGTCGCCAAGCTCTGCAAGAGCTTGACGCTGATCGACGGCGACGACTCGAGCAGCGCGAAGAAGTCGCGACGTTTGAGGATCGCAACCTCGAGCGGGCTCTGGGCGACGACGGTGGCGTTGTGCAGCGCCCGGGTCAGGAGCGAGAGCTCCCCCACGACTCCGCCGACGCCGATCTCGCCGACGGCGTGGCCGTCGCGCACGACGAGACACTTCCCCTGCAACACGATGTACGCGCTGTCACCGGCGTGACCCTCGGTCACTACCTCGGCGCCCGCGGCGCGCGATTCCACGACCGCGGTCTTGGCGAGCAACTTCAGTTCCTTCTTCGAGCACTCCGAGAACAGCGGGACGGAGGCGAAGCGGGTGTGCACCTCGACCGCGCTCGAGCGGCGCAGCGGAGTGCGGTTGGCCTGTTCACTCGTGAGCTCTTGAGGATCGAACACGTGGGGAAACACGGCTGGCCTTCCCGTGATGAAGCTTGGATCGTCTGCCCCAGTCAAGCACGCGGTTCGGCCTCGGGGGTGAGGTCGGGGGTGAGTTCAGGCGTGTGGTCGGGGCTGGGGATCTCCTTCAGCGCGAGCACGGGCCCGGCCAGTACCCAGAGGACCGCGGCCATTCCGCCGATCCCGGCCACGAGAAGCGTCGGGCGCAGCCCGATCGCGGTCCCGAGCACCGCGCCCGCCAACGACCCGAACGGCATCGTGCCCCAGACCATGAAGCGCATCGACGCGTTCATGCGTCCGAGCATCCGGGGCGGCGTGATGGCTTGGCGAAGGCTCACCTGGTCGATGTTGTAGACGGTGCCGCCCAAACCCCAGAACAACCACGCGACGACGAAGTAGACGATCGTGTGTCGTGTCGGTGCGAGTCCGATGACCAGCATCGCCAGGCTGCTCACGAGCATGCCGAGCATGATGGTCGGGCCCAGCTTCAACGCGCGCGTGACGCGCGCCGCGCTCACCGCGCCCACGAGCACCCCGATGTTCCCGAGCGTGTACACGAGGCCGATGAGCCCCGCGCTGTAGTGCCGCTCCCGGACTGTGTAGAGGAGATAAACGGCCGCCGACATCGACGCGAAGAAGTTCGACGTCGCGGTGCTGCCGGCGATCATCCGCAACACGGGATGGCCGAGCACGTAGCGGACGCCTTCGCGGATCTCGCTCCCGAGCGCCCGCAGCCGGGTCTTGTCCTCGTCGAGCGGAGCCGCGGGTGGTTCCTGCGCCCGGATGCCGCGGATGAGCATCGCCGACGCGACGAAGCTGAGCGCGTCGGCGGTGACCGCCGACGCGGCGCCGACCCACTGCACGAGCAGGCCGCCGATACCGGGCCCGGCTGTTTGCGCGCCGGAGCGACTGATCTCGAGTTTGGCGTTGCCGTCGGTGAGTTCGTTGCGGTCGACGAGGGCCGGCAGGATCGACTGGTACGAGACGTCGAAGAACACCGTCAGCGATCCGGTGACGAACACGACTGCGACGAGCTGCGCGTAGCTGAGCGCTCCGAACGCCGAGGCGATCGGCACCGACGCAAGCGCGACCGCACGCCCGACGTCGCACCAGATGAGGATCGGGCGCCGTGGGAGCCGGTCGACGATCGCGCCGGCCGGAAGCCCGAACAACACGAAGGGGGAGAACTCGACGGCCGTGAGTGCCCCGACCTGGAACGTCGTCGCGTGCAACACCGAGATCGCGACGAGGGGCAGCGCCAGCAAGCTGACCTGACTCCCGAGCTGTGACACCGACTCGGCCGACCAGAGTCGCATGAAGTCGCGGTGTCGAAAGAGCGAACGACCGCGTTCCTCGTCGGGCACCGATCGAGGTTATCCAGCCCTAATCGACGGGCTGGAGGAATTCCTCGAGCGCGGTCCGGTCACCGACGACGTCGATGCCGGCCCCATCGATCGGGATCCGTTGGTGGAACAACAAGATGAGATCGGACGCCGGTGCCGACACGGTCACCGTGGATTCGCCCGCCGAGAGTGCGGTCTTCGTCCCCGAATCGGTGGCGACCGCGAGGATGGGCGCGACGGCTCGCATCTGCCGGCAGATCCAGAGGAACTCGTCGACCCCGTCGTCGGCTTCGGGCTGCGGGATGGGATCCGGCGCGCCGATCGTCGACTGCGCGTCCCAACGGTGTACCGCCGCTTCTTGCACTTGATGACGCGCGACTGCACCCACCGTGTGGTCGTCCTTCCACCATGCCCACGCAGGGGTGTCGTACGTCGTGTCGTGCAGCGCGTCGAGCAGCTCGCGCGTCGACGCGCGCATCCACGCGGCGAGCTCGGAAACCTCGCTCGGTCCCGGAGCCTCTTCGTCGAAGTCGGTCGGGCGCTCGTCGACCCCGGCCCGCACCATTTGCGCCCAGAACCGTTGCACGTTCCCGAGATGCCAGGTGAGGTCGCGCAAAGTCCAGTCGGGACAGCCCGGAACGGCGCGGTCGAGGCCGCCGGCGTCGACCACCTCGGCGAACGCTTCGCTCTCTCGGGCGATCGACTGTTCTGGATCAGCAAGCGGCATGGCGCGAAACGTACCCGGCCGGTGCGCCACGAACGCGCGTCCCGGAGCGCCGCGGGCGCGAGCAAGCCGCGCGACCGGAGCCGCGCGGCATGCCCAATGCGTCCTCGTTCCTCGTTGTGTGGTTACGGAGCGGCGACGATCCCCACCACCGACGCCGAACCCGCCGGGCGGCCACCGAGGCTGCCGACGAAGGCCTTGTTCGAGAAGTCGAACACGCCACCGTCGGAGGCGACCATCAGGTAGCCGTTGCCGAACGAGATGATGCCGTTGACCGGCTGGTTCAGGTGTACCGCGCCGAGGGATCCCCGGAACGGAGCGGTGAAGGCGAACACGCCACCGTCAGAAGCAACCAACCAGTAGCCCTTGTTGTCGGGGGTCGGCGACAGGCCGACCACAGGACGGTTCAGATGGATGTTGCCGGTCGAGCCATGGAAGGCGGCGTCGCCGAAGCTGAACACTCCGCCGTCGGAACCGACCATGTAGTAGCCGTGTCCGGTCGGTGTCGCGACCGACGACACGATGGGCCCGTTCAGGTGCACGTTGCTCATGTCGCCGAAGAAGCGGGCGTCGCCGTGGGCCAGCGCCCGGCCCTGGTTCGTGAACAACCAGTAGCCGCCACCACTCGGCGTCGCCGAGATCGTGGCGACGAGCTCGCCGGCCCTCAGTGCGGGGCGACCGGCATCGGCATGCGCGGCGCCGAAGCCGTGCACGGTGCCGAATGCGTCGGTGGTCCAGTAGCCCTTGCCGTCCTTGCGGGCAGCGATCGCCACGGCACCGCCACCGGCACTCCCGAAGTTCTGCGCGCTCCCGAACGGGTACACGCGCCCGGTGTTGTCGAGCATCCAGTAGCCCGACCCCGACCCGGATCCGGTTACCACGACTGCAGTCGGCGTGAACGCCATCGTCGGGCCGGACGCAACGCTCGTGCCGATGCCGTTCCACGCGGTCACCGCGCACCGGTAGCTACGCCCGTTCGTGAGACCCGCGACATGGATCGGGCTCGCCGAGGCGCTGGCGGAGCGGGCGACGCCGCCGTTCGACGAGACGCAAGTTGCCGTGAAGGCCGTCACGACATGGCCGCCGCTGTTCCACGAACCTGCGAACGCGACCGCGGCCGAAGCGACGCCCGGCGTGGCCGTGCCGATGGTGGGTGCGTCCGCGGGTCCGAAGCCGACGATGTTGACCGCACCGAAGCTCACGTCGGCACGGTGCACGGCCAGAACGACCGAGCCCCGGCTGCGTTCGGCATCGTGCTCGAGCAACCAGTTCGTCGGCTCCGGCGTTCCCGTCTGCCAGATCTTGAACTGGAGCAGGCTGCCACCGATCGAATTGTCGGTGACGCGAGCCTTGAACGTGTAGGTCACACCAAGGTTCAGATGCGTTCCGGGGTCAGAGGTGAGAACCTCCTCGGGATGAGCGTCGGTGTTGGTGTAGAGCGTCGCCTGCGTCGGCTGGCCCGGATCGTTTCCGTAGAAGAAACCCGCCGGGAACGGATGACCGATGCGCGGTTGATCGGGCGTCTCCATGCCGTGGAGGTCGGACGTGGCACCTTGGAAGCCGGTGATGATTCCCATGACCGAGCCACCGGGGTCCAGCGAGTGAATCGTCGCCTGGGCGGTCACCTCGTACTCACCCCAGGCGCTCGCTTGACCGATGGTGATCAGCCGGTCGTACCCGATGTCGAGGTTCCGGGCCGTGTTGCCCTGCACAGCCCAGTTGCCGTCGGCAACCTGGGCGACGTTGTTGACAAGGCCGCCGGACTGGGACCAATTGATCGAGTACGGGAGCGGCCAGATCTTGCCGACCACCTTCGTCACGTGTACGAGCGACGTCTGCTGGTTTCCGTCGTTGTCGATGGCCGTGAAGATGACCGAGTTCACACCGGTACGCAGCGAGGCGTTGTCGATCTCGGCGTTGAACTCGCCGGGGGCGACGAGACGCACGTCGTTCTCGCCCAGCGAGAGTCCGTGCGACATTCCACCGTTGATCGAGTATGTGAGGCTTGCCAGGCCGACCGGGTCGGAGACGTCACCGACGATGTTGACCCACTTCTGCGGCACGCCCTTGGCGCCGAAGGTCTGATTCGCGCCGTACCACACGTTGATCGCCGGCTTTGCCGTCGAGACTGCGGTGTTGAGCACAGAGTCGATCGAAGCGGTGAACTGCGGTCCGGTGTTGCCTTGATTACCGCCGAACACGCCGACCTCTGTGACGGTCATCGGTTGGATGAATGCCGTGGCAGCCGTCCAGTGCGTGCCGTCATACGAGTATCCCAATGCCCAACCGTCACCGGTGCGCGTCAGGCGCAGCGTGATCGACGGCCGGTTGTAGACATTGATGGAGGTGTCCGTGAAGTTCGGCGGATCCGGTGCGGCGATCGGAGTGATCGTTCCGCCGTCGACGTCGTAGACCCTGAGGGCAGTGCCGTATTCGAGCCGAATGAGCTCCGCATGCAGGTAGTGGGTCGCGTCCTGTTGGACGATGACACCTTGCTCTTGGAACTGTTGGGTGACCTCGGAGTCGAACTTGGCGTCGAAGCTGAAGTCGCCGTTCGTCACCGACTGCATGAGTCGGGGCGATCCGTCACCGACCGTATTCGGGTCGTGCGTGATCGTGTCGCTGCCGTCCGGTGCCGTGATGAGCGCGTGGCTGCCGTTCATCGTTACGTCGGAGTCGCCGGCCGGGTCGACGAAATGCCAGATCCCCGTGTTCAATGACGCGGCGTTGAACTGATCGCCGGCGATATTGATCGGGGTGCTCACGATGCTGCGGAAGTAGTCGACGTTCGATGTCCAGCCCAGCGGAGCGGCGCCGGAGTTCCCGACGTACAGCCCGACCTGGTTGACCGTGATCGGGTCGTTGAACGTGCCGGCCGCCGCCCATGACGTTCCGTTCTTCGAATAGCTGAACAGCCACGTGGAGCCAGTGCGCTTCACCCGCAGCCAGAACGGCTGGGTCGCGTTGTCGACCATCTCCGAGATCTTCGTCGTCGGCGTCGTGCCGTTGATCGAGGCCGCGAACACGGTCACGCCCGAGCCCTGCGAGTACACGTCGAATCGCAGCAGCGTCGACGTGTTCTGTTGTACGACGATGCCCTGGTCCTGATATTGGCCGGTGCCCATCGAGTCGAACTTCGTCTCGACTTCGAAGTTGCCGTTCGACACGGGTTGCAGCACGCGTACCGCGCCCTCGGAACCGGGCCACAGGTCGTGCTGGTGCCCGCTCGGAACGGTGAGGTGCAGTTCCCCACCGGTCTCCGACACCGAGCCGTCACCGACCGGGTTCTGGACCGTCCAGTGCGCGCTGTCGAGCGACGAGCCGTTGAACTCGTCCGAGACAAGGCCCGAGCCCGCCGCGGCCGAGTGGGCCATTGGCAAGAATGCGAACACTGTCAGCGCCCCCGTCAGGGCAATTGCGGTCGCGCGAGCCTTGAGCATCGTTCCCCCAGCCATCCCTAGCCTCCGAGCGAGCAGCGTACCCTAGTGAACGCTCAGAGTGAAGCATTCATTACGTTTCGTGCGTGTTTTGGCCACGAATATCACAATGAACCTAGAGGTGTTGCGCGCCGAGTGGGCATCGGGCGGTCAAGTTCCCCGCTTCCGAGGCCGATGAGGGCCCCCTGTCGGACCACGAGTCCGGACCGACCCGTCGGTACCGCCGTAGCGTGCGCCGCGTGCTCGGAGTCGACTGGTGGTTCCGGGATGGCCGCACGGGTCGGATCACCGTCGCGCAGGCCCCGAACATTCCGCTCTGGATCTTCATCGCGACCGTGGTCGCCCGCGTCTTCGTGTCCAACGGCTCCGGGCGCACCGCACTCAACTGGATCGCGACGCTCTCGCTCGGTTGGTGGTCGCTCGACGAGCTGTTCCGCGGTGTGAATCCGTGGCGTCGGCTGCTCGGCCTGGTCGTGGCCGGGTTCCTCGTAACCGCGCTGTTCCGCTAACGGTCGCTACCCGCTCACCGGGTGGGCCGCGTGCGTGAGATCCATCTCCCACCAGAGGAAGTTCGACGTCTGGGTCAGGATCTGTGTGCGGAACTGCACGTACGGAACGTGCCCCGCGCCCGGCCACGTTTCGAGCGACGCGGTCAGATGCAATGCCTCGGCGGCGTTCACCGTGTTGACCGCCCATTGGTACGGCACGAGCGGGTCGGCCGTTCCGTGGAACAAGAGTGTCGGCGGGTCGCCGGCACTGATCGTGCTGAGCAGGTTCGCGCCCGACAGCGACACCGCGGCGCGCACCCCGCTCGCGGGCGTCTCGCTCGTCGCGTAGCCGACCTGAAGCGCGGTGATCGCTCCCGCCGACGAACCACCGATCGCGATCCGGTTCGGGTCGACTCCGTACGTGGCCGCATGGGTGCGGAGGAAGCTCACGGCCGTCTGCGCGTCCTGGGTTGCTTCCGCGATCGCCTGGATACATGCCGCGGTCGGGACGGCCGCGGCGCAGCCGGTCGGCTCGAGTCGGTAGTTGATCGAGATGTTGACGTAGCCCTCTTCCGCGAACGTGTTCGACTCGTCGACCAGCTCGGGCGACGTCTTGTCGCCGCTGCTGAACCCACCGCCGTGCACCCAGACGATTGCGGGCCGGCTGGTGTAGCTGTCGGTGAGCGGCGGGGTGTAGAGGTCGAACTTGAGGGTGACGACCGCACCCGAGAGGTTCGTCGCAGTGCCGTAGGTGATGTCGGAGGTCTTCACGACCGACGAGAACACCGCGTCGCGATACCGCACCGGCGCGGTGCCCGGAACCGCGATCTGGGCGAAGTCGCAGCCGGTTCCTACGACCGCGACCGTGGCCACGACGAGCAGGGTTCGATACAGGCGCATCGGCGGATCGTAGCTGTGGGTTACGCACATACGCACGGCCTCAGGCCGGGACCGCGGGCTCGGGTTGGCAGGAGGGACACCAGTACGTCGAGCGCCGGGTGCGATCCGGACGGGTGACGATCGTCGCCCGGCACCGCGGGCAGCGCCGGCCGGCGCGACGGTAGACGGCCAGCCCGTTCCGGTAGGTGGTGCGCCGGCCGGATCCCAGGTTGGCGGTCAGCTGACGCTGCGCGGTCTCGTAGATCCGCCGCCGGGTCTCCTCATCGAGGCGGGCGACAGGGGTGAACGGGTGCACGCGTTCTGCCCAGCACACCTCGGACTTGAACACGTTCCCGACGCCGGCGGCGACCCTCTGGTCGAGCAGCGCGACCGCGACCTCGGTCTCCGGATCGAGCAGCCCGACGCGAGCCACGACCGCGTCGAGATCGACGCCGGCTCCACACAGGTCGGGGCCGAGCCGTTCGAGCATGCGAGCAGCACGGGTCGTCCGGTCCCGCCCGTCGCCCTCGCGGCGAAGTTCGACGATGGGCGCCGCGAAGCAGACCGCCCGGGTGCCGTCGTCGACTTCGATGATGACGCGCGCGGTGTGGGCCGGGCGGCGCCACCGGTTGCCGGTGCCGTAGACGTGCCACGCGCCCGTCATCTGCATGTGCGTGTGCAGGACGTGACCGTCGGAGAAGCGCATCAGGAGATGCTTGCCGTTGGCGTCGACGGCTGTGATTGCGGTACCCGGCTCGGGCCCGCGGCGGCCGCGGGGATCGCGCCTGATCTCGAGGGCGACGAGATGCTTGCCGACGAGGGCGGCGCGCAGCATTGCCGCCGCCCGGAAGATGGTGTCGCCTTCGGGCACGCCACCATCGTGCCCGAAGTTCGCCGTGTCCCAAGTTCCGCGTGTCCCAAGTTCCGCGTGTCCCAAGTTCCGCGTGTCCCAAGTTCCGCGTCCCCGAAGCTCGCCGATCGGCTCGAATCCGCGCCGCCGCCACCTCTGCTCTCGTCACTCGATCTTTGTATCGGCGTCGTCTCGGACGGGTGCGAGGACGCCGAGCGAGATGACCACACATTTACAGTGGGGATGCGCACGTCCCGTGTCCGCAGCTTTTGCGATCGCGAACACCTTGTTGTGCGCGTGCCGGACGCACGCGTAGCACCCTCCACACGTCGATTGTCCGTTGTTCGGCACGCACGCCGAACGACCCGCACCCCAGTCGGCGCTCAGGCCCAAGATCGTGCGCCGCGGTCGCGGTCGCGGTCGCATCCGCGTTCGACGCGAGCGGCACGCCGACGACCCCGGCACCCACAGCGGTGCCGAGGAACGCGCGCCGCGTCACGGATTGCTGCATCGCTGCCTCTCGTCGGTCCCGACTCCGGGAGGCACATCGCCCCGATGCCGTATGCCGGTGAACGACCGAAGCATCCGCAACTCGGTCCGCGACGGACGACGACGACCCTCGTGAGGGCTTCCGCACGGTTCGTGACCGGGTTTTCGCCCCGGCCCGTGACCGTGTATCGGGCGCCCCGAGAGGAATCGTCGGTCGTTCGTTCGTTACCGGATCTCGACTGCCTCGACCGGGCCCGCACCCGGTTCGTGGACGATGTGGTTTCCGCAATCGGGAACCGCAATCAGGAATCATGTGCGCGTCGGAACGATGTTCGAACCAATGCGATCGCACCGACCATCGACGGCTACGCGACCTCTTCCGTACGCATTCGTGTGCATTCCGCGGCCAAATGCGGACAAGGGAATCCGAGCCCGCTACAGCGCGTCCGGCAACCGGAAGAACCGTGCGCGCGACACGCTTCTTCGTGCCCGATTGTCGTTGGCCGAACCGGGTCGTAGTGTGCCGACCCCTGGCAGCTCATTGATGGGAGAAGTGACGTGCTGAAAGATTTCAAGGCGTTCTTACTCCGCGGCAACGTCGTCGACCTCGCGGTCGCGGTTGTGATCGGTACCGCGTTCGGCTTGGTGGTCGCTGCTCTGGTCAAGGATCTGATCACGCCGATCCTCGCGATCCCGGGCAAGACCGACTTCTCGACGCTCAAGTTCACGATTCACGGCTCGACGTTCCTGTACGGCGACTTCATCAACACCGTGATCTCCTTCGTGAGCATCGCCGCCGCCGTCTTCTTCTTCGTGGTGAAGCCCGTGAACGCGCTGATGGCCCGGCGCAAGACCGAGCCCGACGTCGACTCGACGACACGCGAGTGCCCCGAGTGCCTCAGCAATATCCCGTCGGGTGCGCGCCGCTGCGCGTTCTGCACCGCCGAGGTCGCGCCCACCGCCGCCTGAGCACCATCACGGGAGGCTCTGCTCCCACGCGCGTACGCTCGTGGCGGTGGGTCCCGACCGTCGGAGACGAGGCTGGCCCGCACCGGCTCAGATCGCGTTCGCCATCGCGTTCGGCTTGGTCGTCGCGGTCTTCGTCGGCGTCTTCACCCAACACGGCGGCACGAAGCGCGCGCAGTCGCACCCGACGACCACCCCGACGACCACCCCGACGACCACCCCCGCCCCAGGCTCGACGACGGCCCCGACGACGGCAAGCGCATCTGTCACGTCGGTCCCGCCCGTCAGTACGAGTTCCCGACTGCTCCCGCTGACGATTGCACGTCCGTCACATCAGGGCACGTATTCGCGGACACCCGACTTCGGGACATGGACCGACGTGCACGGATGTCAGGACACGCGCGCCACGCTGTTGATCCGTTCTTCCCAGGCGGCCGTCACCTTCACCACCGCGCGCGACTGCACCGTGAAGACGGGACGCTGGATCGATCCGTGGTCGGGGACGGTGACGACCGAGGCGCGTGGGGTCCAGATCGACCACACTGTTCCCCTCGCCAATGCGTGGGCGTCGGGCGCGTGGGCGTGGACGCACGAGGAGCGGGTGGCATTCACGAACGACCTCACCGAGACCGACCACCTCGTGGCGATCCTCGCCCACGAGAACGAGCAGAAGGGCGACCACGGACCCGAGACCTGGCGCCCCCCGGCCCGAAGCTCGTGGTGTCGTTACGCCCTCGACTGGGATCACATCAAGGCCAACTGGCGCCTTTCGGCAACCGCCGCCGAATGGGTAGCGCTGGTCGAGATGACGGCCGGCTGCTGACACGCGCGTCGCGGATCGGCCTCGGATGAGCGTCGGACCGCTGGTCAGGCGGCTACGACCCGGGTCGAAGCGCGGGTAGTTCCGGCAGTCTGTCGGCAATTTTGTCGAGACCCCCGGCCGCGTTGGCGACCAGGGGTCTTGCGCGTCTCGAGCGGGCGCGCGTCGTTCCGGCTGGATCGGGGGGCAGTGAAGGGCCGGTATCCTTGCAGCCCCATGTCTGCACGACTGCGTCGCTGAGCGATGCTCCCGAGCGTGAGCACGCAGAACCGCGAGCTCTACCGCTGGCAACTCGACGCGCTCGTCAGCTGGCTGCGCTGCGGGCGCCGAGGCGTCATCGAGGCCGTCACCGGCTCGGGCAAGACCGACGTCGCGATTGCAGCGACGTCCGACGCGTTGCGCCGGGGCCGGTTCGTGCTGGTGGTCGTTCCGTCGCGTGTGCTGATGGAGCAATGGCATCAGCGCCTGACCGAGGCAATACCCGACGCGCGGATCGGGCGCCTCGGCGACAGCGGCCGGGACGTCCCCACTTCCTGTGACGTGCTGATCGCGACGCGTCATTCCGCCGCCGCGCACAAGCCGAACCCGCCGGGCACCGGCGGCGGTCTGCTCATTGCCGACGAGTGCCACGGTCTTGGCGGCGGGATTCTGCGCCGGGCGCTCTTGGCGAAGTACGAGGAACGGCTCGGCCTCACCGCCACCCTCGAACGCAGCGACGACGCGGTCACGGATCTGCTCATCCCGTTCTTCGGTGGCATCTGCTACCGCTACGGGTTCGAGCAGGCGATCGCCGACGGCGTGTGTGCCCGCCCCCGGGTCGCGTTCGTCGGCGTAGCGCTGACGGTCGACGAACGGGCGGAGTACGCCGCGATCGAGCAGCGCCTCGTGAACGCGCGCCAGCACCTCCGTCTCGTACGCGACATGCCGCTCGATCCGTTCGGTGACTTCCTCGCCGCGGTGGCGCATCTCGCCGAACGCGACGCGGGCGCCGACGGTCGCGCCGCGCGCGACTATCTCGACGCGTTCTCGAAGCGACGTCAGATCGTCGCGCAGACCATCGGCAAGTACGAGCTGCTCGGCGACCTCGCGCCCGCGATCAAGGATGCTGACGGCGCGCTCGTGTTCACCGAGACCGTGCGGGCCGCGAACCACGCGATCAACCGGCTCGACCCGCTCGTCTCGATCGACCTCATCACCGGGTCGACTGCTCGCCGCCAGCGGCGCGAGATCCTCGACGATCTCCGAGTGCGTCGTCTCGACGCGGTCGCAGCTCCGCGCGTGCTCGACGAAGGCATCGACGTTCCCGACGCGAATCTCGGCATCGTGATGAGCGCGAGCCGGACCCGGCGCCAGATGATCCAGCGCATGGGTCGCATCCTCCGGCGCAAGCGCGCGGGGGTGGCGGCGCGGTTCGTGATCATGTTCGCCCAGGACACGCTCGAAGATCCCGCCAACCGCGTCGAGCGCGACGGCTTCCTCGACGAGATCGAACGCATCTCCGAGGCGACGGGCGTTTTCGACAGCGCGAACTTCGGCGAGCTCGCCGCGTTCCTCGCCGCACCCGGGCCCGAGGTGGTACCCGCGCCCGAGCATCTGGAGAGCTACGAACGCGCCGCCTTCGCCGCCGGCACCCGGCCCGGCATCACGGTCGACGGTCCGACCGTCGCGTCGATGGTCGCATCGTTCGGCATCGAGACCACGTACGCGCTGCTGACCTTCGGCCGGGGCGAAGCGTCGGCGCCGCTCGACGACGTGGTCGTCCGTGATCTGGGCGCCCGGCTCCCGAAGCCGGCCGACGCGCCGGAGTACCTGCCCGTCGAGATCGCAGAGCTGCCGCGCATCGCCAAGCCCCGCGTCGAGCCCAAGCGTTTCTCGACCGGGCACGTCCCGCTCGAGATCGAGAAGGTCGGAGCGGGATGGCGCATCAGCTGCACCGGATGCGGCAAGGCCGCTCCCCCGGTGCAGTTCCGTTGGCAGGTGTTCGACCAGACCGTGGCCTGTCGCTGCGGCTGAGCGACGAGCCGCCTCGACGCCCGCGACCAAACAGTCTGGCGAGTTTTCCGCCCGTACGACGGTTTTCTCGCACAACGCGGAGAAAGCGGGCGGTCAGCCCGAGGGACGCACGAGGCGGAGGCGGACGAGCGCGATCGCGCCGAGTAGCGCAGGCAGCAGTGTCCCCAGCGCACGGAACGCGAGGACGCCCGCGAGCGCGGTCGCGAGAGGCACGCCGGCGTGGTGCAGGAGCGACGGCACGACGACCTCGACGACGCCGAGACCGTTGGGCACGAAGGGCACGAGAGTGGTGATCATCCCGACCGCGTAGGCGAAGAGGAACAACGCGGGTGAGAGGTGCACGCCGACCGCGGAGACCGCGCAGTGGAAGCAGGCCGCGTCGGTGAGGCACGACGCGGCCGCGAGCGTGATGATCGCCACACGCGACGCCGGTGAACCGAGCACCTCGTGGATCTCGGCATGCCACATCGCCCCCTGGGCGCGCCGATCGATCGGCGGATGCCCGCGGCGGCGCCATTGCAGCTTGCCGACCACGATCGCAACGACCTCCATTGTCTGGCGCCGGCTCGCGATCCAGGCGGTCGCGGCGAGGACGACGAGAATCGCGATTGCGACCCCGACGATCACCATCCGTCCGGGTCCCTCGTCGGTGTAGCGCCGGCTCGTGACCGCGACCACGACCAGCGCGTCGAGCGCGGCGACCGCAAAGAGCGTGCGTACCCAGTACCACTGGAGCAGGCCGAGCGAGATCCAGGTCCGGTGTGCGTCGACGTTGCGGCGCCGGAGCTCGGCGCCCGCCATCGTCACGCCCTCGGCCGGCGCGGCGGGGAGGATGTTCCCGAGGCCCGAGACCACAAGCCCGAGTCGCACCGCGGTGCGCCGGTCGATAGGTTCGCCGACCAGTTGCCGCAGCAACAGTCCGAGCATCAGGTAGCTCACGGCTTCGCAGACCGCGCCCCCGGCGATCCAGCCTGGTCGCGCCGCCCTCAACGCGTCCCATGAATCGCCGAACCCGCCCGCCGACGAGACGACCGCGTAGATCGCGCCGCCGCTGATGAGGAGGCCGACCGCGAGCCGAACTCGACGTCGTCCCGGTGAGGGCGGGGACGGCGGCGAGGCAGGGTCATCGACCGACGGCGTCGGTCCGGGATCGACGGACATCAGCTTCCACAGTGGCCCGCGGAGTCAGGCGATCGAGGGATGTCACCTCCGCACCCGGATTCCCCAGGTAAAGGGAACGGTGGTCGACGCGCCGCGTCGACTGCAATCCGCGCGGCCCCTCAGCGTGACATCGCGGCCGAGCGCGCCTGCGCGCCGATGCGGAGGAAGCGCATGTCACCGAACGGCGTTCCGGCCACCCGGTTACAGACGAACGCGACTGCGAGATCATTGTCGGGATCGGCCCACGCGCCGGAACCTCCGAAGCCGAAGTGGCCGAAGCCGTTCGGGATGATGCCGCGCGTCGTCGCCGCGAGGTGGTAACCGAGGCGCCAGCGCATGGGGAAGCCGACCACGATGTCGAGTCCGGACCCCTGGATCTCGGTGGCCCGTCGCAGGGTGGCTTCGGAGAGGAAGCGCTGCCCGTCGAGCACGCCGTGACCGGCGAGCGCGGCGTACATGCGCGCCAACGAGCGAGCGGTGAAACAACCGTTGATGGCGGGAATCGGCGAGTCGAGAACGTCGGCCGATGCGAAAAGGCGGTCGGAGCCGGGGATCATGAACGTCTCGACCACCGGTCGCAACGCCTTGAGGCGCGCGGCCCGGACCGCGAATCGTTCCGCCCGCTCCGGGTTCCCGAAGCGCATGATCAGCTCCGCGATCCGATCGCGCTGACCGCGCGGCACGCCGATCGACATGCCGTCGAGCCCGAGGGGCTTCACGATCTCGGCGTCGACCGCGTCGTTCACCGTCTGGCCGGTGACGCGCCGGACGACCTCGCCGACGAGGAAGCCGTACGTGATGCCGTGGTACCCGTGTCGGGTCCCGGGCTCGTAGCGCGGAGCTTCGGCCGCGAGTCGCGAGGTCACAAGATCCCAGTCGAGCATCTCGTACGCGTCGGAGATCACGCCACGGAGCTGATGGAGACCGGCGGAGTGGTTCAGCAGCTGGCGCACACTGATGTGTTCCTTGCCGGCGGCCGCGAACTCGGGCCAGTAGTTCGCGACCGGGTCGTCGTAGTCGAGCAGTCCACGGTCGACGAGTCGGTGAACCGTGGTCGCGACGACACCCTTCGTCGTCGAGAAGCTCATCGCCATGGTGTCGGATCGCCACGGTTCGCCGGCGGCGTTGCGGGTGCCGGTCCACGCATCGACGACCAACTCGCCCCGATGGAAGACCGCGACGGCCGCGCCCCCGCCGTGCTTGTGCCGGGCGACGGTGCGCAGGGCCTCGGTGACGCCACCGAAGTCGGGATGGACAAAGCCCGAGATCATGGCGGGCATGCTCGCACGCCGGAATACCTCTCCGATAACCGGGCGCCTAAATCGTGCCGGCGGGTCGTGTCAGACTGGCGGCGACTGCGGGAGGTTCTGAATGCGACGTCTGAGTGGGATGGATGCGGCGTTCCTTTATCTGGAGACGCCGACGACACCGATGCACGTGCACGCGGTGATGCTGTTGGATCCGTCGACGGTTCCGGGCGGCTACTCGTTCGAGAAGATCAAGGCCCATCTCGCGTCTCGGCTCCCCCGACTGCTCGAGTTCCGTCGGCGGCTTGCGTTCGTGCCGTTCGACCTGCACCGTCCGGTCTGGTTCGACGATCCCGACTTCGACTTCGACTACCACGTACGTCGCATCGCGGTGCCCTCGCCCGGCAGCATCGAACAGGTCGCGGAGATGGTCGGCGACATCGCGAGCCGACCGCTCGACCACTCGCGGCCGCTGTGGGAGTTCTGGGTCATCGAGGGCGTGGAGAACGGCGGGGTCGCGGTCGTCGCCCGCATGCACCACGCGACGATCGACGGCGTGTCCGGCTCGAGCCTGATGACGACCATCCTCGACTTCGAAGCCGACACTCCGGACGAACCCGCCGCGGTCGACGACTGGCAACCCGAGCACAAGCCGTCCGATTTCGAGCTCGTCCAGCACGCGATCGTCTCGCGGTTGCGGCGACCCATGCCGCTCGGCCTCGCGCTCGCACTACCGAACCTGTTACGCGGCGCGGTCGGCATCACCCGGGTTCGCCGGGACTCGACGCGGCCGTCGGGCGGAACCCCGTTCAACACGCCGCGCGCGCCGTGGAACGCTCCGCTCACGCCGCATCGGCGCGTCGCGTTCGCGTCGGTCTCGCTCGACGACGTGAAGGCCATGAAGAAGGCATTCGGCTGCACGGTGAATGACATCGTGCTGGCTACGGCGACGGGCGCGTTGCGCCGCTACCTGCTGCCGCTTGACGCACTCCCCGACCGTCCGTTGCTCGCATCGTGCCCGGTTTCGGTGCGCAACCACGAGACCGCAGACATCGAGAGCGCAAACAAAGTGTCGTCGATGTTCGTCTCGCTACCGACACACCTCGAGGACGTCGAGGCGCAGGTTGCGCACATCCGGTCCGGCACGCAAGGTGCCAAGGAGGAGCATCACGCGCTCGGCGCGCGCACGCTCCTCGAGCTCGGGGAGCTGGCCGGGCCGCGCAGCTTCGGGCTCGCGAGCCGCCTGCTCGGCGGTTTGGCGAGCCGCGGGCCGGTCCCGGTCAACGTGGTGATCTCGAATGTGCCCGGACCCCCGTTCCCGCTCTACCTCGGCGGGGCGCGGGTGGTGTCGATGCTCCCCCTCGGTCCGCCGATCGAGGGCGCGGGTCTGAACATCACCGTGCTCAGCTACATCGACCGCATCGACTGGGGCTTCATCGCCTGCCGCGAGCTCGTGCCCGGATTGCAGCGCATGGCCGACGCCGTGAACGACGCGCACAACGAGCTCCTGAAAGCGTCGCAGATGGTCAGCTGAGCCGGTCCACTAGGTCGGAAACGACTCGCCGACGAGCTGCTCGGAGCGGGTCCACAACGCTTTCGCGGTGTCAGGATCGAGCGCGTACGAGTTCACGCCGCCTCGGCTCTCCGTCCCCGCGGCCGGCCCTGCAACGCCACAGTCTTCGCAGTAGCGCCCGCCGATCGCGTCGGCATCGGCGACGAAGCCGGCCCAGACGCTCGTGGCCGCGCCCGCCGGGATCGACTTCCAGATCGTCTCCTGCCCGGCCCGGGCCGACGGCAGCGCGCTGAAACTCTCCTTGGTCAGGTGCCGGCCGAGCTCGGTGATGATGGTTCCCGGATGCACCGCGCATGCCCGCTGGCCGGCTGCCTTCCCCCGCCGATCGAGCTCGACTGCGAAGAGGATGTTCGCCGATTTCGAGCGCCCGTACGCCTGCCACGGGTCGTAGGGGGTGCGCTCGAAGTTGACGTCGTCGAGCACGACGTCGCTGAAGCGGTGCCCGGCCGACGACAGGTTCACGATCCGAGCCGGTCCGCCGGCGAGCAGCGGCCGGAGCCGGTTGACGAGGACGAAGTGGCCGAGATGGTTGGTGCCGAACTGCAGCTCGAATCCGTCGGTGGTGCGTCCTTCCGGCGACGCCATCACGCCCGCGTTGGCGATGAGCACGTCGAGCCGGTCGTGGTCGGCGATGACCCCGTCGGTAAACGCACGGATCGAGGCAAGAGTCGCGAGATCGAGCTCGCGCAGCTCGACCGTCGCGCCGCTCTCTCCCGCCGCCGCGCGCACGTCGGCGATCGCGCGTTCGCCTTTCTCGAGATCGCGGACGCCGAGCACCACGTTCGCGCCGTGCGCGACGACGGCGCGCGCCGTCTCCTGGCCCAACCCCGCGGATGCGCCTGTGATCAAGACCCAGCGGCCCGAGAGGTCGACCCCCTCGAGCACGTCGTCGGTTGTCGACTCGCTTCCAAAGCTCATCCGGGCATCCTCGCGCACTCCGCCCGGCGAATCGTTTTACAGTGCGCCCGATGCCCACCCTCCGAATTGGGATCCTCGGCGCGGCGCGCATCGCGCCGCAGGCGGTGATCAAGCCCGCACGTACCAACACCGAAGCCGAGATCGTCGCGGTCGCGGCTCGCGATCGCAGCCGGGCGGATGCCTATGCCGCGAAGTACGGCCTCCCGAAGGTGCACGACTCGTACGCCGCGCTCGTGGCCGATCCCGACATCGACGCGATCTACAACCCGCTGCCGAACGGGTTGCATGCGGAGTGGAGCATCGCGGCCCTCCGGGCCGGGAAGCACGTGCTCTGCGAGAAGCCGTTCACGGCGAACGCCAAGGAGGCCGAGGACGTCGCCGCGGTCGCGGCCGGCACCGATCTCGTACTGATGGAAGCGTTCCACTACCGCTACCACCCGCTGGCCCACCGCATGCTGGAGATCGTCGAGAGCGGCGAGCTCGGCCCGATCCTGCGGGTGGAGACCGCGCTGTGCTTCCCGCTCCCCAAGTTCTCCGACATCCGCTACCAATACGACCTCGCCGGTGGCGCGACGATGGACGTCGGCACGTACACGGTGCACATGGCGCGCCTGCTCGGTGGCGAGGAGCCGACGGTTGTGTCAGCTCACGCGAAGTTGCGCACACCCGACATCGACCGGGCCATGCGCGCCGAATTGGCGTTCCCGAGTGGCACGACCGCACGCATCACGTGCTCGATGTGGTCGTCGTGGTTCTTGCAGACCTACGTCCGCGTCAGCGGCGACCGGGGCCAGATGCGCGTCGTGAACCCGACCTCGCCGCAACTGTGGCATCGCATGCGGGTGAAGGTCGGCGACAAGACCCGCACGGAGCGCTTCTCCCACCGCCCGAGCTACGAATACCAGCTCGACGCGTTCTGCGCGGCAGTACTGCGAGCTGAACCCACGTTGACCCCGCCTGCCGACTCGATCGCCAACATGCGCGTGCTCGACGCGATCTACGTGGCCGCGGGGATGCAACCCCGCGGCACGTGATCGCGGACGCGAACTACCGAATCCGAACCGCGTTGCTACTTGGCGAGGCTCGCTTCGAGCGTGATCTCGGGAACGCTTGCCAGCGCGCGGCTCACCGGGCATCCGGCCTTGGCGGCGAGAGCGTGCTCGACGAACGCGGCCTCGTCGATGCCCGGGACCCGGCCGACCGTTACGAGCGCGATCTTCGCGATCGTTGGGGCGCCGTCGATCGGTCGCAGCGTGACGGTCGCGTCGGTGTGCACCGACTCCGGCGGGGTGCCGGCTTTCGCCAGCATGTTCGACAACGCCATCGAGAAGCACGCGGCGTGGGCGGCGGCGATCAGCTGCTCCGGATTCGAGCCCGGGCCGTCTTCGAACCGCGACTTGAACGTGTAGCCACCGCTGATGGTGTCGCCCGCTGTGAACGTTCCCTCTCCCGACGGAAGATCACCCTTCCACTCCGCACTTCCCTTGGCCGGCATGTCGTCTCCCTCGGTCGCGTCGCGTTCGAACAGGGAATCTAGCGACCACCGCCCGACGGTAGCTTCGGCCGGTGCCTCCGACACCCGCGGGTCGACTGCGCCGACTCGACGAAGAGCTCGCCGAAACCGGTTTGCAGTCACAGGGAACCGACGAGTTCCATGCCCTCCTCCTGGAGGAGATCGATCACGCGCTCCGGCCCGTCGTGCACGAGCGGCGGATCTCGAGCGGCGGCACCATCATCGAGCCCGCGTCGGACCCCGCGACCTGGGCGACCGGTGCGCAGCTCGGTATCACCCGGGGGCAACTCGATCACCAACCGCTGATGGCCGCGCGCCGCTTCGCCGACGGTCTCTCCTGCTGGTTGGTGCGGCGCGTCGTCGGCGACTGACCGTCCTCCCGCCCGGCGGCGGCGTCAGGAATCGCCCCCGGGAGGCAACGCGTTCGCAACCTCGAGTCGCACGCGGAAGTCGGGATCGTGCGCGAGCGGCGAGACCGCGGCGCGGCTCGGTCCGACGCCGAGCCCGACGAGACCCCGTAACGCCTTCCAACGCGTCCACGCATCGGTATCGGCGAGCGCCCGTTCGAGCGTCGGTCGCAACGCGGGGCGTTCGGTATCGACCATGACGTCGACGGTCGCGCGCCGGACGCTGCGACTCGGGTCGTCGAGGAGCCGGTCCCACGCAGTGAGCGCGACCGCGGGATCGGCGTCGGCGAGCTTGCGCGCCGCGACCTGCCGGCGCGCGCTGTCGGTCGACGTCGTTGCCGCGAGGATCCGTTGAAGGTCGCCGGCGACGTCCGGATGCAGCGCGCCGAGTTCCTTCCACGCGCGTTCCAGCGCAGTCGCCCCCGAACCGGTCGGTTCGGGACGCGTCGGAAACGGTGTCGCTTCGGATTGACCGCGGGTGATCGTCGTCGGCGCGCGATCGGTACCCGGCGTCGCGAACTCCGACGCGACCATGCGCCGAATGGATTCGAGCAGTTGCTGCCAGCGGTCGGGGCGGTGAAGTCCGACCGCGACGAAGTCCGGACCGACGAGCACGTTGGCGACGTCGTCGAATTCGGCGAACAACCGCGCCACCCGCGGATCATCGACGCCCGCCGCCGACGCGTACCAACGACTCGGTCCGTCGTGCATCGGGGGTGTCACGAAGCGCATCGTGCGGGGGTTGGGGGTCGCTTCGGCGACGACCGTGTCCGGACCCGCCTCACCCGGGTCGACGCTTCCCGCGAGCTCGATCCGGAACGCTCCCGCCCGCCAACCGAACTCGATCTCGAAGTCGTCGTCGAGCGCGTAGCGCCACCAACCTGCGCCCGCGCCCACGAGGTCAGCGAGCGCGTCGTCGTCGGCGGCCGTCCACGGCTCGGCCGAGAAGAACTGCTTCAGCAGCTTCTTGACGGGGGCCAGCACGGAGAAGTCGATGGTTCCCAGCGCGTCACGCGTGAGGTGCGCCACCGCGGCGGGGGTGAGCCCACCCGTCGACACCGCACGGCGAACGGCGTCTCGGGCGGTATCCGGCATCACGGGTCACCGTACGCTGGTCGGATGGCGGTCCCGCTCCATCCCGACGTCGAAGCGCTCGCGTTCCTGCTCGGCACGTGGTCGGGCCGAGGTCACGGCGTCTATCCGACGATCGAGTCGTTCGACTACAGCGAGACCGTGACCTTCACCCATATCGGAAAGCCGTTCCTCGCGTATGCGCAACGGACGAAGCACGCCGCCGACGGGCGACCGCTGCACGCGGAGAGCGGATACTGGAGGGCTCCCGGTCCGGGCCGGGTGGAGTTGGTCATCGCGCATCCGAACGGGATCGTCGAGGTGAGCGAGGGCACGATGGCCGTCGAGGCGGATCGTCGGGTCATCCGGCTGCGTTCGACCGTGGTCGCCGGAACCAGCTCGGCCAAGGCCGTATCCGCGCTCGAACGCGACTTCACTTTCGACGGCGGCGAGGTGCTCTCGTATGACCTCCGCATGGCGGCGGTAGAGGTGCCCCTCACCCATCATCTTGCGGCCGAGATGCACAGGGAGCGATGAGTCCCCCGGCCGCCCCGGTCACACTTCTCGCCTGGACCGGCGAGTATCCGATAGTTAGCGTCATTTTTCTATGGGCAGGATCCGGATCGGACATTTGGTCGTCGCAAGCGCGCTCGTGCTGGTCGCCACGGTGGTGACCCCGGCCACACCTGCCCACGCGCTCGGCCCGGTGGTCGTGCTGAACCGTCCGACCGCGCCCGCGTTCGCTCCGAGCTGGGCCGGCACTCCGACGCAGGAGAGTGCACCCGACCCCGACGTCGTGCGTTTCGGGAGCACCTTCTACGCGTACACGACGGGCACGTCGTGGGGGAACGGCATCGGGATTCTCCGCTCCGCGTCCCCCGACCACGGATACACCACCATCAGCGGGGCCCAGTACGGCTCGTCGGCGTTCCCGGCCAACCAGTTGGTGTCGTGGCAGGTGACCAGTACGCAGCACGCGCCCGGCGTTTTTCAACCGTCGCCAGGTCACTACGTCATGTACTACACCGCGCAGACGAACGCGGGACACGGCGGCCGCTATTGCCTCTCGGTCGCAACGGCGACGAGCCCCGCCGGTCCGTTCATCGACCGTTCGACCAGCCCCTGGTTGTGCCGCGACGCCGACTGCGGTGCGATCGACCCGAGCCCGCTCGTGGGAGGTGGTCGCACCTGGCTCTACTTCAAGACCTATGACGACGCGTGTAGCTCCACCCAACCCGCGCAGATCCTCGCGGTCGAATTGAGCCCGGACGGTTTGCGCCAGGTCGGCGCGCCGACGCTCGTGCTCTCGCAACGCAACCTCTCGAGCCCGTTCGAGACCGTAGAGAACCCGCAGATGTTGCAAACCGGCGGCGCGTACCTGCTGCAGTTCTCGCGCGGCCAGTGGGGCTCGAGCACCTACCGGGTCGCGTACGCGGTGTGCACGTCGGCGCTCGGCCCGTGCAGCGAAGGCGGCACGATACTGACCTCGTACGGCCGCGTGCTCGGACCCGGCGGTGCGACCATCTTCACCGACGCACGCGGTGGGACCTGGCTCGCGTATCAGGGTTGGAACGGGGCGCCGGGCTGCACCGGTGACAGCGGCTCATGTGCGCGCAAGCTCTATGTGGCCGCGTTGCAGCTGAAGCCCACGCCCGCTCAGGTCGCGTGTCATGCGGTCGCGCCTGTGAACGGATATCGCTTCGTCGCCTCCGACGGCGGGCTCTTCACGTTTGGAAACGAGCAGTTCTGCGGCAGCTCGGGATCGATCTCGCTCAGCGGGCGCATCGTCGGCATGGCCTCGACGCCCGACAAAGGGGGCTACTGGTTGGCCGCGTCCGACGCCGAGGTGTGCGCGTTCGGCGACGCGAACTTCCACGGCTGCACCGATCCCCTGAACCTGCACCAACCGATCGTCGGCATCGCGGCGACGCGCTCCGGCAAGGGCTACTGGCTG
>JBEPUZ010000026.1:0-27842 GCA_041691275.1 Actinomycetota bacterium | reverse complement strand
GCCACGCCGTGACACAACGCGGCCACGATCTTGCCGGCCTCGTAGAACTCGACGAACTTGGCGTGCAGGTTCGTCGCCTTGTCGAACGCGAACATCGGACCCTGACCCCCGGCCACGACGATCGCGTCGAAGCCGTCGAGGTCGATATCGTCGACCTTCTTCGTGTTCTGGATCAGATCTACGAAGGCGGGATCGTGCTTGTAGCCGCGGCTGATGACGTCTTCTGCCTGCCACTGCGACGCGTCTTCCGGATCGCTCATCGCGTCGGCCTCGCACGGGCCGCCGTTCGGGCTGAAGATCTCGACTTCGTAACCGAGTTCGGTGAAGTGGAAGTACGGGTGGCTGAGTTCCGACCACCAGAAGCCAACCGGCCATCCCGATGTCGTCGACACGGCCGGGTTCGATAGGACTATCGCAACCCGCTTGGGGTTCTTGGTGCTGACCGGGTTGAGGTTCTTGTGACTCATTGGCTCACTTCCTCCACTTGGATATGTGTTCTTCTCACGGCACCGGCGTCCGTATCAGTCGCGGCGTATCTGTTATCCGTAATGTCTCGCGTCGGGCCAGGCGCGAGCCCAGCTGATCTTTTGGTTTCGGCAGATCCAGATCGGTGCGTCGCGCTCTTCGGTCCAGACACCGTGGGCCGTGTCGACGGTGCCGGCCGGGGTCACGGTCGAGAAGATCGTGAGCAGGTATGCGCGGGAGAGGTTGACGGCCACCGTCGTCGCTCCGTCAGTCGCGCCCGAAGGACCCCACCACCAATACGAGTTGTGGCCGCTGATCGCGTTCGGGAGTCCGTAACGCTTCCCGTAGAGATCGACCGCGCCTGCAGCTCCGTAGTCGCCGGTAAAGACGACGACATTGGCGCGTTCGGAAGCAGGCAACGCGGCGACAACATCACCGAGCTGGCGGGCGACGTGAGCCCATCCGACCGACGCACTCAGGTCCTTGTTGATCTTCGATTCCCAGTCTCCCGTCGGGAGGACGGTGACGGGAAGGACCGGCAGCGTCAGTGGGATCGCCGCGACGGCGCCGAGGACAAACCACCACGCGTAGCGTCGTGGGGACCGGCGACCCGCGGCGAGTCGTTCCTCGAGCCAGAGACCGCCGCCGGCGAAGAGCACGAAATAGATGCCGCCCAGGTAGTACGGCTTCGCACCCGAAGCGATGTCGACGATGAGCAGTGTGATGTACGCGAGGCCGAGTGATCGTGCGAATTGGTGTCGGAGTAATCGGCCAAGGCCCGCGAACCAGAATGGGAGAAGCATCGGTCCGACCACGATCAGTTGGGCTGGGACGAAGCTGGCCGACGCGCCGATCGTGGAGTTCTCTTGGTGGAGGCTTCGCAACATCGCGATCGCGGCCCAGTCGTGACGCGCGTTCCAGAGCAGGTTCGGGGTCCAGATCGCGACGGCGATCGCGCCGCCCGCCCACAGCCATCGGCTGCGAAGCATGCGCCCACGATGTGCGGCGACGAGACCGACCACGAGTCCGAACGCGAGGAATGCGACGTTGAACTTGTTCAGTAGTCCGATCCCGGCGACCGTCCCGATCGCGATCCACCAGCGCTCGTTCTCGGTGCGGAGCAGCCGCACCACGAGGAAGGTGATCGAAACCCAGAAGAACAGGTCGAACGCGGCGGTCGAGAGGAGATGAAACGTGCCGAGCACCTGGGGCGAAGTCGCGGCGGCCAGCGCCGCGAAGAGTTGGGCTCGTCGGCCACCGCCGAGCTCACGCGCCGTCGCCGCGCAAAGCACGATCGTCACGCCCCCGAATGCGGCCGGAAGAATCCGCAATCCGAACGCTGAGGTCCCGAACAGGCTCACCGCGACGCGCGCGACAGCCGGGACGAATGGCGGTTGGTCGACGTATCCCCAAGCGAGATGGCGCGCGCACGCGAGGAAATACAGCTCGTCGCGATGGAGTCCGTAGCGGGCCGCGGCCGCCATCTCGACCGCGACGAACGCGGCCGCGATCGCGACGACCGGTCCGAGAAAGAGGCGAGGCAAGCCGCCGGTTTCTACCGATCCGGAGTCGAAGACAGCTGCAGGCGCGGTCGACGAGGTCACGATGTCTCCGGGACGAACCCATCACACAGGAGTTCGACGATCGTCGTGCGGACACGTTCGTCGTCGTAGACCTTGGCGTCGCGGTCTTCGCGTCGATGCCACGCAAACCAGGTGATCGTCTCGAGGAGCATGCGCGCCGCGACTGCGGTGTCCGTCGTCATCCGAAGGTGTCCCGTACCGGCGCGCGTGTCGAGGTAGCGCGTCAGTTGCGCGAGATAGCCGGGGCGTCCGCGTTGGAAGTAGAGCGCTTCGAGGTCGGGGAGATCGGCCGCCGAGCGTTCGATCACCGCGAGCAGCGGCCACACACCCTCGATCGCCGCGTACCATTCTTCGACGATCGCCGTCAGCTCCACCCGAACGTCATGTGGCGCGTCCGCCTCGAGCGCCGCGCTCAGTCGCGGCGTCGCGGTCGCTTTACGCAGACCCTGTCCGATCAGCTTCACGGTGTCCGCCATCGTCGGCGTGGCGAGAGGACGATCGGAGTGATCACTGTCGAGCCGGCCGAAGCCGTACGCGAACACGAGGTGGAACAGCGCCTCCTTGCTCTCGACGTAGGAATAGATCGCGCCGGCTGAGACGCCCGCCTCGCCGGCAACGTTCGCCATCTGCGTACGTCGGTAGCCAAGGCGGCCGAACTCTCGCGTGGCGGCCCGCGCGATGTGGGCGAGACGATCAGGGCGGGAGGGACGCTTCATCGTCTCTAGTATTGACTGAACCGTTCATTCAGTCAATCGGGCGCGATCATCCCGGGTCCCGGTCAGCTCATGCCATCGCGAGCGATTGCTCGCGATACTCAGCGGTGAACCGTTGCGCGCGCGGAAACCCGAGCTGGTGCACTGTGCGCCGAGTTCTACGATCCTGTTGTCCGGTGCCGCCGTCTGCTATCCCGACCCGTCACGGAATCAAGTGCTCGGGACGCCGGCGAAAGGCGTTCCTGCGCCGTGTTCGACGCTAGCGGCGAGGCTCGCGAGGAAGTGATCCCAGCCGGCGTGACACTGGTCGTAGCACTGAAGCGTCGGACGCAGGCCCGCGTGGCGGAAGTTGAGTTCGCAGCTTTCCGCCGTCGACTCTTCGACTGCGAACGTCAAGGTCGTACCTTCCCATTCGGGATGGCCGACGTTGGTCAAGCATGTCCATTCGACACTGGTGGGTGGTTGCGATTCGTCGACTCTCATGATGATGGGTTCATCGAGCCCGGCGAAGTCGAATCGGATTTCGCCGCCGACGTCCGCAGAGCCGGACGTCAACGGCGTCCACCAACTGCGTAACCCTTCGGTCGAGGCGATGGCGTCGAAGACTTTGCTTTGTGGTGCTCCGATCGAGACGCGCTTGGCGTAGTCGTTCGGGTCGATACCGGTCGTTTCGGCTGTGCTCATGTGCTTCCTCCGACACTGTGGTCGTTGCTGGCGATTGCGGTGCGAAGCCGATCCAGGAACCGGGTCCACCCTCGAGCGTGTTCGGCCTCGCGAGTGGGTGGGAGGTCCGTGTGACGCAGATCGAGGCGGGTACCGGCACCGACTGGGGTCAGGATGAACTCGACGCGCGACGATGCGGGCGGAAGGTCGGCGCTGCCGGCGATGCCCCAAGAGACCACGACGCGGTGCGGCGGCTCGACCTCGAGGTAGGTCCCGCGAACCGCTGCCCCGTCGACATCGACCGAGAACTTCCCGCCCGGCACAGCTTCCAGTTCGGCGAATTGGCCCATCCAGGCAGTCCAGCCTTGCGCGCTGACGAGGTGCGAGTACACGACCTCTGGCGGCGCGTCGATCTCGACGAACGTTGCGTACTCAGCCACGGCGTCGCGCTTTGGCGGTCTGTTCTGCGGCTCGCTTCAGGTTGGACAGTTGCTCGGGCCAGAAGCCGCCGAGGTAGTCGTGCACGACGCGGAGGCCGTCGTCGTTCACTTGAAAGAGGTGTTTCGCGCCGTCGCGCTGCTCCGAAACGAGTTGTGCGGTGCGGAGCACGGAGAGGTGATGGGATGCGGTCTGCTGAGAAACGCCGGCGACTCGCGCGATCTCGCCGACCGGTCGAGCGCGCTCGCGCACTACATGGAGGATGCGCCGGCGAGTTCCGTCAGAGAGCGCGCGCAACGCGGTGTCGAGGGGTTCAGCGCTCGCGTTCACGCTCCGAATACAAGCATCTATTTGTACAAATGTCAACTGGTGGTTAGCCTCACGGGTGTCGACTCGTGTGTGCGAGTCCGGAACGAGGAGGAGTTTGTGGGCACGCACGAAACCATCGCCGTGGTGCGGACGTATCACCAAGGCTGGACAGCAAAGCGGTACGACGAGGCCATCGCCGCGCTGGCGCCCGATCTGGTGGTCGAGGTCCCGATCAACGCATATCCCACGAAGGCATCGTTCGCCGACGCCGTGATCGCGTTCGCGAGCCGCACTCGGAGCGTCGACCTTCTCGCCGAGATGGGAGACGGGGACCAAGCCATGCTTCTGTACGACATGGACATCGAGATTCTCGGCACCCTGCGCGTTGCGGAGCACTTCACCGTTGCGGACGGCAAGATCGTGCGCGTCCGCCAGATCCACGACACGTTCGCACTGCGCAACGCCGGGTCGTGACACGGCGATCGCGGTGAAGCCGCAAGCAAAGCGGCCTTGGGGACCAGTAACGACACATGTCGCACGAGACAACCTTCGGGTTATCGACCCGGCGACATCTGGGTTGATCTGCTCTGACGGTCGGACACTCTGGCGCGACGGTCCGATAGAGGCATTTCAGAAGATCGTGAAACTGACGTACGAGCGCTATCACTAGCGACGCGTCACCTTGCCATCGTGTTTGAATGAAGTTGGCGGAGGCACGGGTCTGAAAGTGTGATGTCAGGCTGGCGTATCCCCCGGCGGGGATTGAGTAGCCGTCTGGAGAAGACTTCTTATCGACGCTTCGTCGAGTCCTTCGCTTCGTGCGTTCTTGATCCATCGTTGAAGGCTGCGGGCGAGTCGTCGTTGCGTATTCGGTGACGGCCCAGGTGGGCGCCGCAGGACGAAGGTGCCAACGCCGCGGCGGCCTGCCACAAGTCCTCGTTGGGTCAGTTCGTGGTAGGCGTGCAACACGGTGTTGGCGTTGATCGCTAATTCAGCGGCGACGGTTCCGACCGTAGGCATTTGATCGCCGGGGTGGAGGCGTCCCATGCGCAGTTCGTGCTCGACCGCGTGTACCAGTTGCAGGTAGGAGGCAATACCTGATTCGGGATCTAGGCGGAACTCGAGCATGTTCCAGAACGGGTCGCGGCAGCCGGGCTCGTGACTTCGGCTGGATGTTCGATGATCGTCGATTCCATCATGTCATGGATCCTGCGGACGAGAACATCGACGGCGTAGCCTTTCGTGTGCCAACGTGCAAAGAGGCGAAGCGTGGCGCGTGGCATACCGTGTCGTGCTCGCAACGAGCGCTCCATCGTGCGGACCGGGTCGCGTCTTGGCGCTCGTCATGGGTGCGTCGCGGATGTCGGGTGCGACGGCGGTGATGATGTACTCGCGTTCTCCCCTTCGGGAGAAACGAGACCTGCGTCGTAGGCAATGATGACGGCTTGGACCCGGTCGCGCGCGTTGAGTTTGTCGAAGATGCGGGTGACGTGGGTCTTAACCGTGTTGTCACTGATGAAGAGAGTCGACGCGATTGCGGTGTTGTTGAGCCCACGCCCGATCAGCTGCAGAACTTCGAGCTCGCGGCGGGTCAGGGTTTGCAGTTCGGGTGTCGGTAAGGGGATGCGCCGTCGCGTTCCGGCGAAAGTTTCGATCAATGTACGCGTCGCGGAGGGGCATAGGAGTGCACCACCCGCTGCGACCGCCCGGACGGCTTGGATCAGCTCCTCCGGACGGGCGTCCTTGAGGAGAAAGCCGCAAGCGCCTACTTCGAGGGCGTCGAAGAGGTATTCATCGAGGTCATAGGTGGTGAGAATGACGACTCTCGCGCCGCGATCAGTCGTTTGAGTAATCGATCTCGTCGCCGCGATGCCATCGAGGCCGGGCATGCGAATGTCCATGAGCACGACGTCGGGCAGGAGACGTTGCGTGTCCCGGATTGCTTCGTTGCCGTCCGTCGACTCTGCGACGACATCGATGTCGGTTTGGGTTTCAAGGATCATCCGAAGTCCGACCCGGATCATCGGCTGATCGTCGACGATGAGGACGCGAATTGTCATCGTGGTGACCTGGCGAACAAGCGGGCCGCGTTCGTGCGTGGCTTCGGCTCGAACGGGAGGTGCGCGAACACCTCATAGCCACCGTCTTCCAACCGTCCGGTGCGGAGTTCGCCACCCACCAACGCGACACGCTCTCGCATACCTACGAGGCCCTGCCCTTCAGGCGCGACTGGCGGCGGCACGAGCTGTGGCCTTTCATTCGTGACGATCAGCGTCACGGCGTCGCCGCGGAACTGAATACATATTCGGGTCGGGACGGCGCCGCTGTGCCTCAACACGTTGGTCAAGGCCTCTTGAATAATGCGGTATGCGCACAGATCGATCCCGGGCGCGAGCGTAGATGGGGTTCCGACGATCGTGAGGTCTACCGGCAATCCGGCGCGCCGTATGTGATCGAGGAGTTCATTGAGCTGGGCGAGGCCGGGTTGTGGAGCAAGGTTCTTGGCCTCACCGGGATCGCGTCGGAGAACGCCAAGCATCCTGCGCAACTCGACAAGGGCGGTGTGCGCGCTCTCCTCGATTGACGTCAGCAGATCCTTCGTCGCGTCACTTGTTTCTTGGTGCATCATTCGGGCAGCGCCGGCCTGAATGGCGATGACGCCAACGTGGTGAGACACGACGTCGTGTAGTTCTCGGGCGATACGGGCCCGTTCGTCCTCCGCGGCGCGGCGTGCCGTAACGGCGCGTTCATCTTCCAGGCGGGTGGCGCGATCCTCCAACGCCGCCATCTGCGCGCGTCGAAGGCGGATCGTGTCGCCGAGAACCCAGGCTGTTGTGAGGACCACCAAGATCGCGACCACCTGCCACGAGGACGAACGTCCATCGCTCGTCAAGGGACCGACGACCAAGCCTCCGACGACCGCGACGGCGCAAGTCGCGCCCAGCGATCGCCACCTCGTGCTCTGCGTGTCGACCGCGTAGACCGCCACGACGACCGCCGTGACCAATACGCCGGGAAGCGCCCGATGGAGAGCGGCGGCCGCGAGCGTTGTCGCGACCGTCACCCCGAGGACCGCCAGGGGCACACGACGACGCCACCTCAAGGATAGGACTGCGCCGAGTGCGAGCATGACCGTCACGGGCCAGCCAGCAGGGCGCGTAGACGGCCGCAGCGAAAGCGCGATCAGCACAGACAGCACGGCACTCGGTCCGATGTCCCGCGCCTGGCGCACGAACCGCGCGCGATCGAATCCCATCGCGCCCGCGGGGCTCAGCGCCTTGTTCACAGGCCGCACGATACCGGCCATTCCTCAGTCGCGGATCACCGCACAAGGTGATCAGCTCTGGTACTCGCGGGTGACACGAGCACCCTCGAGCCCACCGGTACGGATGATGTCGAATGCGGTTGCCCGGCGACGACATCCGAACCGCGCCGGTGCATGCTGACGAACGACGACGCACGGTGAGATGTTCGACCGTGCCATTCACCACGAACGCCAAGGACCCCGATGATCAAGGTGCAGGGCCTCGTCAAACGCTACGGCGCCACCCTCGCTGTCGACGAGCTTTCGTTCGACGTGTGGCCGGGACGACTGACCGGGTTTCTCGGGCCCAACGGTTCAGGAAAGTCCACGACGATACGGATGATCATGGGCCTCGACTACCCAGATGCCGGTACGGCGACGGTGAACCACCGACGCCTGTCCGACGCACCCTGGCCGATGCGCGAGGTCGGAGCGGTCCTTGACGCCCAAGCATTCCATCCCGGTCGCCGCGCCCGCGACCATCTCCAAAGTCTTGCCGAGACCAACGACATTGCGCGCACGCGGGTCGACGAGGTTCTCGACCTAGTCGGGCTGACGACCGTCGCGCGCCGGCGTCTGCGCACATACTCGCTCGGCATGGCCCAGCGCTTGAGCATCGCCGCCGCGCTGCTCGGCGATCCGGACGTCCTGATATTCGACGAGCCCATCAACGGATTGGATCCCGAAGGCGTCCGCTGGGTCCGCGACCTGATGAAGTCCTTCGCCGCGCAAGGCCGCACGGTCTTGGTGTCCAGTCACATGATGAGCGAGATGGCACTCACCGCTGACCACGTCGTCATCGTCGGGCGCGGACGACTGATCATCGAAGCGTCCGTCGCCGACCTCATCGCGCGTAGCCCTGAGCACTTCGTGCGCGTCCGCACCGACGCACCCCGTGAGCTGTCCGCGCTCCTCAGCGCGAGCGGTGCGACCATCCAGGTCGAGGCGGACGGCGCGCTCGCGGTACGCGGCCTCGACCCGGAACGGATCGCCTCATTGGCGGATGCCAACGCCCTCTTCATCGGAGAGCTGTCACCTCAGGGCGGCTCGCTCGAAGCGACATACATGCAAATCACGCACGACAGCGTGGAGTTCCGCGGAACATCAGATCAGGCGACGTCATGACGATCACGAACGCTTCCGGTTCCCCGATCACGCAATCGGGCCACTACCGACTCGCCGGAGTCGTGCGCTCCGAGTGGACAAAACTGCGAACCATTCGGTCCACAAGATGGGCGCTCGTCGCCTGCGTCGCGCTCGCGCTGGCCGTTACCGCGCTCGCATGCGCGACCGTCGGCTCAAGTTGGCGAACCGATCCCGCGGTGAGCCACGCCGATTTCGACCCCATCAATCAGAGCCTCGCCGGCCTCCTGATCGGGCAACTCGCAATCGGTACCCTCGGCGTCGTCGTCATCTGCGCCGAGTACGCCACCGGATCGATCCGGACGACCCTCTCCGCCGTGCCGAGCCGCCCGAAACTCCTCGCGGCAAAGGCGATCGCATTGGGTGCCGTCGTCACCGCCACCGGCCTGGTCACGTCGCTGCTCTCGTTTTCCCTCGGACAGGCACTCTTGTCCGCGCCCGCGCCACACGCGACGTTCACGAGCCCGGGCGCCCTACGGGCGGTCATCGGCGGAGGCCTCTATCTCGCTGTGCTCGGACTCCTCGCGCTCGGACTCGGAACGATCATCCGACACACCGCCGGAGCGATCAGCACGTTTGTTGCTCTCTCGCTGCTGCTTCCGTGGATCGTGGCGCAGTACCTGCCGAACTCGGTGAGTAACACCGTGTCGAGATGGCTGCCCGCCAACATCGGCGTCGCGATCACCTCTGGCCGCCCGCACGCCCACGAATTCTCTCCCATGATCGGATTCGGGGTCTTGTGCGCATACGCGCTGCTCATCCTGGCCGCGGGCACCTGGCTCATGAACAAACGCGATGCGTGATCTCACCAGAAATGCTCGCGACGACAACACCAACTCGCACGGCCGCCTCGTCCGAGCCGATTCGTCGAACGCGCTCGCTGTGCGTGGACTGACCAAACGGTTCGGCTCACGCACCGTTGTCGACAACGTCGATCTCGAAGTGCCGCGGGGCTGCGCATTCGGGTACCTCGGACCCAACGGCGCCGGGAAAACGACGCTGATCCGAATGGTGCTCGGGCTCACGACCGCAACCGCGGGATCCATGATGATCCTCGGACACCCGGTACCCGCAGAGCGCGCACGTGCACTCGCCCGAGTAGGCGCCATCGTCGACGAACCACGCTTTCATCACTACCTATCCGGTCGACAGAACTTGCAGATCCTCGCCGCCGCCCGCCACCGTGACGCCGATGACCGCATCGACCCCACGCTCGAACGCGTCGGCCTGCGCGACCGCGCGGCCGATCGCGTTGCCAGCTACTCAATGGGCATGCGCCAACGACTCGGCCTGGCCGCCTGCCTGCTCGGCGATCCCGACCTTCTCATCTTGGACGAACCAATGAACGGCCTCGACCCCGCCGGCATGGCGGAACTTCGAGAACTGATCCGCGACTTCGTCGGCGAAGGCCGGACCGTGATGCTCTCGTCCCACCTCCTCGACGAAGTCGAAAAGACCTGCGACATGGTGGCTGTCGTCAACAACGGACGGATCGTCACCCAAGGACCCATCGCCGACATCGTCGAAGGTGCTCACCGAACGCTCCACATCCGCTGCGACGACCCGACCCTCGCAAGACAGATCATCATCCTGCATGACCCGACGCGCACCGTGACCACACGACCCGACGGCATCGACGTCACCGTCGCAACCGATTCACATCGAGACGCCGACCACACCACCGGATTCTTGAACGGAGTCCTCGTCCAGAACGGCGTGACGGTCTACGAACTCCGCACTCGCCAAGCGACGCTCGAGGATCGCTTCCTCGAAATGACCTCCCCGCTCGGTCGATCATCATGAGAACACTCGCACGATCGAGCGTTCCAACTCCCGCCGTGACGATGCCGCGGATACCAGGTCGGCGTCTGATCAGGGCAGAACTACTCAAACTGACTCGACAACGCGGGCTCATGATCGCGGCCGCGATCATGACCGTCGGCGCGATCATCATCTACTTCACCGTCGCAGTGTCCCTCCACGCCGCGAACCCGCGACACGCTCCGGCCGGCGGCATCCGCAACCTCGGACCGACGACCTACCTACTCCAGGAACTCGGTAGCACCGTCGCGATCCTCTTGGGCGCATTCATCGGCACCACCGACGTGTCCGCCGGACTGTTTCGGAGCCTGGTCACCACAGGCCGGTCCCGAATTACCCTCTATCTCGCCCGTGTACCGGCTGGCCTCGCCGTCCTCCTCGCGTTCATCAGCGCCGCGTTCGCCCTCACCGCATTCGCCACGATCGTGTTTGCAGGCGACCTCGCTTCGCCGACACCCGTCCTGCTCGCGCAAACGTTGGTATGGCTCGTGCTCGAAACCTCGGCCGTCTTCGTCCTCGCTCTGGGCGCCTCGTCGCTCTGGAACTCGCAGTCGGCAACGATCGCGGTGCTATTCGTGCTCATTCTCATCATCACACCACTCGCGGCTCAGAGCTCCATCACCCCCGACGTGCGTCAACTCTTTCTCGGAGTCGCGCTCGGCCAACTGGCACCGCAAGGGCTCGGAGCGATCAGCAAGACGGACCTCAACCTGTCGAACGTGTCCGTCGCCGTCGTCGCACTCGCGTGGACCGCAATCCCACTACTCGCCGGGGCGTGGCGCACTGCAACGAGAGACGCCTGACGCTCGAGGTCCGGCACGAGAGGCGACACGCTCGGCTGCCGGTGGGGCCGGTCTTAGCCGTGTTCACCTCTCAGGCCCGACCCGTTGCGACTCAACCGCGCGTCCACCGATTGGCGCGTACTTCGTAGGGAGTAGCCGGGCGATGTTCTCCGCCCGAGGATGCAGCGTTGGAGCGTCCCTGCGGACGACGACGTGACCTCGGAACGGCGGCGTAACGGCGCGCCCGCCCGAAAGTCACCCCAAACGGGCCGAACTGACGGAAACTATCGAGTCCGGCACGACAGCGTCGACGACGCCGGCACCGTCAACTGCGCGTCAACGGCCGACTCCACCGTGTCGGCATCGGACGAACCCAGGCACGAACCCACATCATCTTGCTCGTCGACGACGTCCACATCCGCGTCATCCACGCCGCCCGGCGATGCGCCGCCGAACCCAGCGCGGGTCAGGAGCCCGTTCCCGAAAGCGTCCGTCGAACCGAGGCGGATCACTCGGGAAAATCTCTCGCGACGTGTCGATTTGCGTGGCGCCGAACCGTCGGTGCTTACGAATCCGGATGTCGGGACCGGTCTCCGAAACACACGCAACCAAAGGAGACGCCATGACCGTCGCAACGCGTTGCAGGTTGTCCGCGCAGTGAGTGGATCGCCGCACGGAAGGAACTTCTCGCCTAGGAGAAAACGGCAGCGGGGCGGGTGGGCAAGCATCACGCACCGACGCGTCGCCGCACGAGATGACCATCGGGTTATCGACCCGACGCCATTCGGGCGACATTCATCATCGAAGCCGCTCGCACCGTCGACTTGCGGTACAGAACGACACGCGATGGGAGCAACTGTGACGGGACGACACGAACGGGTCGCGCTCCGTGGCAACAACGCGCGACCTTCGGGTTCTGCGGCACCACGCTCACGACGCGAATTCGCGATGTCGGCACCATTTTCGGCACCACACGCAGAAGGCCCGGCGCTTTTACACCGGGCACGATGAGGATTGTGCGTGCCCGCGATGCTCGGGCGTCGAGCTCTTCGCGGTGCTGGCGCGTGTACGACACGAACGCTCGCGACGCCCCGTAGTGCGATGCGGCAGCTGGCGAGCGCCGGACGTTGCGTCGTGTTGACGCGGCGACCTCCGGGAGGTAGCGCCGTGTCACCGTCTGCGATTCAGTACGCCGTTTTCAAGCCGACGGGTGGTTGACGAGGGTGACTCAACCGTCGAGGAGGTGGCGCAGATGTGTCGCCCGGTCGTCGCGACCGAGTTGGGCGATGGTGGCAGCGGCGAGGGCAGGCATCTCGTCCTCGGCGCGGCGAGCGTGGGCCGCGAGGCAACGTTCCGTTATCGGTGGGTGGAGGGTGCGCGCCCAGTGGGACGCCGCGATTGGCTGCAAGGCGGCGCCATGTAGGAAGGCGAGACTCGGGGTGCTCCGCCGCTGTTCTGGCCGCGGAGACATGCAACGCCTTCGGTGATGGCTCGACATACGAGGGCCAGCGTCCGCCGGTCCGCGGCGAGCACTGCGGCATTGGTGTATCAACCTGTCGAACTCGAACAGAACGGGCATGATCGCGAGTCAGATGTCGTGTCTTGCGCTTCGTTCGCTCCACTGGTGATCACGATGCCCGCCTGCCGCTCGAGTCCGTAATGAGGAGGCGCCCGGCGTGACCTTCTCACCAACTTCCACCACAAAGCCTTGCTGGGGCGCGGAGCCTCCCTCTGACGCCGGCGTCGGGACGGGCCCAACGAACGCTCAGTTTTCGCCGCCAGCGGACTGGAGCAGGTGCAGGGCGAGCGTGGAGACCTGCTGTCGTCGAGGGCTCCGACGGGAGGCGCAGCTGCGTGGAACACCTGACCGGGTGAACAGGCCTATGCCGACGCGGAGGGTCACAGGGAGCCGACCCCGACATCGGCGCACTGGTCGTCCTGTTCGAGCGTCCCACCGGCAATCGCGATCGCACCGACGACGACATCGCCGCGCCGGATCAGCCGCGCGGCCCTGCCGGCCACGATGGGTGTTCCCGCCACGTCGACGATCTGCGCGAACACTGCTGGGAAGGCCTGCTGTAGGCCCATCAGGTCACTGTCGTCTCGACGAAACAGCGCAACGCTGGATGCTTTCGCCGGAGCGATACGGGCCGACATCGGAGACGCGCCGTCCATGCGATCGAGAACCTGCAGGTGCCCGCCGCCGTCGACGATTGCTACCGTAACCGTCGCGCCGATTCTGGCAGCGTGCTCGCGCACGCGGTCGCTGACGGCCCGAGCTTCGTCCAAAGTGAGCAACATTGTTCCACCTTCAATCTCTTGGATCGACCAATCTTGGTCTGACCAAGAGTATACCAGGGTCGTTGGATCGACCAAGGGATTGGCTTAGGCTTCGTACGTGGAGCTGAACGAAGCGCCCACCCGTCTGCGCTGCAAACCCAGCTGGCTGATCAACAGGGCTTCCGCTCGGGCGCATCGACTGATCGCAGAAACGATGGCCGCTGCCGGTGGGCACGCTTATCACTTCGCGATCCTCGCCGCGCTGGACGAGTTCGGCCCGGACAGCCAGGTGCAGATCGGCCAACGATGCGGGATCGACCAGAGTGACATGAACACGATGCTCAATGAGCTGGTCGAACGAGGCCACGTCGCGCGCACCCCAGACCCCGCCGACCGGCGCCGCAACCTGGTCACCCTGACCGCAGCCGGGCGACGACGGCTCGAAGACCTGGATACGAGACTCACGGGGGTTCAACGCGACATCTTGGACGCCCTATCGGACACCGAGCGCGACACGCTCACCGGCCTGCTCACCCGTATCCTCGGCTCGCCTTCGCCTCCACTCGGAAGCTCGGCAGATCAAGCTCCGTGAAGAAAGTCGCCCCGTACGACTCGTTCAGCGAGACCTACCGGGGCGACAACATCACCGTCTTCCAATTCCGGACGCAAAGAAATCGCGCAAGTCCACACGCCTGAGTACCTCGCCTATCTGAGCACGGTCTGGAGGAACTGGCAGACGGCCGGGCGCGCCCAGCTCGCGCCAACCCCGTTCGAACCAGGTCCGGACGTATACCCGCTCGTCCTCCCCGTCGGCGGAACGACCGCTCGCTACCCGTCTTCGATGGTGGCCAGAGCCGGCTACCACAGTGCAGACCTCTGGCTACCGATCGGTCAAAAGACCTGGGAGGCGGCCCGCGCTTCGGCCAACCTGCCATCGCCGCCGCCGAGACCGTCCTCCACGGTGACGTGGCGGCCTACGCCCTGTGCCGCCCGTGCCCGAGGTCATCGAAGTTCACGGGCGGCAAGAAAAGCATCACCAACGGCGCCGCGGACGGCCTCGACGTAAACAGCCTCCGTCCGATTTAGACCTACGCGAACGTCCACCGAGTCTGGCTGGACGGCTTGCCCTTCCCGAACCCGAACGCGGTCGACGGAGCGACTCGGAAGACCAATACGTCACCGCGTCGGATGGTGTCGCCGAGGCCGTACCAGTTGCCGTCGGGCGCGGTGAAGTGCCCGCCGTATTTCGCCTCGAAGGCGTCGGCGACACTTGCGAGCTCAGCCGGATCACTCACCTGCACGGCCTCACCTTCGACCACGAGGTCAAGACCATCGAGACCGTTGCAGCCGGTAGTGAGCACACAGTGAGCGTTCTGGGCAAGATTCTTCGCCTTGCGTTCATGGGAACCAGTGGAAAAGTACAACGCGCCGTCCCACCAAATGCCGAGCAAGGGGGTCACGTGGGGACGTCCCTCCGGCCGGACCGTGGTCAGCCAGTACACCTGAGCATCCTGCAGGTCCGAACGCCCTCGCACCCACTCGGTCGGGACCGCGTCGTCACTGCTGAACGCCCCAAGCTTTGTAACTGGATCCGCTTCAACCATCTCGAGCCTCCGTTCTATAGATCATGCCGTGCGACGCGTGAATCGTTGGGGACGGCACTTCGAGATCCCGAGCGTTTCACGACTGCGTCTCGGCGACGATTCGGTCGATCCGCTCCACTGCGGTCATGTCCGCACCGAAGCGATTGCGCATCACGGCTACCGCGACATCGGAATCGATATCCGCATACGCCGCGGAACCGTTCGCGCCCACCATGCCGAACGTGGAACCGGACCGCGATGGAACACCACCCAGCCGTGCGGGGCTGTAACCGAACGCCCAGCTCGCGGGGAAACCCATCACTTCGTCCATACCCGTGAACGCAATCGCGGCCATGCTCGCAAGCCGTTGCGGCGAAACGAGCGCAACCCCGTCGACGTGTCCGAGGAGCGCGGAATACATCCGAGCGACGCCGCGTGCGGTCATCGTGCCACCGGACGGGATGTCGGAGGTCACAACGTCGGACCGGTTCGCGAAATCGGCGCTCGGCTCGACGCCCCGAGGGATCGCGCGGTCGAGAGGCGATCCCGGCTCCGGCGGATCTGTCGGCGGTCCGTCGGGCGCGATTTGCCACGCGACGCGGGCCAACTCCGGCTGCGGCACTCCAAAGTGGACATCGTCCTCGATGCCGAGCGGACCCGTGATCGTCTCTCGCAATAGCGTCGAAATCGTCTTTCCCGTCGCGCGACGCATGACCTCACCCACCAAGAAGCCGAACGTCTGGGCGTGATAGCCGAAACGAGTGCCCGGCTCCCACCAGGGCACCGCGTCGGCGAGTACCGCACACATGTGGTCCCAATCGCACATGTCATCCGCCGTCGTGTCCGACGGAAGTCCCGGGACACCCGCAGTATGGAGCAGCACATGCCGCAACGTCACCTTGTCCTTGCCGTGCGATCCGAACTCGGGCCACACGTCGACCGCTCGCATGTCGTAGTCAAGTGAGCCGCGCTCGACCAGGACATGCGCCACCGAACTCGCGACACCTTTCGCGGTGGACGCGGCATAAAACAGCGTGTCCGCGGTAACAGCAAGTCCGCTTCGCGGATCCGCGACGCCGCTCACGGCGTCGACGACGACGCGGCCGTGCTTGATCACCGCGACTTGCAATCCGATCTCGGCGCCGGACGCAACCAACTCGTCTGTTACGGCCTGAATTTCGACCTGTACACGCTGTTCGGTCATGCCGTATCACACTGCCTCTCGTGCCCGGACGGGTTTTGGTTCGCTCGGATCGGCTGACGTCGCCGCCCGTTCCGCTCGCCGCAGAATGAGCCCGGCAGCGATCGCGGCGGCGACGCTAAACCCTGCGGCAACGAGGGCAGCGCGATGGAAGCCAGCGGTTTGTGCGCTCGCGCGTGCTGCCGTTCCGGTACCGCCGACGCGGAGTACATCGTTCGATCGGGCGATCGCCGCGGTCGCGATGACGGCGAGACCGAGCGCGCTGCCGATCTCTTGTGCAGTTTGGACGACACCGCCTGCAATCCCCGACATGGAGTCCTTGACCCCGATGAAAGCCGCGATCTGAACGGCCACGCCGGAGAGGCCAATGCCTATGCCGAGCCCGAGGAACCCCGGGAACAGATCGCACCAATACCCGGCATGCACGGGAGCACGCGCCAAGAACAGCAGACTCGCCACCGCGAAACCCTGCCCGATCACGAGCGTCAGGCCGACGCCGACGCGTCCGACAACGCGAGGCGCGATCACACTGGCGACAACGACCGAGCTGGCAGCCCCAACGACGAGCGCTGCACCCGCGCGCGTCGGCGAGTAGCCAAGCACCTGTTGCAGAAACAACGTCACTTGGAACGCAAAGCCGAAGAACGAGCCCATGACTAACACCGTGATGATGTTTGCTGACGTCAAGGTCGGTGAACGGAACACCGACAACTGAATCAACGGAACCGACGCGCGCCGCTCAGCAACCATGAACAGCGCCAGCATCACCAGGCCACTCAGAAGAAACCCGAGGGTCGTCGGCGACGTCCAGCCATAGTCGACACTCTTGCTCACCGCGAACACGATCGCGAGCAGCCCCGCGGTGACCGTTGCCGCGCCGAGCACATCGGCCGACCCCGGCGCAGGTGCTGAGTTCGGGACGTACGCGAACACGAGGACCACGAGTGCGGTGCCGATCGGCACGTTGACGAAGAAGATCCACGGCCACCCCGGACCGCCGCTCAGCAGGCCACCTACGACGAGTCCGCCGGACGCCGCGGCGCCGGCAACGCCACCGAACACGCCGAGGGCGCGGTTACGGGCGGCGCCTTCGGCGAAAGTGCTCGTCAGGATGGACAACGCCGCGGGAGCGGTTGTCGCCGCGCCGAGTCCTTGTACCGCGCGGCAGGCCAACAGTGGGACGAGAGCGTGGGAGGCGCCCGCGCCGAAGGACGCAGCCGTGAACACCGACAGTCCGGCGACAAGCATCGTGCGTCGACCGACCAGGTCCGCTGCCCGACCCCCGAGCAACAAGAAGCCGCCGAAGGTGAGCCCGTACGCGATCACGATCCATTCCAGATCCGACGAGCTCAGGCCGAGGTCGGCTTGGATCGACGGGAGCGCGATATTCACGACGACGAGATCGAGCACCACCATGAACTGGGCGCCGCACACCAACCCCAAGACCACTCCCGGGCGGACGGCCCGACTGACGCAGCCGGTCGCCGCGTTCATAGACGGCACCCGCCTTGCGCTCGCGTACGAGTCCGTCTCATCGTCTCACCCCTTCTTCATTCAGTCGGTACCCGGCGTACCGCTCGATCATGAATCGGCCCACGCGTGCGGAGACTCCCGACCTGTGGTGCCCGTCCGAACCTCAAACGGTCGGTGCGCGAATGCCAGGAGAACACGGGTTCGGCGGATCGCAACACGCGATCGCGTACGAATAGCTCTTGGCCGTACTGTTGAGCCGATGCTGCGGCCCGAAGTCCAGTACGCCGTCACGAGCGATGGCGTAACGATCGCCTATTCAAGCGTCGGCCAAGGCCCGATCACGATCTTGCTCGTGCCCGGCCTGCTCAGCCAGCTCGAGGTTGCGTGGGAAGCACCGGCGTTTGAGCACTTCATGAGTTGCTTGTCCGCGTGCGCGAAGGTGGTCATGTTCGACCGGCGAGGAACTGGTCTGTCCGATCGCTCGACGATGTCGGGCGAACGCCTCGACCTGCCGCAGCTGGCGACCGACGTCGCGGCAGTCCTCGACAGCAGCGAGACCGACCGCGCCGTGGTGGTGGGGTTCTCGATGGGCGGGCTGACGGCGGTGCAGTTCGCCGCCGGCTATCCGGAGCGCACCGCCGCGCTGATCCTGTTCGGAGCTACCGCAAAGCTCACCCGCTGTCGAGACTTCGACATCGGGCGGGATCCTGCCGCCGTCGATGAGTGGGCCGACCAGTTCGCGGGGGCGTGGGGATCGGGCGCGTCGGTGGAAGCCGACGCGCCGACCATGCGCGCCAATGCCGGCTATCGCGAGTGGGCCGGCAAACTCGAACGGCATACATGCTCGCCCGGGGTGGTGTCGACGGCGATTCGACAGGCAGCGAACTACGACGTCCGCCACCTCTTGACGGAGCTGACGGCCCCGACGCTTGTGCTGCACCGCGGCGGCGACCGCGCAGTTGGCGTCGAGCACGGTCAGTACCTCGCGACACACATCCCCGGCGCGTCTTACGTCGAACTCACAGGCGAGGACCACACATTTTTCCTCGGCGACCAACAGCGCATCCTCGACGCGACTATCGAGTTCCTGGACGCCGAAGTCGCCCACGGTGCACTCGGCACGATGACCCAACGAGCCGAGCGCCGAAACGCGTACGGAAGCGGCTGGAACAGCCTCACGCCTTCCGAACGCGAAATCGCGACGCTCGCAGCCGCGGGCATGACGAACAACCAGATCGCCGAACGGCTCCACGCATCGCCGTACACAGTCGACGGACGCCTCCGCCGCGTATTCACAAAGCTTGGCGTGTCGACCCGCGTCGGCCTGACCACCGAGTACGCGCGCGTCGCACCCTGAAACCGCCGCCGTGCTTCCTCCCCCCGGCGCGCGATCGGGCAATATCGTCGGCTCTCGGCACGTACTGTGGCACCGTGCTCGACGACGCGACATTGGACCACTTTGTGCAGGACGGATTTCTCGAACTGCGCTCGGCTGTACCAGCGAGCGTCGTAGCAGAATGTCAAAACGAGATCGCCGCCGCACTCATCGCCGAAGGCGTCGATGTCGACGAACCGACCACCTGGAAACCGGTAGTTCGCGTGGATTGCCCTCGCACCCGTGCATTCGAGACAGCTGGTAGCCAACAGGTACTCACAGACGCTTACGACGCCCTTCTGCGCGCCGGGACATGGACGAAACCGCGCGGCGTCGGCGGGACCATCCCCGTACGGTTCCCGTCCGAGTCGGATCCCGGCGACGCCGGATGGCATGTCGACGGAAGCTACGACGGTGACGGCGGCTATTGGATCAACGTCGCAAGCAGAGCACGAGCACTCCTCTGTCTGTTCTTGTTTTCCGATGTTGGCCCTCACGATGCGCCGACCGAACTGAAGATTGGTTCGCACCTCGACATCCCCGCGATGTTGGAGCCGTTCGGCGAGGCCGGAATGAACTCCACTCGTCTCTCCGTGACTCTTCCGAGGTCCACGCTGGAGCGACCGTCAGCTTTCGCAACGGGTTGCGCAGGCGATGTGTTCGTGTGTCATCCGTTCGTCGTGCATCGCGCAACCTGGCCGCATCGCGGCGCAGGAGCCCGGATGCTGGCGCAACCAGGAATCATGCACAACGAGCCGTTCGCGCTCGACGGCATAAATCCATCGCCGGTGGAGCAGGGAATCCTCAGGGGTCTCGGCTGCTCACCGAACCCGACAACTGCCTGATTGAGTTGTTGGTGCCGGCGACGAACTCGCCGACCGTTTCGGCATCGCGTCGCCGAAGTGCAAAAAGTAGCGGCGGTACCGCGGTGGTTCCATCGGCGTCCAGGCGGCCATTGCTATTTCTTGGTTTTGTCCCCTGCGTCGACTCCGCAAGGGCGCGGTCTCATTGGGCGACCTCGGGGTCGCGTGTTGCGACGGCTTCGGTGATGATGCCGACAACGAGAATCGCAGTCAGTGCGCCCATCTGTGCCTCGGGCGAAACCTCGTAGCCGACGAGGAAGGTCAACAACGCGCGGCTTGGCGCTCCTCGTATCGATCGCCCTGCGCGGGACCACCAACGGCACGCAGGTGTTCCACCGCAGCGTCCTCGCGGCCGCGCTCTTCGCGGCCGCCAGCGCGCTGGTCTCCATCGCACTGCTGCGGCCCACCGAACGCCCGGTTCCGACAACGGTCAACCGCGCGCCATGCGACGAGGACACCGCAGATCCGCAGTCACCTCGCAGGAGCGCAGCATGACCGACACCGCCCCCCGCGATCCGAGCAAAGCAGGCATGAGTGCAGACGGCATCACACAGATCCAGCTCATCGTCGCCCCGTCAACCGACCAGGATCGGTCGCTCGCGTTCTACGAAGCCTTGGGATTCGAAAGACGCAACGACACACCCTGGGGCGACGGATACCGCTGGGTCGAGGTCTACCCCCCGGGCGGCACCGCCGGAATCGCCCTCGTGCCGCCGCGCCCCGGAGATCCGACGGGAGTGCAGACCGGCATCATCTTGAACACAGACGACATCGACGCCACGCACGCCGAGATGCAGGCGAGTGGTATCGACGTCGACGCCGAAGTCGCCCGGCACGGCGCGCCCGCAGCGATTCGCATCGGTGTCGTTGAACTCGTCGGCCCCACGCCCCCAATGTTCTGGTTTCGCGACCCCGACGGCAACGCATTACTGCTTGTCGAGAACAAATCGAAACTCTGACGCGACCTTCCGTTTATCTGCGATGCGATTTTGTCGACGTTCATCGTCGACGAAGCTCGCCTCGTCGACTCGTGGTACACAACGACAGGCGACGGAAGCATCAGGGACACGACGACACGAACGTGCGCGCTCCGTGACCAGAAGGCGCGACCTTCGGGTTGTACGGCACCACGTCGGCGACGAAGGCGCCGCGTTGCGGCACCATTCTCGGCACCACTCGCACGCAGGCCCGGAGCTTTTTCGCACCGGGCCTGGCCTGCATGTTCGTTGGTGGCGTGGGGAGGATTTGAACCTCGTCTCGCCGCCCGCCTCTTGACCGACGATGGACCACTGTATACGCTTAACGAAGTTGTTAAGCGTATGGAGGGTCGATGGCAGGTACCGATCAACTGAGCCGTGTGTTCTCAGCGCTGGCTGATCCGACCCGACGGGCGATCCTCGCCGAGTTGGCTGAGAGCGATGCCACCGTTACCGAGCTCAGCGATCCGCTTCCGATGTCGATGCCAGCCGTCTCACGGCATCTCAAGGTGCTCGAAGAAGCAGCCCTCATCTCGCGCAGGCGGTCGGGCAAGTGGCGTGCCAGCCATCTGGAGACTGCCCAGCTGCGGGAGGCAGCCGACTGGATCGACCGCTTCAAACGCTTCTGGAACACCTCCCTGGACCGCCTCGACGCCCACCTCGCTGCGGTCCAGGCCGCTGAACGCCTCGACAAGAAGGAGCTTTGATGTACCCCGACGAGCCACAGCTCGCCATCTCTCGCGTTGTCGACGCACCGCGAGGGCTGGCGTTCCAGGCCTTTACCGATCCGGATCACCTTGCCACATGGTGGGGACCGAGCGGCAACACGCTCCCACGAGACGAGATCGAGTTCGACGTGCGACCCGGTGGCTTCCAGCGGTGGACCGAGATCGCCGCGGCGCAGCCGGACCTCCTTGTCCACGTTCATATCGACCTCACCGATGTCGCTGACGGCGAACTCCTCGAGGGCGTCATGCACATCACCGGCCGACTGCAGGATGGGATTGAGCCGTTCGAAACGAGATTCCGAGTGGAGTTCCACGACGAGCCTGACGGACGGACCCGGCTCGAGATCCGACAATGGCTTCCCGCGCACCTGGTCGGACCCAGCAACCAGGGGTGGGTTGAGGCCCTCGAGAAGCTGGACGCCACCTTGCTGCACGTACAGGCCGCCGCGACCGAAGTTGAGGTGTAGCAACATGGCGACACTCATCTACGCCACCAACGTTTCCCTCGACGGCTACATCGAGGACGCACACGGCGCGCTCGACTGGGGGGGTCCGCCCGACGACGACGTGTTCGCCGCGACAACCGCCCTGCTGAGATCCGTCGGCACATTCCTCTACGGGCGGCGGCTCTACGAGACGATGGCCGTCTGGGAGACCAACCCGGCGATCGCCGAGCAGTCAGACCTCACCGCCGACTTCGCCAGTGCTTGGCGGGCGGCCGACAAGGTCGTCTACTCCACCGCCCTGGCCGCAGTTCCGACAGCCTGCACCCGCCTCGAAGGACACTTCGATCCCGACGCCGTCCAAGAATTAAAGGCCGAAGCCACCAGCGACGTCACCATCGGCGGGGCCAACCTTGCCGCCCAGGCCTTCGAGGCCGGCCTCGTGGACGAGTGCCAGCTGTTCGTCTGGCCCATGATCCTCGGCGGTGGCAAGCCAGCCCTCCCGGCGGGCGTCCACGCCAACCTCGAGCTCCTCGACGAGCACCGATTCGGCAACGGCGTCGTGCGCCTCTGCTACCGCGTCTTGACCTGATCACTCAGGCCGGCGTTCGGTGGCAGTGGCCGGTGGAGCACCAACCTCGAACCGTCAGGCGTCGGTCCTCAGCGCGTACGAAGTCGAGATCGGCGGTGACGCCAAGCGTCCCCCAAGTGCCGAACTGGGGCACCCCGTTGCCTGCCCCCGAACGCGGGGCGGGTGATGGTCGCGAATCCAGAGTTCGGGTGGATGGACCTTCTCGTCGTGGCGGTCTCGAGTTGTGCGCCCTCGAGTCGACGCTCTTCGGGTTGGCGACCCGGTAGGTCATACCGCTGACCTGCGCCGCATTGGTCGTTCTACCGATGTGTTCTACCGGCTGGCATCGCGCCGGCCGGAAGGAGCTCACGGCGATGCGTGGATATGTGGCGAAGCGACGCGACCGTTTCTACGCGGTCATTTACGAAGGGATCGATCCGATTACGGGACGAGAACGACGGCGTTGGCATCCCGCCGGCACCGACCGCACCGAAGGCGAAGAACTCGCGGCACGCCTCGCGGCCGACCACCGCGGAAACGATTGCGGCCGACGGTCAGGCCCGACACTCGGCGTCTATCTCACTCGGACCTGGCTCCCGTCGAAACAGGTGACGCTGCGGCCGAGCACCTGGGACACCTACCGCCGCAACATCGAGCTCCACGTGTTGCCCGAACTCGGTCGCGTTCCCATCCGACACTTGCGCGTCGAACACCTCGAACGGCTCTACGCCAAACTGCTCGACCACGGTCGCGCCAACCGCGCCGGCGGTCTCGACACCAAGACCGTGCTCGAGATCCACATGGTGATACGCCGCGCGCTCACCGACGCAACACGGCGCGGGATCATCACCCGCAATCCGGCCGAGCTTGCGCACGCACCGAAACGTCGGCCACTCGCCAGTGCCGAACAGCGCGCGTGGAATGCCCAACGACTCAAGGAGTTTCTCGAAGTCGCCACCGACCATCGACTCTCCGCCACGTTCTGGCTCGCAGCAAACACAGGCATGCGACGCGGCGAGCTCCTCGGTCTGCGCTGGAGCGACATCGACATCACCGAGACGACTGTCCGTGAACCGGGCGCTGATCTCCGTCGGTTACGAGCTCCACGAATCAAGAGGCAAGACCAGAACCGCACGACGCACCATCGATCTCGATGAACGCACCATCGCGGTCCTCGCGGCGATCTCAACCGGCCGCGAACACGACGACTACCTGTTCTGCCACGACGACGGGACACCGATCCACCCGCACGTCGTGTCCGACGCCTTCAAGAAACTCGTTACGCGGTCGCCGCTCCCCCGCATCCGTTTCCATGACCTCCGCCACACCCACGCCACCCTCCTCCTCAAAGCCGGCGTCCCCACGCCTCACACTTCGCCTGCAGCGAGCTCGACGCGCTCGACGAACGGGCGGTCAGCGTCGGGTGCTCGGATCACGTCACCGATCGAGATGCGGCCCTGGGGTGAGCGATCTTTCTCTTGCCTCGATCCCGACGGGAACAGGCTGTGCTTCGTTGACGAGACAACATTGTTCTTGGGTCGAGGCGCCGATTGTCGTAGAACAGGACTGCCGGCGGGCGGAGTTCGGAGCGACGCGTTTACCGTCACGATTGTGGTGCAGTCGTTCGCGATTCGGCCGCGCCCGGTCGGCGGCGCGGGAACTTGCTCCTGTCTCGTCGTGCGGCGGTCGTCGTCGGGAATGTCCTTTGTCGTCATCGCAGTGCCAGAACGCGCTGTGATTGGCGTCGTGCAGTGACAGAGGTGGCTCGGTCCGCGAAGTCATACCCTGAGCCGGTCGCCGAGACCTCAGGGTGATCTACGGGTTGTTCCTGATGGTGCGCACGAGCGCGAAGGCGGACGCTTTCCATGTGAATCAGATTGGTCAGTCATTTTTGCTGGATATGTTTGGGCCAGTCGAGCAGGCGGTCGGTGGGTGTGATGACCACGACAACGCTTTCTGAAGTCGCCGACGGCCGACCGGGTGACGGTCGCTGGGCGGTCGAGACGCACGGGCTGACGAAGCGGTTCGGGGACAACGTCGCGGTGAACGACGTCGAGCTGCTCGTTCCGCGCGGTTGCGCGTTCGGCTATCTCGGTCCGAACGGTGCCGGTAAGACCACCTTGATTCGGGTGCTGTTGGGTCTCACGCACGCCGACGCCGGCACGATGTCGTTGCTCGGACATCCCGTTCCGGAACATCGCGATGTCGCTTTGGCAAGGGTCGGTGCCATCGTCGACGAACCGCGTTTCCACAGCCATCTGACCGGACGGCAGAACTTGCAGGTCCTCGCCGCGGCGCGTGAGCCCGCTGCCCGGGATCGGATCGGGCCCGCGCTGGAGCGGGTCGGCATGGGTCATCGTGCTGACGACCGCGTGTCGAAGTACTCGATGGGTATGCGCCAACGTCTGGGCGTCGCCGCGTGTCTGCTCGGCGATCCGCAGCTGCTGATCTTGGATGAGCCGATGAATGGTCTCGATCCTGCCGGTATGCATGAGATGCGCGTCATGATCCTGTCGTTGGTGGCAGAAGGTCGCACCGTGGTGTTGTCGTCACATCTTCTGGACGAGGTCGAGCGGACCTGCGACGCGGTCGCGATCGTGGACCAGGGACGCATCATTCGTCAGGGACCGATCGCGCAACTACTGGCGGGCGCCTCACTGGAGCTGCAGGTCGAATGCTCCGAGCCTGACCGTGCCCGCGCGCTGCTGGAACACACCACGATCGGCGCGCACCTGGATGTCGGGCCTGACGGGTTGGGGATCACGCTGCCGGCCGGTACCCCACCCGACGTCATCGCCGAGGTCGCCCGCGTGCTCGTCGAAGGCGGCATTTCCTTGTACCGACTCCACACGGTGCAGGCATCGCTGGAATCGTGGTTCTTGCAGGTCACAAGTCGATTGGGGGACTCGGAGTGACGATCGTGTCCGAGGTCGGGTCGCCGCCGCCGGCTCGAGCCGCGACTCCACCGCGCGACCGTCGCGGATCATGGATACCGAACGGCGCCATGATCACGACCAGATTCATGGAGCTGCGGAAACGGCGCGGGCTGATGGCCGCACTGATCGGTGTGACGATCGGCATCCCTACGGTCTTCCTCGCTATCCGGCTCGTGCTCCACGCGGTCGCACCCAACACGTACGGGCCCGCCGGTGGCTACAACGTCTTCACCGGGCTCGTGGCCGGCGTCCTGTACGTCTTCGGGTTCATCGTCGCCGCAACGTTGGGCTGCGCCGCCGGATCGGTCGACCTCACCGACGGAATGTTCCGTCACCTCGTCGTCACTGGCCGCTCGCGACTCGCGCTATACCTCGCTCGAATCCCCGCCGGCTTGGCGATCATCGTGCCGCTCGTCGCGATCGGGTTCACGATCGTGTGCGGCGTATGCGTATTCGCAGCACCCAAGACACTCAACTACCAAGGCGTGAGTGTGCCCGCCGGCCTCTCACGCACCGGACTCGAACACTGGGCCGCCGACCACGTCGATGAAGTCCTGTGCCGCTTCAACTACCAAGGACCAACGCCCGGAAACGTCCCCTGCAACGGCCCGAACAGCAGCCCGATCCAGCAGGGCCCGAATGGGCCGATCATCGGTGGAAAGGCTGTGCCCGGAACATCCACACCACTGACGGCTGCGCAACTCAAAGCAGTGGCAGCCCAGATCGCGAACCAGAACTACCCGGAGTATTCGCCATTGTTCCTCGCCCCGTCGACCTCGCTCATGATCAAGGCCGGGCTGTGGATCGAGCTCGAAGCCGTGATCGGCTTCATCGTCGGTCTCGGTCTCGCATCCGTGCTCGGACAGCGGACCATCGCCGTCGTGATGATGATCGTGCTCGAGATCATCCTCACGCCGATCTTCGCTCGAGCACGCATCCCGCACTTCTCGAACCTGCAACGCTCCGTCGTCGGGCTCGCCACCGCCCATCTCGAGCCCGGAGCACTGCCCCTGGCACTCGGGGGCGCACGAGGAGTCGACCTGTTACACGAATCGACCACCGTCGCCGTCTGCGTCATCATCGCGTGGCTCGTCGGCTGGACCATCCTCGGCGCATGGCGCATGACCACCCGAGACGCATAGGCAATGCTCGCCCAGTCACCCTGCATGACGCGCGTTCGCTCGCTGTGACCTGTCATACACGTCGGTTACGAAGTCACGCGCGACCTGTTGACCTACCTGATGGACGGCGTCGATACTGACGTCACCGGCCGAGCAGAAGCCGCTGCACTCGCCGTACCAGGCGTCACCCCCGCAACAACAAGAGCATGCTGGTCGGGGTCGCCGAGTGCGAATCGACATGGCCGCCGTGCTCGACGCGTACACCAAGCTCGTCGATGCCGATCACGTCTGCCGCCGCATCGAACTCGCCGAGCACAGCGCGATCCGTGAGACCCGAACAGTCGAAGTGAGACAGCCGCTGGAACCGGCCGGTATCCCTGCGATCAGCTGCGCGGCCGTTGCAATGCTCGTCGAGTTCAACTTCGCGCCCGTCGAGTAGCGAGCCGCCGTCATGGAGGCGCGCAGTTGCTCCAGCGCTCGGCGCGATCAGCGGCCGACGCCCTCCTGCCGTTCGCGGGGCCGCCGCCGAGTCTCCGTGACCGGAAAGGTCAAATTCCTCGCCGCCGTAGCGGCAGACAACTCGCGCACTGGACGGCGGCCCGCGGGTGTTGTGTAGGAGCGCCATCCTCGAACGATTGCCACCACCCTGGACCGAGTGAGCCAGACGGCGCGAGCTTCGATCGGACCCACGGATGTTGACCGGCCACTCATATTGTAACTGAGACGCGCCACTAGGTTGTGCGTATGGCACAGGGTCCGGGACGTCCGCCGAAGCCCACCGAGTTCGACGGTGCAACACTGAAGGCGGCGCGACGCACGCTGTTGGATGTGGCACGCGAGTTGCGTCTGCCTCGCGTGCGTTACCCGGCGACGACGCGGCGTGAGCCGGAACGGACGGTGGAGGCGGCGCGACATCTTGATGTCGCAGTCTTGGCGCTCGAGCTCAGTCAGGTGATGGAACGGTTGGCGGGCGATCACGTCGCATCGGCCCGGAAACTGGACAAGGTGACGTGGGAGGACGTTGGTGCGGCGTTCGGGATTTCGATGCAGTCGGCGCATCATCGTTTTCG
>JBEPUZ010000025.1:0-28381 GCA_041691275.1 Actinomycetota bacterium | reverse complement strand
TCGGTCCCGGGTCGTACCCGGGACCGAGTCGCGCCGGGGCCGATTCAGCGGTATTGCATGATCGCGTCGGTCGCGCCGGCGCGGTACCCGCCCCCGAACTTGATCGCGTGCACGACGAGCGGGGCGATCTGGTGGAGCGCGACCCGGTCGCGCCAGCCGTCGGCGAGTGGGAAGACCTCGTCGTACGCGGCGAAGCACTCCGCGCCGAATCCCCCGAACAGTCGCATCATCGCGAGGTCGAACTCGCGGTGACCGCCGTGGGCGGCGGGGTCGACCAACCAGCTGCGCCCATCGGAGTCCACCAGACGGTTGCCGGCCCAGAGGTCGCCGTGAAGTCGGGCCGGAGGTTCGCCGGGCCCGCCGACACGGTCGAGCCGACCCGCCAGGCGCTCGAGCGCGGCGATCGTCGGTTCGACAAGCGCGCCGGCGTCGCGTGCCAACTTGGCGAGGGGCAACAGCCGATTCCTCGCGTAGAAGTCGGCCCACGTCGCGCTCGGCTCGTTCGGCAGCCCACGACTCCCGGTGGTGCGCCGGTCCTCGCGCCCGAAACTCGGTGCTCCGGCGCGGTGCAGTGTCGCCAGACCGACGCCGAAGTCGCGCTCAGTTGTTCCGCGTTCGGTCGTGCCGCGCTCAGTTGTTCCGTGCACAGGCGTCAAGGCCGCGCGGCCTTCGTCGATCCACGCGAGCACGAGGTGGTTCGGTTCGTCGTCGGAGACGGCGATCACCTCGGGAACCGGGACCGCGCCGGGCTCTCGCAGCCACGAGAGACCGGCGGCCTCGGTGCCGAAGAAGCCGGGCGGCGCCGAGGAATGGGACTTGGCGAAGACACGCCGGCCGTCGTCGAGGTCGAGCGCGAACGCCACCGCGACGTCGCCGCCGTGCACCCGTGCCTCGCCGACGACGGTCTGCCCGAGGCTCCGTTCGATCGCGGTTCGCAGCGCGGAGTCCACCGGCGCGGACGCTACCGCGGTGATCAATGCGAGCCGAGTACCGGTAGGTTGCAATCATGACGCTCGAAGGTGAATACGAACCCAGCCCGTCCGAGTGGGTGCGCAATCAGGTCGAGACCTACGAACGCACCGGAGGCCGGGAGGCGAACACGCTTCTCGACACGCGGATGCCGGTCATCATCGTCACGACCCGCGGCAACAAGAGCGCCAAGATCCGCAAGACCGCGCTCATGCGGGTAGAACACAACGGTGAGTACGCGCTCGTGGCGTCGCAGGGCGGTGCCCCGACGCATCCGGTCTGGTACTACAACCTCAAGGCCGACCCGACTGCCGTGGTGATCCAGGACGGTCCCGAGCCGTTCGACGCGGAGGTCCACGAACTCACCGGCGCCGAGCGCGAACTGTGGTGGAAGCGGGGGGTCGCCGCCTACCCGCCGTACGCCGAATACCAGACCAAGACCGATCGCCTCATCCCGGTTTTCGTCGCCCGCCGCCGCGCCTGACGCTTCAGTCGGCCGGCACCGGCGCCCGCAGCGACGTCGGGTACGGCTCAGTTGGTGCGAGGTAGTCGAGCGTCGCCGCGAGGGGCATCGGCTTGGCGAACAAGAAGCCTTGCCCGTAGGTACATCCCACCGACCGGACCGCGGTCAGCTTCGCTTCGGTGTCGATGCCTTCGGCGACGACCGCGAGATCGTGCGCGGTTCCCAGGTTGACGATGGCGCGCAACATGGCCATGTCGCGGATCGCCGAGCCGAGCGACTGGAGGAACGACCGGTCGATCTTGATCGAATCGATCGGGAGCAGACGGAGGTACGTGAGCGAGCTGTAGCCGCTGCCGAAGTCGTCGAGAGAGATGTGCATTCCCAGGTCACGGAGGCGGCGCATGATCGCGGCGTTGCGGTCGGAGTGGTCGAGCATCACCGACTCGGTGATCTCGACGGTCAGCAAGGCGGGATCGAGTCCGCTGTGGGCGAGCGCCGACTGCACCACCTGCACGAGATCACCCGACTCGAACTGGCGCACAGAGACGTTCACCGAGACACCGACCCCGGGCGCCGCCGCCTGCCAGCGCGCGCAGTCGACGGTGGCGGTGCGCATCATCCAGGCACCGATCTCGAGGATGATGCCGGCCTCTTCGGCAATCGGAATGAAGTTGTCGGGTCGGATCAGGCCGACGCCGCGCCGGTCCCAACGGATGAGTGCTTCGAGGTTGGCGACGCGACCCGACTGCAGGCCGACGATTGGTTGGTAGTACGCGCGGAGCTCGTTCCGTCCGGTGGCCTGGCGGAGCGCCGATTCCACGTCGAGTCGCCGTGCCGCGTTGCGCTGCATCCTGGTGTCGAAGACCTCGACGCGGGAGTTGCCATTCTCCTTCGCTCGATACATCGCGGTGTCGGCGAAGCGGAGCAGCTCGATCGGCGTCTCGTTCCCCGTGCTCACCGATATCCCGATCGACGCTCCGACGAACACCTCGTTGTCGAAGATCACGAACGCGCCCGTCAGTGCGTCGACGATGCGCAGCGCGACCGCCTTGATCGCATCGAGGTCGGATGCGCTCGGGCAGAGCACGACGAACTCGTCGCCCCCGAGCCGGGCGACGACGTCGTGGACGCGGATCACTTCGGCGATCCGGTTGGCCACGTCGACGAGCAGCTGGTCGCCGGCGTCGTGACCGAGTCCGTCGTTCACGAGCTTGAATCGGTCGAGGTCGACGAAGACCATGCCGACCACGTCGTCGGTGCGCCGGGCTTCGTCGATCGCGTCCTGCGTACGGTCGAGGAGCGTGCGGCGATTGGGGAGTCCGGTGAGATCGTCGCACGTCGCCGCGGTACGCAGCGCCTGCTCCATGGCGCGCTGGTCGCTGACGTCGTGGATCACTGCGGTGTAGTAGCGGTTGAGCCCGACCCGCACGCTGGAGACCGTGACCTCCACCGAGAAGCGTTCGCCCGACGAGCGGGTGGCGAAGGTATCGATGCGCGCAGCGGGACCGGCGGTCTCGAGTGTGTTGCGCACGACCTCGATGGAGTCGAGCGGGAAGAAGCGGTCGTACTGGTGTCCGATCACGTCGGACGCGCGGGCCCCGAAGATCCGTTCGGCGGCGCGGTTGAAGCTCTGGATGTTGCCGTTCGCATCGACGGAGATGATGGCATCGGCCGCGGCCTCCACGATGCTGCGGTTGCGTTCCTCCGACATGCGCAGCGCCGCCTCGCCCGTCCGGCGATCGGTCGTGTCGCGCAGGCTGATGACGATGCCTCGGATGGAGGGATCGCCGAGCTGGTTGCTGCCGCTCGATTCGAACCACCCGTACGTGCCGTCGGCCCGGCGGAGCCGGAGATCGAGCGCCGGCATGCTCGCGAGCGGATCGGCGAGCAGCGCGACGAGTCGGGCCGCGATCATCGCCCGGTCGTCGGGATGCACGATGTCGAGGGCGGAGATGCCGACGAGGTCCTCGGGTGCGAGCCCGAGGCCGGCGCGCACCGCGCCCGACGCCCACGTCACCCGCCCCTCCTCGTCGCAAACGGCGATTATCTCGGAGACCGCATTGGCGACGGCCGCGAGCCGGGCTTCGGCCGCGACGACGCGCGAGATGTCGTGCACGTTGAGGACGATGCCGGAGATGGGCGCGCTGTCGGAGTGGTTGTCGGCGGTGACGTCGCAGGTATGTACCTCGCCGTCGCGGGCGACGAACCTCAGGGTCACCGATCGGCCTCGCGTACCGGTCCGCAGCGATCTGATCTCCCCGAACCAGTCGGCGGCCTTGGTGGCGTCGGCGGGAATGACCTTCGACAGGGGCCAATCGAGCTCGCTTTCGGCGTAACCCAGGAACGCGACGCCCGAGGGCGGGAAGTACACGATGCGGCCGTCACGGTCGACGACACACGCGAGGTCGCTCGATCGATTGATCAAGCTCGCGAACCGTACGCGCTCGCGCTCGAGGTCGGTGCGCGCCCGGACCTCGGCCGTGATGTCGTTCGCGATGACCGCGACGACGTCCCGGTCGACGGTGATGACGTTCACGTCGCGCCAGCTGCTCTTGCCGTCCTGCAGCTCGACGTGCAGTTCCGAGTCGAACGGCATACCGCTCGACAACACCTCGGAGTACAACGGCATGAACACCGAGTAGTCGGCCTGGTGGCTCAGCGCGGAGAGCCGGGCGCCGACGACCGATCCGCTCTCGGGCCCGATGGCGTTTCGCACCAACGAGTTCGCTTCGACGATCTCGAAGTCGACGATCTCGCCGTTCTCGCGCACGGCTCGGAGGACCGCAAAGCCGCCGCGCATGCCGTCCATGGCGAGGCGGTGATGTGCGAGCGCGCGTGACGTCATCGCCGACATCGAACCCGCGGGGCTCATGCCGTGTTTGCGTGCGTACATCGCCTTGTCGGCCTGACGGAGCAGATCCTCGGGCGATCGAGTGCCGGCGCGATCGTCGACGACCCCGACGCTGGCCGAGATCGCGTTGGGCGCGATCTCGGGCCACGGTTCGGCGAGCACACGCCAGATTCGTTCGACGAGACGATCGGCGTCGGCCTCGTCCGGAGATGACCGGACGAGGATCACGAACTCGTCGCCGCCGAAACGTGCGATCAGATCGTCCTCCCGTACGACCCGTCGCAATCGCGTTGCGACCTCGACGAGCACCTGGTCGCCCATGTGGTGCCCGAAGGAGTCGTTGATGTCCTTGAAGTTGTCGAGATCGACGAAGGCGAGGATCGACGGCTCGTTGGCCGCGCACGAACGCTCGAGCGCGGTCGTGAACGCGGCCCGGTTGAAGAGCTGGGTCAAGGAGTCGGTGGACGCTTCGTGCGCGAGGCGCTTCTCCCGGTTCCGGAGTTGCTGCTCGATCGTGTCGCGCTCGGCGAGGATGCCACTCACGACCCACAGCGCGGCCCCGAGCATGGCGGCGCCGACCGCGGCGATGACATGCGATTTTCCGACGGTGAAAAGGTGCGGAGACATCCCGAACTGGACCGTCAACTCGCCCACGAGCGTCCCCAGCGCGCACCAGGCGAGGACGGCTCGCCAATCGATGCCGCGGATCTGCGCCAGCATCTGCACCGCGCACAGTGCATACGCGATTGCGAGCGCAGAGCCGAGACCGCTCGCGTACAGGACCGCGGTGACCACAGCGGCGCCGAGCACGATCCGGCCTTGCCGGCGGAACTGTGACCCGGGCCGGCGTTGCAGCCAGATCCGGCCGGTGACGTCGAGGGCGACCGACCCGACGATGATCAGCACGAAGACCCAGTACGGCGGCCCTTGGATGAAGCCCTGACGACGGAGGAACCAGATCGCGACGACCGCAGGGACCGCGAGAAGGTTGCCGCCGGCGACGACGGCGAGCATCGACGAGCGGGACGTCTTCGCCCGCGTGTCGTCGACCTCGTCCGGCTTCGCCATCACCACGTGACCCGTTCGTCACGAGCGCACGGGCGGGAGAACGTGACGTCCCGTCCGGACGACGAATCGAACTGTCAGTCCGATTCGGACTGCCGATCGGTGGCGTACGTCGGTGTGTGTGCCGTGAACCCGCCGTCGACCCGGAGGGTCTCCCCGGTGACGAACGCGGCGTCGTCAGAAGCCAGGTATGCGACCGCGGCCGCGATCTCCTCCGGGTAGCCGAGACGCCCGACCAGGTGGCTGCTGCTGTAGCGCCGGAGCCGATCACCCATCGGGCCGCCGAGCGCGTCCTGTGCGGCTTTGGCCACGACCACCCCGGGCGCGACCGCGTTGCACCGGATCCCACGTGCCCCGTACGCGGTGGCGACGTAGCGGGTCAGGGCCACGATCCCCGCCTTCGAAGTTCCGTACGCGGCCAGCGAGTGACTGCCGTAGAAGGCGGCCGCCGACGCGGTGTTGACGATCGAGCCGCCGCCCCGCTCGAGCATCCGCGGGATCGCGAAGCGGCAGCCGAGCATCGGTCCGGTGAGATTCATGGCCATCACCCGGTCCCACGTCTCGAGGTCCATCGTCACGATGTCCTGGTCGACGCGGTTCTGGTCGAGCGCGGCCGCGTTGTTGTGCAGCACGTCGAGCCCGCCGAACGCGGCGACGGTGTAGACGACCATCGCCTCGACCGCGGCCGCGTCACCCACGTCGGTCACCTGGACGCGCGCCTCACCACCCGCGGCCTCGATCTCCGCCACCACGCCGGCCGCGGCCGCTTCGGCGATATCCGCCACCGTGACCCGGGCGCCCTCAGAGGCGAGGAGCAACGCGGTGGCGCGCCCGATACCCGAGCCGCCACCGGTGACGATCGCGACCTTGTCGTTGAACCTGTCCACGAGACCTCAGTACCTCAGTCGAGGAATTCGTACTCGCCCGGATCGGGAGCAAGTGTGCGTTGCCAATACTCGAGCAGGGTGAAGGGCCAGTTCTGGGCGACGTGCCCGTGCTCGTTTTTGTACCAGCTGTTGACGTCGGAGAAGCCCCACGCCATCTGCGCGTTACGGGCATCGACGCGCTCGTTGAAGTCGTCGTGCACATCCTGGCGCACGTCGAGCGCGGCATGATCGCCTTCGAGCAGCAGCCCGAGACACCCGAGGATGTAGCGCACGCCGCACTCCGAGAAGTAGATGATGCTCCCGTTGATCACGATGTTCGTGTTCGGGCCGTACAGGCAGAAGAGGTTCGGGAACCCGGGCACCGTGATACCGAGATACGCGCGGGCGTCGCCCTTCCAGTGCTCGTGCAGGTCGACACCGTTGCGCCCGGTGACCTGCATCGGTGTGAGGAACTTCGACGCCTGGAACCCGGTGCCGTAGATGATCACGTCGACGTCGTGCACGACACCGTCGGTGCTGACGATGCCGGAGGGTGTGATCTCGCGGATCCCGTCGGTCAGGAGTTGCACGTTGTCTCGCTGCAGCGCATCCGCCCAGACACCGTTGTCGCGCAGGAGCCGCTTCGCGCCGGGCGGATAGGTGGGGACGACCTTGTCGAGGAGGTCCGGCCGGTCGGCGAACTGTTGGCCGAGATAGCCCGTGAGGAGCTGGCGGAGGATGTCGTTGAAGAGGCCGACGGCGTTGCCTTTCGGTTCCCAGTCGGGATCGACGGTCACGCCCGCGAGCACGCCGTCGCCCATCTTCCAGAAGATGAGAAAGCGGTTCCACTCGCTGTACGACGGCACGTGCGCGTACAGCCAGCGCAATCCCGGTTCGACCTCGGCGTGGTAGTTGTCGGTCGGACCGAGCCACGGCGGTGTGCGTTGGAAGACGAGGAGCTCGCCGACCCGGGGCGCGATCTCGGGGATGAACTGCACTGCGCTTGCGCCCGTACCGATCACCGCTACCCGCTTCCCGGTGAGGTCGATCGTGTCGTCCCAGCGCGCGGAATGGAACGTCGGCCCCGCGAACGAGTCGCGTCCCGAGAGGTCGGGGAACGAGGGGCGATTGAGCTGTCCGACCGCGCTGATCACCGCGTTCGTGACGATGCCCTCCTCGGCGCCACTACCGTCGGACGGACTCACGACGACGGTCCACGTATGGTCGGTTTCCGACCACGTCGCCGAACGGACCTCGGTCGAGAACCGGATGCGGTCGCGCAACCCGAACGCGTCGGCGCACCGGCGGAAATAGTCGAGCAGCACGTCCTGCGTCGAGAAGTGCAACGGCCAGTCGTGCCGCTGTGCGAACGAGAAGCTGTAGTTGTGATTCGGGTTGTCGACGCGGCATCCGGGATACGTGTTCTCGAGCCAGGTGCCGCCGACGTCGTCGTTCTTCTCGATGATGACGAACGGCACTCCGGCCTGTTGCAGGCGATGCGCCGCGAGCAGGCCCGACATCCCTGCGCCGATAATCACGACCTCGAACGCTGTGTCGGGCGCGGTGTCGGCCTTGTTCCACCCGGGCGCGCGCCGGTCCTCACCCCGCACCGCGAGTTCCTCTTCGAGCAGCGGGAGGTACGCGGCCATGTCGTCCCCGCCGCCGACTGCGTACTCCATGATCTTCAACACGTCGGCCGGCGCGGGCGGGTCCGCGGGTCGACAGCCGCCGTCCCGGAACATCACGAGGGTCTCGAGCGCGAGCTCACGCGCCTCGCTCTGTTGGGCGGGCGAGAGCCCGCCCTGGGGCATCCCGAGCCCGATCGCCTCGGGCCGCAGATGCTCTCCGAGCAGCGAGAGATCGCCGGTGAGGTACGCCAGTGCGGGCAGCAGCGGCGGGACCTCGGCGTCAGCCAAGTAGGCCCTGATCTCGTCGTCGGACTCGACGATCGGTTCGATCTCGCCGACGAAGGGGCTGGACGTAAACCGGCTGTCGCTCACCCCCACATCTTGGCACCCTTGCCCGAGCGGGTACCGGGGCGCGTTCCGGTCGGGACGCCGTTCCGATCTGGACGCCGTTTCCGGTCTGAACGCGTGGTACAAGGTCTCATGGCTATTGCGACGACGAATCCGGCGACCGGCGAGATCGAGAAGACGTTCGAGGCGCTGACCGACGAGGAGGTCGACGCACGGATCACGCGCGCGGCCGCCACGGCGGTGGAATACCGCCGGACGACGTTCGCCGACCGGGCCCGCTGGATGCAGGCCGCGGCCGATCGGCTCGAGGTGAGGTCCGAGGACATCGCCCGGGTGATGACGACGGAGATGGGCAAGACCATCGTGTCGGCCCGGGCCGAGGTCTTGAAGTGTGCGAAGGGGTGCCGGTTCTACGCCGAGCACGCGGAGGCGTTCCTCGCCGACGAGCCCGCCGACGGGGGTGCGGTCGGTGCCACGCGGGCATATGTGCGCTACGACCCGCTGGGTCCCGTCCTCGCGGTGATGCCGTGGAACTTCCCGCTGTGGCAGGTCATCCGCTTCGCCGCACCCGCGCTCATGGCCGGCAACGTCGGGCTGCTCAAGCACGCATCGAACGTGCCCCAGACCGCGCTGCTGATCGAGGAGACGTTCCGGGCCGCAGGCTTTCCCGAGGGCGCGTTCCAGACGCTGTTGATCGGCGCCGGCTCGGTGGAACGGATCCTGCGTGACCCGCGCGTCCGGGCCGCGACCCTCACCGGGAGCACACCGGCCGGTCGTTCGATCGGAAGCATCGCGGGGGAGATGCTGAAGCCGGTCGTGCTCGAGCTGGGTGGCAGCGATCCGTTCGTGGTGATGCCCTCGGCCGACATCGAGAAGGCCGCGCAGGTCGCGGTCACCGCGCGGGTGCAGAACAACGGGCAGAGCTGCATCGCGGCGAAGCGCTTCATCGTGCACGCCGACGTCTTCGACGCGTTCGCGGAACAGTTCGTGGCGCGCATGCAGGCGCTCCGCGTCGGCGACCCGATGGACGAGACAACCGATATCGGTCCGCTCGCAAACGAGCAGGGTGTTCTCGACGTGGAAGAGTTCATGAGCGACGCGGTCGGACGCGGGGCGCGGGTGTTGTGCGGCGGCGCGCGCGTCGATCGACCGGGCTGGTTCTATCCGGCCACCGTCGTCACCGACATCACGCCGGAGATGCGCATCTATCACGAGGAGATCTTCGGTCCGGTCGCACAGCTCTACCGGGTGGGCGACGTGGAGGACGCGGTCGCGCTGGCGAACGCGACCGTGTTCGGCCTCGGCTCGAACATCTGGTCGACCGACGCCGACGAGCAGTCGTACTTCGTCGGTGCGCTCGATGCCGGCGCGGTGTTCGTCAACGGCATGACCACTTCGTATCCCGAGCTGCCATTCGGGGGTGTCAAGGAGTCGGGATTCGGTCGTGAGCTCTCGTCGCAGGGAATTCGCGCCTTCTGCAACACGAAGACCGTCTGGATCGCCTGATCCGGGAATGAAATGGCGCCGGGAGGTGTCTTGCTTTCTCATAGGCTGAAGCGGTCGAGAAGGGGCGCGCGTGCGATCGGAACTGAAGAATCCCGAAGTCGCGCACCGGCGCCGGTGGCTGACCCTCACGGTGTTGTGCATCAGCCTGATGGTGATCGGGCTCGACAACACGATCCTCAACGTTGCGCTGCCGACGCTCGCGCACACGAAGAGCACCGGCGGTCTCGGTGCTTCCGGCAGTGCGCTCCAGTGGATCGTCGACTCCTACACACTCGTGTTCGCGGGCCTGCTGCTCACGATGGGCAGCCTGGGTGACCGCTTCGGCCGTTACAAATTCCTGACGTTCGGCCTCGTCGTCTTCGGAACCGGTTCGGTGCTGTCGGCCTTCGCGGCTTCGGCCGGAGTGCTGATCGGTACCCGCTCGCTCATGGGTATCGGCGGCGCCTGCATCATGCCGGGCACGCTCTCGATCCTCTCGAACGTGTTTCGTGAGCCGAAGGAACGAGCTGTCGCGATCGGCGTGTGGGCCGGCGTCTCCGCGCTCGGCGTCGGCATCGGGCCGGTTGCCGGCGGTGCGCTGCTGACGCACTTCTGGTGGGGCTCGGTGTTCCTCGTGAACGTGCCGATCGTGATCCTTGCCCTTTCGCTCGGGTACTTCTTCGTCCCCGACTCCTCTGACCGCACCACGCCTCGCCTCGACCCCGGGGGCGCGGCGCTGTCGATTCTCAGTCTCGGCGTGTTGCTCTGGGCGATCATCGAAGCGCCGAGTCATGGATGGACATCGCCGGAGATCCTCGTTGGCTTCGCCGTCGGCGCGGCACTCCTCGCAGGCTTCTTCATGTGGGAGTTGAAGTCGTCGAGCCCGATGCTCGATCTGCGCTTCTTCCAGAACCCTCGCTTTTCGGCCGCGAGCTCGGCGATCATGCTCGTGTTCCTCGCCCTGTACGGCACGATCTTCCTGCTGACGCAGTACCTGCAGTCGGTGCTCGGGTACTCGACGCTCAAGGCAGGCGCGATCCTGATCCCGCAGTCGGCCGCGCTGATGATCTTCGCGTTCTTGAGCCCCCGCTTCGTCTCGCGCATCGGGAACAAGCTCGTGGTCGCGCTCGGGTTGATGCTCGTCGTGGTCTCACTGCTGGGCATCGTCACCCTCGACGTCGGATCGAGCGCGATGCATGTGATCGTCGTCACGGTGATCATGGGTGTCGGCATGGGCAACGTCATGTCGCCCGCGACCGAGTCGATCATGGGTTCGCTGCCGCGGGAGAAGGCCGGTGTCGGCTCCGCGATGAACGACACGACGAGGCAGGTCGGTGGCGCTGTCGGTGTCGCGGTGCTCGGCTCCATCGTCTCGTCGCACTACGGTCCGAACCTCGCCTCCCGGCTTGCGGGCAAGGTGCCGACGTCGTTGGTGACCCAGGCCCGGGACTCGGTCGGGCGAGCCGTCGATGTCGTCGGTTCGCCGAGCGGTGCGCGCTACAAGACGCAGATCATCTCCGCCGCGCACGAGAGCTTCGTCGGCGGGTTGCATCTGGCTTCGGTGGTGGCGGCGCTCATCGTCCTACTTGCCGTCACCGGAGTCCTCATCTGGCTCCCGTCGCGCGCCATCGACAACAGCGAAGACGCGCAGGCAACGCTTCCCGAGGCCCAGCCCGTGGGTGCCGCCGCCTCGTCGTGAGCGACCCGGCGCAGTACTGGCGCACGTTCGACTTCGCCAAGCTCTTCTGAACGGGGCGTACTGCGGCCCGTGACGGGCCCGGAAAATCCTGGTTGAATGCGCGCCGTGCGCATCTCCGTTTCCCGGTCGACCGTTTTCGTCTCGTGTATCGCGGCGAGTGTCGCGATCTTCGGCGTCGCGGGTGCGGGCGCGGTGAGCCCGATCAATCCGAACAACCGGCCGACTCCGCTCGCGGGGGCGGTGAACGGGGTCGTACCGACGTCGCGACTCGTGAACGTCGCGCCGAACTGCGTCACGGCTCGCGAAGCCGGACCGAGCCTGGCGCGCATCTTCGCGATGGCGCGCGAGGTCAACGACGCGCTCGGTGCCGATCAGTGCTACCGACCGTTGTCGGACGAGGTGAAGTTCGCGAACCAGGCGAACCAGCCCGGCAACAACCCCGCGTGTGTCGCGACCGTCGGAACGGCACCGAGCGGCACGCCGGTCGGCCACTCGTACCACGGTTGGGGCAAGGCCGCCGACCTCACCGACGCGGGCAAGTCGCTGACGTTCGGCAGTCATGGCTACGCGATCATGAAACAGATCGCGGGCTCACTCGGTTGGAACCACCCCGCATTCGCGGAGCCCGGTGGCAGTACGTGTCCCGAGCCGTGGCATTGGGAGTGGGTCGGCGACGGCGGCGATCTGGGCGCTTCGACCGTGCGCGGTGACGCAGTCGCGTTACTGCCGAGCGCGGACGAGAAGGGCTACGCCACCGTCGACGGTCTCGGTGGTGTGCAACCGCACGGCGACTTCGTGAGCCGCGGTTCGGCTGCGGCGACGCACATCAGCTGGGTCATGGTCGGAGCCGCGGGAACGCAGTCCCGCGCCGGGTACTGGATGGTCGGCGCCGACGGCGGCGTATTCACCTTCGGCGACGCGCACTTCTACGGCTCGACCGGCAACCTGCATCTCAACCAGCCCGTCAACGCGATCACCCCGACCGTGACCGGTCACGGCTACTGGTTGTTGGCGTGGGACGGAGGGGTGTTCACCTTCGGCGACGCGCGTTTCCACGGCTCGACCGGCGCGATGCACCTCAACTCTCCCGTCGACGGTATGGCGGCGACGCCGAGTGGAGACGGGTACTGGCTGGTCGCGAGCGACGGCGGTGTCTTCAGCTTTGGTGGAGCCAAGTTCTTTGGTTCGACCGGCAACATCCGCTTGAACTCGCCCATCGTCGGGATGGCCGCGACCGCGACCGGCAAGGGCTACTGGATGGTCGCCGCCGACGGCGGGATCTTTGCGTTCGGCGACGCCCGCTTCGCGGGCTCACTCGGTTCGTTCCGGCTGCCGTCGCCGGCCACTGGAATGGTGCCGACCCGCAGCGGTCACGGTTACTGGATCGAGCTCGCCGACCGCGAGGTGTTCGACTTCGGTGACGCCCACGCTTAGGACGCGCCCTTACGACGCGCCCTTACGACGGATGGGCGCCACGGACGATCGGCAACCGCCGGGGACCGTGCTCGAAGTACGTCGGTACCTGCTCGAAGACGAAACCCGCCTCGAGCTGCAGCTCGCCCGGCGCGAACTGGTCGAGCACGGCATCGACCCCGATACGCGCCACCGCACGTGCGAGCGTCGCGCCCGGGCACACGTGTGATCCGTAGCCGAACGTGAGGTGCTGATCGGCGTTGGCGCGATCCTCGTGGAAGACGTCGGCGTCGGCGAAGACCCGTTCGTCGCGGTTCGCCGACGCAGCGCCGATGATGACCCGCTCGCCCGAGTGCACGGGGCACCCGCCGATCTCCGTGTCGCGCACGCACCCTCGTGCGAGGAACAGCAGCGGCGGCGCGAACCGCAGGCTCTCCTCGATCGCGCTCGTGAGGAGCGATCGATCGACACGAAGCGCGGTTTCGAGCGCGGGTCGCGACACGATCTCGAAGAGGAGATTGCCGAGCAGTTGGCTCGTGGTGGTGAGCCCGCCGGTGATGAGGTTCCGGACGAGTGCACGCAGCTGCTGCGGTGGCAGCGACTCGTCTTCCACCTGCAATCGGATCAACCGGGCGAGAACGTCGTCGCGTTCTTCGCCCGCGTCGAGCTGGGCCGAGCGCTCCGCGATGCGCGTGTCGATGTATCGCGCGAAGTCGGGGAACGCAGCCGCGAAACCAACTCCGCGGTCGGTGCGGTTCAAGGCCGGGAACGTGCTCTCCATGAGCTCTTTGGCCCAGTGCGCGAGTTGGTCGGAATCAGCGGGATCGAAGCCGAGCAGATACACGGTGACCCGATTCGGGAGAATTCCCGAATACGAGCTGACCAAGTCGAAGTGCTCTCTCGGAAGGGCTTCGAGCAGCGCGGCTGCGGTCGATGCGATGAAGGGCTCGGCCGCGTGCACCACCTTGGGCGTCATCGCCGTCACCATCACCCGCCGCACCGCGGTATGACGAGGCGGGTCGAGCTCCCCGAGGAGCCGGTCCTCGGCGGGGACGTCGACGCCGGGCGCCTTCATTCCCGACGCGTTCGAGAAGGTCGCGGCGTCGCGCAGCACCGCCCGGGCCTCGGCGTGGCGCGTGACATACCGCAGATCCCCGGCGATCGTGGCCAACGGTCCATCGTCTCGCAGCGCCTTGAGCAGGGCCCATGCGTCCCGGGACTGGCTGGCGTCGAAGGGGTCGAACACGGCGGCATGCTACGGGAACCGGTCTCGTTGTGTGCCGGGTCGACGATCGTCTCAGGCCGCGGCCAGGGCGCGTCGATGAGAGATGCATGTACGGGGACGCTTTCGACGACCCGGCGCGGGAAACCGGCTCGCCGCGCCCACACGGGACCCTCGGACGATCCGTCGCCATCGCCGTGTTCGCCGCCCTGCTGTCAGCGGCCGCGGGCGGAGGATTCGTCGCGTTGAGCTCGAGTCAGTCGTGGTTCCCGAAGCAGTGGGATCCGAAGATCGCGCCGATCGCCGCCGAGGTGGCCAAGCTCCGCGGCCTCGACTTCGAACATCCGGTCGCCATCCACTATCTCGCGGCGAAGGACTTCGAACGTCAGATCGGCGCGGACAACGGCTCCACCACTGCGAACGACAAGGCCGAGACCAAACGCGAAGAGGCGGTGTTTCGCGCCATCGGCCTGATCGGGGGCAAGGACAATCTGGAGCAGGCGGTCAACACCGACCAGACGTCCTCGGTACTCGCGTTCTACGACCCCGTCCAGCAGGGCATCATCGTGCGCGGCACCACGCTCGACGTCGAGCACCGAGTCACGATCGCGCATGAGCTCACGCACGTCCTGCAGGACCAGCACTTCGACCTGCCCAAGTTGCAAAAGCGCGCGGCCGACTCCGACTCGGGAGACGCGAACGCGCTGCGCGCGCTGGTCGAGGGCGACGCGGTGCGCATCCAGCAGGACTACCTGAAGCAACTATCGGCGGCCGACCGCGAGGAATACGACCGCGAGGACCAGGCCGAGAGCGACCGCGTCGGCGACGAGACTTCAAACGTCCCCGCGTTCGTCGACCTCTATTTCGGCGCACCGTACGCGTTCGGACCGCAGACGATCCGGGTGCTGCTCGACTCGGGCGGCAACGACGCCGTCAACAACGCGCTCACGGGCGCGACACCGTCGAGTGAGGTGTTCACCTCCACGGGCGATGTCGACCCGCCGGTACGGGTCGACGCGCCCGCGCCCTCGCCCGACGCGACGAACGTCGATCCCGCGGAGACCTTCGGGCCGTTCGAGATGTACCTGACGCTCGCGCTTCGGATCGATCCGGCCCGCGCCCTCGAGGTCGTCAATCTCGTCGGCGGCGGCCGGGCCCTGTCGTTCGAGAGCAAGGGCATCACGTGCTACCGGGTCGTGGTCGCGCCGAACGACGCCGCGAGCAAAGCGCCGATCCTGAGCGCGGTCCAGGCCTGGGCGAAGGGGCGCGCCCGGACCTCGGTCGACGCGGCCGGCGACATGGTCGGCTTCACCGCGTGCGATCCAGGGCCGACCGTGGCCGCGCCCCCGAGGACGCGTTTCCACGATCTCGTCCAGGTGCTGAGCTTCAGCGCCGAGATCACGGTCGAAGCGGCGCAGGGGCATCAGACGGCCGATTTCGCCCGGTGCGTCGCCCGCGTCGCGTTGGAGGCCCCCAGGGCCGAACAGCTGGTGCTGGCGCTCGGTAACAAGGAGCCCACCGCGACTCAGGATGAACAGCTGTTGCAGCTCGGCGCGCAGAGTGGTGCCGCCTGTCGGGAAGACGTCAGCGCCGGGTTGCCGTAACCGCGGTTCCGATCTTGGCGGGCGCGCGTTACCGTGCGCACATGGCTGACGCCCGACCCGGCGACGATCGCGATCTCGCCGGTCTCGATCCGTACGACCTCATGGCGTCCGAGGCCGAGCGCATCGATGGGTTCTTCGCGGATGCGAGTGATGCCGACTGGGCGAAGCCCACCCGTTGCGCGGGATGGAACACCCGCGATCTCCTCGCGCACCTTGCGGCCAATGAGGACTACAACCAGGCGTGTCTCGCCGGTGAGGTGCAGGACTTCCTCGCCGACATCAGTGCGCGCGGTGCGGTCGATCTCGCGTCGGCGAACGAGATCGGTGTGCGGGCGTTCGACCGTCAGAGCCCGGTCGAGGTCCTCGACGCGTGGCGCGAACGCCGTGCGCAGACCCTCGAAGGTCTGCGGGCGCGAGAGGGGGACGACATCGACAGCAGCGTCGGTGCGTACCCGGCGCGTCTGCAGGCGTTCCATCTCGCGTTCGAGCTCGCGACGCACGCCGACGACATGTTCGTTCCCGAAAAGGAGGGCGAGCGAGCGGCGCGCGCCGCATGGCAAGCCCGGTTCAGCCGTTTCGCGATCAAGGAACTGAAGCCCGGCCTCAGCATCGAGTCGCGAGCCGGGATCACCCACGTGAAGGGACACGAGGTCGACATGGAACTACCCGACGAGCAGTTCGTACAGGCTGTGGCCGCCCGATTGCCCGAGAGCTCGGGCATCGACGACGAGATCGCCGCAACTCTGTCGGCGACACCGTGAACCGCGTCGACCTGCACGACGCGCGGATCCTCGTGACGGGGGCGACCGGCCAGGTCGCGCTTCCCGTCGCGCTCGGTCTGGCGGCCGCGAATCATGTCGTCGCGCTCGCGCGCTTCAAGGACGCCGGCGCGCGCGCCCGGCTCGAGGCCGCGGGTGTGCAGTGCATCTCCGTAGACCTCGCCCGCGGGCAGTTCGACGACGTTCCCGACGACGTCGACTACGTGTGCAACTTCGGCGTGGTGAAGAGCAACAAGTGGGACGTCGACATCGCCGGCAACGCGGAAGCGGTCGGTCTGCTCATGGCGCACTGCCGGAAGGCGAGTGCCTTCCTCCACTGCTCGTCGACGGGCGTCTACGAAGCCATCGACGGCTCTCCGCAGATCGAGACCGATCCCCTCGGCGACAACCACCGCGTGATGATGCCCACCTACAGCATCTCCAAGATCGCGGCCGAGGCCGTCGCCCGCACGACGTGCCGCATCTTCGGTGTCCCGACGACCATCGCCCGGCTGAACGTGCCGTACGGAGACGGCGGCGGGTGGCCCGCGTTCCATCTGGCGTTGATGCGCGCCGGGATTCCCGTTCCCGTGCATCCCGACGGGCCGAGCCGGTTCAACCCAATCCATGACGACGACATCCTCGCCACGCTGCCCGCGATGCTCGGTGCGGCATCTGTCCCGGCGACGATCGTCAACTGGGGTGGCGACGACGAGACCAGCATCGAGGCGTGGTGCGAGTACATGGGCGAGCTCGTCGGGGTCGAGCCCGAGTTCGACCGTACGACCAACACCATTGGCGGCATCCCGACCGACAACACGTTGCGCCAGGCGCTCGCGGGCGCGACGACCGTGGGTTGGCGCGAGGGCATGCGCAGGATGGTCGAGGCCCAGCTCGCAGACTCTTCCCCCGGGGGACCGGTCGCAGGCTCCTAGCTCCTGGCTGTCCTCCAGTACAGGCAGTGGGCGCGCGACGACGAGTCGTCGCCGGCCGCCGGACCCACCAACTCGTGCGCAGAGAAGAGAGAGATGGTCTCGGCAACTAGCGTCGTGCGGGCGAGAGCCGAGAGGGAGCGAAAACCATGGAAGAGCTCGATCTGAAGGGCGTGACGCGCGTCCTGGCCGTTGTGGCGCATCCCGACGACATCGATTTCGGCTGGGCCGGGTCGGTGGCGACGATGACCGACGCCGGCATCGACGTCGTGTACTGCCTCGTGACCGACGGTGACGCGGGCGGCGCGGAGACGGGAACGCCGCGTGCCGAGATGGCGCTGCTGCGCCGGGACGAGCAGCGCGCCGCGGCTGCGATCGTCGGCGTGCACGAGCTGCACTTCCTCGGGTATCCCGACGGCCGCGTCGAACCAACCCTGCAGTTGCGCTGCGACATCAGCCGGGTGATCCGCACGGAGCGTCCCGATCGTGTGATGACACAGTCGCCCGACCGCAACTGGGACCGCATCTACGCGAGCCATCCCGACCATCTGGCGACGGGGGAGGCGGCGACCTGCGCCGTCTATCCCGACGCGCGCAACCGCTGGGCGCATCCGGAGCTCGAAGCCGAGGGGCTCGAACCGTGGACGGTCCCGGCGCTCTGGATCGGCGCTGGGATCGACGACCCGACGCACTACGTCGACATCACGGACGCGGTCGAACGGAAGATCGAGGCGCTGCTCTCGCACAAGAGCCAGCTTCCCGATCCTGAGGCCACCAAGACGATGGTGCGAAGCTGGACGAGCGCCAATGCGCAGCTGGCCGGCCTGGCCGAAGGGCGCGCCGCGGAATCGATGAGAGTGGTGAACACGCAATGACGCAGTCAGAGACGCAGGCGACGGGGGCCGAGGTCGCGCATCCATTGGAGATGCTGACGCCGGCCGAGGTGACGCGCACGACCGCGATCCTGCGCGACAGCGGTCGGCTTCCCGACGACGCGTTGTTCGCGAGCATCGTGCTGCACGAGCCGACGAAGGACGAGCTCGCGCGCTGGACGCCGGGCAAGCGTGTCGAACGTCGAGTGCGGGCGGTCGCCGTGTCCGGTCCGGAATGCGGAGTTGTCGAAGCGATCGTCGACCTGAGTACGGGCGTGATCGAGCAGTGGGACGAGGTCCCCGCGATGCGACCGACGCTCTTGATGCACGAAGCTGCGCAGGCGATCGGCACGATCCGCTCGAATCCCGAGTATCTCGCCGCGCTCGCGCGACGCGGCATCACGGCCGACATGATCGATCAGGTACAGATCGATCCGTGGCCCGCCGGTGTGTTCGGCTACGAGTGCGAGGAGGGCCGGCGCATCTCGCGCTGCATCTCGTTCCTGCGCGAAGACCCGACCGACAACGGCTACGCGCGCCCGATCGAGGGCCTGATCGTGCACTTCGACAACGGCCGCAACGAGGTGCTCGAGGTCAACGACCACGGTGTCACCACGATGCCGCCGAACCGGGCGAGCTATCTCGTCGCCGACCAGCCGCGCATGCGCACCGATCTGAAGCCCATCACCATCACGCAGCCCGAGGGCCCCAGCTTCACCGTCGACGGCAACCTCGTCCAGTGGCAGAAGTGGCAGTTCCGGGTCGCGTTCGATCCGTTCGAAGGTCTGGTGCTGCATCAGATCGGTTACAACGACGACGACGGTCGCCTGCGTCCGATCCTGCACCGCGCGTCGATCAGCGAGATGGTCGTCCCGTACGGCGACCCGGATCCGTTGCACGGTTGGAAGAACGCGTTCGACGCGGGCGAGTGGGGGCTCGGCAGGATGACCCAGCCGCTCACACTCGGCTGCGACTGCATCGGTGAGATCCACTACTTCGACGCGACGCTCGCAACCGAGCAGGGAAAGCCGTGGGTCATCGACAACGCGATCTGCATGCACGAAGAGGACTACGGAATTCTCTGGAAGCACGTCGACCTGTGGGGCGGGACGAGCGAGGTGCGGCGGAGTCGTCGCCTGGTGGTCAGCTTCATTTCAACTGTCGGCAACTACGAATACGGCTTCTTCTGGTACTTCTACCTCGATGGCAACATCCAGCTCGAGGTCAAGCTCACCGGCATCGTGTCGCCGATGGCGATCGAGGCGGGCGCAACTCCCGCGTACGCGAACGTGATCGCCGAAGGCATCGCCGCCCCGCATCACCAGCACATGTTCAACGCCCGGCTCGACTTCGACGTCGACGGCGCCACGAACGAGATCTACGAGGTCGACGCGGAACGGGTGCCCGCGGGTCCCGACAATCCGTGGCTGAACGCGTTCCGGGCCAAGTCGACCCGGCTCGAGACCGAGCTCGGCTCGCAGCGCGACGTCGACGCGGCCAAGTCACGTACATGGCGGATCTCGAACCCGGGTGCGCGCAACGGTCTCGGCCAGCCAACGGCGTACAAGTTGGTGCCGACGATGTCGACACCGACGATGCTCGCCCACCCCGAATCGTCGGTCGGCAAGCGGGCCGCGTTCGCGCAGCACAACCTCTGGGTGACGCCCTATGCGCCCGACGAACGGCGCGCGGCGGGGGAGTACCCGAACCAGCATCCCGGTGACGATGGCTTGCCCCGTTGGACCGCGCAGGACCGGTCGGTCGCCGACACCGACATCGTCGTGTGGTACTCGTTCGGGGTGACGCACTTCGTGCGGCCCGAGGACTGGCCGGTCATGCCGGTGGAGTACACGGGCTTCACGCTCATGCCGTTCGGCTTCTTCGACCGCAACCCCGCCCTCGACGTGCCGCCGACCGAAGGCGGGCACTGCCACTCGTGACGAGCGTTCTCGTTACCAACGACGACGGCGTCGAGTCGCCCGGTATCCACATTCTGACGGCCGCGCTGGTCGAGGCCGGGTACGACGTGACCGTGATCGCGCCGGACCGCGACCGCAGCGGTATCGGCGCCGCGATCGGGCTGGTGCACGCGGACCAGCATCTCGACGTCGAGAAGGTGGAGATCCCAGGATGTCCCGGCATAATCGCGTACGCGATCGACGGGCCGCCGGGCCTGTGCGTGTGCGCCGGCCGGCTGGGCGCCTTCGGCGATCCGCCCGACATCGTCGTGTCCGGCGTCAATCCCGGGTGCAACACGGGCCGTGCCATCCTGCACTCGGGCACGGTTGGCGCCGCGCTCGCTGCGCAGAGCTTCGGTTGCTCCGCGCTGGCGGTGAGCGTCGATGTCGGTGACGAGTGGCGCTTCGACACCGCGGCGCGCATGGCGGTCGACGTGTTGCCGATGCTGCTCGCGGCCCCCATCCGCAGCGTGCTCAACCTCAACGTCCCAGCCCGCCCCTACGACGACGTGCTCGGCATCCGTTGGGCGCGCCTGGCCGCATTCGGGTCGGTGCGCGCGGCGATGGTCGAGTCCGGCGACGGCGGTCTGCAGTTCGAGTTGCGGGCGACGGGCGTCACCGCGCCGCCCGACTCCGACCAGGGTCTCGTCGACGCGGGTTACGCCGCGTTGACGACGATCGTCGGCGTGGCCGAAGCGTGGCCGGAGAATCTGGGCGACGCCGGTTGCGTCGCGGGCGTGTCGTCACAGGTGGTTCCGGGTGCGAGCGTCCAGCCCGTGCACGCGGTGCCCGACGCGTCGGCGCCCCGGTCCCTGCACCGCCCGCTGCACCTCGGCCCCGTTCCCCCGCCCGACCCCCGTTAACTCCACCAACAGTTGTCGGAGATGTCCGCGCTATACGCCGGAAACTCCGACAACTGTTGGTGGAGTTTTCCGGTCGCGGCGTCGTAGCTTCCTGTCATGCCGATCACGCCGGACGACAAGAACTGGACCTGGGTGCTCTCGCGACCGTGCCCGGACTGCGGCTTCGTCGCCTCCGACGTTGAACGCGGCGACGTGGGGAACTGGATCCGGGAGAACGCGGCGGCCTGGCCCGCCGTGCTCGGCCGCGACGACGTCGCCGTCCGACCCGACGACGCCACGTGGTCCCCGCTCGAGTACGCGTGTCACGTCCGCGACGTCTTGAAGATCTTCCTCGTCCGCGTCGACCTCATGCTCACCGCCGACGATCCCGCGTTCGCCAACTGGGATCAGGACGCGACCGCGGTCGACGACGACTACGCCGGCCAGGACCCGGCGCAGGTGGCGACGGATCTGGCGGCGGCGGCCGCGGCGATCGCCAACCGCTTCGACACGCTCCACGACGATGAGTGGGACCGCACGGGCAACCGCAGCGACGGCTCCCGCTTCACGGTCGATTCTCTGTCCCGATATCTCATCCACGATCCGGTCCACCACCTCTTCGACGTCGGTGCGCCGAGAGCCTGAGCGTGGGGAGCAGGTGACACGGACCCGCCCGATGCGGGAAGCTGTCGGCATGGGCCAATGGACACGCGAAGAGCTGCAGCAAGCGCACGACCAGTACCACGCGATCGCGCAAGAGGCGGGTCGCACGAACGACTGGCGTGCGTGGGCTGACTCGTTCACCGAGGACGCCACCTACATCGAGCATCACTACGGCACGATGCAGGGGCGCGAGGCGATCTACGAGTGGATCACCAAGACGATGGCCGAGTGGCCGAACTCCGAGATGAAGGAGTTTCCGCACGACTGGTGCGTGTGCGACGAGGAACGGGGCTGGTGGATCTGCCAGATCGAAAACCGGTTCCGTGACCCGGGCGACGGTGAGATCTACCAGGCGTACAACCTCACCGTGCTCAAGTACGCGGGCGACATGAAGTTCTCATCCGAGGAGGACGCGTACAACCCCGCGAACTTCGCTCCCGTCGTGAAGGCTTGGATCGAGGCCGAACGCAAGGCCGAGAAGGCCTGATCAACGGCGACGCCGAGGCCGGTCTGACCAATATCGACCGCCTGGTACCATCAAAGGTCGCGCGCGCCGGGATGCACAGGTTTTCGGCGCCGATTCTTTGATCATGGAGTGGCATGGCGTTCAAAGTCGGTGACCGGGTCGTGTACCCCCATCACGGGGCCGCCGTGATCGAACGCAAGGAGATGCGGGAGGCGTTCGGCGAGAAGACCGAATATCTCGTCCTCCGGGTCGCGAACGGCGATCTGACGCTCGCGGTCCCATCGAACAAGGCCGAGGACGTCGGCATGCGCCCGCCGATCTCGGTCGAGGACATCGACGACCTGTTCCAGCTGCTCTCGAAGAAGGACGTCCGCGAGCCCACCAACTGGAGCCGGCGGTTCAAGAACCACCAGGAGAAGTTGAAGAGCGGCGACGTCTACCAGGTCGCCGAAGTGGTGCGGAACCTGGCCTTGCGCGAGGTCACCAAGGGCCTCTCCGCAGGTGAGAAGGCGATGCTGGTGCGGGCCCGGGGCATTCTCGTCTCCGAGCTGAGCTTCGCCCTGAACGTCTCCGAAGAGGAAGCGCTCACCAAGCTCGAACAACAGCTCGCGTAGCGCTCGCTCGGGGCGGCCGATCGTCAGCGGTCGAGGACGGTCACGCACTCCACGTGGGGCGTGTGCGCGAAGAGGTCGACGAGCGTCACCGACGTGAGGTTGAAGTCGGCGCCGACGAGGAGACCGACGTCTCGTGCGAGCGCGGCTGCGTCGCACGAGACGAGCACGACCCGTTCGGGGTCGCAGGCCAGCACGGCGCGGGCCCCGTCGCGACCGAGTCCGGCCCGGCTCGGGTCGGCGACGACGACGTCGACCTTGTTGCCCAGCCACTTGCCGACATCCGAGCGCACAATGCGCGCGTCGCGGCCCTTCAGGTTGTGCTTGGCGTCGGCGACGGCGGAACGCCCCCGCTCGACGGCGACGACGCGCTTGGGCTGGTCGGCCGTCACCGCGAAGAGGCCGACACCGCAGTAGAGGTCGGCGATCACCTTGTCGGGCCCGGTCGCCTCCCGCACGAGGCGGGCGAGCGTCGCCGCGCCGTCGGTGCGGCTCTGGAAGAACGAGTTGATCGAGACGCGCATGGTGTGGCCGTCGATCACCTCGTGCACCATCGCGTTCTTGCCGCGCATCACATCGGGCGGGAGATCCATGATCATCTCCGCCGGTTCGGCGAGCGCGGCGCGTTCGCCGGTCCCGGTGCCGACGCGCAGCGTCACTTCCGTGGCCCGCCCGAACTGCCCTTCGCGTAACAGCTCGTCGATCGCGGGATGCGCGACCAGACACGAGTCGACCATTACCGGATCGTGCGACTGGTGCTTGCGGAACGCGGGCCGCCCGTCGACCACCAGCGCGCGCACCGTCGTGCGGAACCCTTCGGTCGGCAGCAGGACCGGTTCGGTGAGCGGGGGATCGGGGATGCGGCCGATGCGGTTGAGTGCGTCGCGAATGATGTCGAGCTTGAGTTGGGGCTGCGCATCGGTCGCGACGTGTTGCCATCCGCAGCCGCCGCAACCCGCGCGCGCGTACTCGCACGGCGGGACGACCCTGGCGTCGGAAGGCTCGAGTACCTCGATGACGCGGCCGCGGATGAGGTCGGCCTTGTCGGCGGTGACCTCGATACGAACGCGCTCGCCCGGAAGCGCGCCGTCGATGAGCGCGACTCGTCCGTCTTCGATCCGGCCGAGGGCGTCGCCACCGGCAACCATGCGCGTCGCCGTGAGCTCCACCGGGGAAGTCTTGCGGAAAGTCTGCGAGACTCGCGCATTGTGAAGTCGTTGAGGGTCCACGAGCTCGGTGAACCCGAGCAGGTCATCGTGCTGGAAGACCGCCCGGAGCCCGGGGTCCGGCCTGGTGACGTGCGGATTCGCGTCCACGCGGCCGCCTTGAACTTCCCCGACGTGCTCCTGTGTAGGGGCGAATACCAGGTGAAGCCGCCGGTGCCGTTCACGCCCGGTGCCGAGGTGGCCGGCATCATCGACGCGCTGGGCGAAGGCGTCGAAGGCGTCGCGGTCGGAGACCGGGTCTTGGCGATCCCGAGCTTCGGCAACGGCGGTTTTGCGGAGTCGACCACCGCGGCTGCCGACAGCGTGTTCCCTATCCCCGAATCGATGCCGTTCGCGGCGGGCGCGGTGTTGCACGTCGTCTACCAGACCGGTCACCTCGCGTTGCATCGTCGCGCGCACATCAAGGCGGGGGAGACACTGCTCGTGCACGCGGGCGCGGGTGGGGTCGGTAGCGCGGCGATTCAACTCGGACTCGCGGCCGGCGCGCGTGTGATCGCGACCGCGGGCGGGGCCGTCAAGGTGGAGGTGTGTCGCAAGCTCGGTGCGGAACTCGCGCTCGACTACAAGGAGAGCGATTTCGTCGACGCGGTGAAGGAGTTCACGGACGGGCGAGGCGCCGATGTGATCTACGACCCGGTCGGGGGCGACACGTACGACCGCTCGACGAAATGCATTGCGTTCGAGGGTCGCATCCTCATCATCGGTTTCACCGGCGGTCGTTTCGCGGATGCCCGAACGAACCACGTGCTCATCAAGAACTACTCCGTCGTCGGTGTGCACTGGGCGCTCTACAACATGAAACTGCCGCAACTCGTGCGCGAGACACATGACGAACTGGTCCGCCTGTTCGAGGCGGGAAAGATTGATCCGCTCATCTCCGAGCGGGTGTCGTTGGCCGATGTTCCCGCCGCGCTCTCGCGGCTCGGATCGCGCGGTACGCACGGCAAGATCGTCTGCGAACTCTGACCTCGCGTCCGGCGCGATGTGCGAGTTTTCCGCTCTGTGGACGGTTTTCCCGCCCTACAGTTGCGGGGGGTCGAGGCGTTCGTGGAAGAACGTCAGGACGCGGTCGAGGGCTTCTCTGGTGGGGTGGCCGGGCTCGTCGACGAGATGCTCGGTCACGACGGAGTGCGCCGCCCTCGGCAGGTCGTGAGGATTGCGACCCTTGCGGTTCTCGATCTCGATCGCGATCAGCCGATCACCGAACACCTCGCGCAGGTGTTGGAAGCGCTCGGCGGGCACCGCGACATCGCCGGTGAAGCGCATCGCGAGCACGCACAACTCTTCGCGTGCGGCGACGGTGGCGAGGTCGATGTCGGAGAGGCCGAGCGCCCGCTTGCGGGCCTTGCCGCCGGCGAAGGGCAGCGAGGGCTGGCTGAGTACGGGCGCGAGCATGGTGTCGTCGACGGCCATCGCCAGCGCGAAGCCGCCGGTGAAGCACATGCCAATGGCACCGACTCCGGGTCCTCCGCACTGTTCGTGCAGATCACGCGCCAGGCCGCGGAGCCAGTCGATGACGGGCGAGGTGCGGTTGAGCGCCCACGTCGTGAATTCGCGCGAGATGCAGCCCTGGGTCAACGACTTCAGCACGTAGGGCGTCGACATCTCCCGCCCGGGCTCGCCGAACAGGACCGGCATCGCGACGGTGAAGCCGGCGTCGACGACCCGTTGCGCGAACGCGGCGACCTTGGGCGTGATGCCGGGCATCTCACTCATCACGACGACACCGGGACCGGATCCGGCGCGGTACACGTCGTGGGTCGTCCCGCCGAACGAGAACTCGGTCTTGGTGAACGGGGCGAGCAGGTCGGTCATCGCCGGAGGTTAGAACCGGGCGAGCTCCTCGCGCAGCGGCCCGAGGCCCATGCTCCCCAGGTCGAGCGCGTAGGTGTGGAACTCCTTCAGGTCGAAACCGGCGCCCTTGCGCTGCTTGGCGTCAGCGCGCGCCTCGAGCCAGACCTTCTCGCCGACCTTGTAACTGATCGCCTGGCCCGGCCAGCCGAGGTAGCGGTCGACCTCGCTGCGCATGAAGACCTCGGGGAACCGGCTGCGGCCGATCACGAACGGGAGCGCGAGCTCCGGAGTCCACGTCTCGCCCGCGTGCGGTTCACCTTCGATGATCGCCAGCTCGAGGTGCATGCCGATGTCGACGACGACGCGCACCGCGCGCATGGCCTGCGCGCCGAGCATGCCCATCTCGAACCCGGGGTCCTCGAGGTAGCCGAGCTCGCCCATCAATCGCTCGGCGTACAGCGCCCAACCCTCACCGTGACCGGAGACGAACCCGAACAGGCGTTGGAACCGGGACAGCTTCTCGGCCATGTAGACGGTCTGCGCGACCTGCAGGTGATGACCGGGAACCGCTTCGTGGTAACAGGTGCTCACCTCTTTCCACAGCGGGAACCTGGTCTCACCCATGGTGGGGTACCAGGTGCGTCCGGGCCGGGAGAAGTCTTCGGTCGGGCCGGTGTAGTACATCGCCGCGGCGCCGCCCGGCGGCGCGATCATCGCCTCACACCGTTGCAACGGCGGCGCGATGTCGAAGTGGGTGCCGTTGAGATCGGAGATCGTCTGGTCGATCAGATCCTGGTTCCAACGCCGGAACTCCTCGACGCCCACGACCGTACGCCTCGGGTCGGCATCGAGGTGCTCGGTGGCCTCGTCGATCGAGGATCCCGGGATGATGCGTTCGGCGACGCGCCGCATCGATTCCTCGATGCGGTGCAGCTCTTCCCATCCCCACGCGTACGTCTCGTCGAGATCGAGCTCGATGCCGTTGAAGCTCCGTGCGAACAACGCGTACCGGTCGCGCCCGACCGGGTTGCGCGGGTCGGCCGCGGGCGCGTACTCGTCCCGGAGGTACGCGGAGAGGCGCGCGTACGCGGCGGTGGCGAGCTCGGCCGCGGCGGCGAGCGACTTGTCGTTCGGGCGTTGGTTGGCGAGCGCGCGGAAGAAGGGCTCCTCGGCGGTCCCGCCGCCCCATGTCGCGGCCATGTCGGAGCACGCGAGGGCCTGGCGCCGCGCCGCGACGACGCCTTGCGCGACACCGGCTCGGAACGTCTCCTCGAGGCTCTCGAGCGATGCCGGAACGCGTGTCATGCGCTCGGCGGCGACGTCCCAGTCGGCGTCGGTGTCGAACCGCATCAGGTCGAAGCACGCACGGGCCGCCTCGATCGGGCTGCCGATGATGCGGATGTCGCGCAGTCGTTCGCCCGCGTCGTACTGCTCGACCTCGAGCTTCAGGCGCTCGGTCATGACGCTCGCGGCGAGGCGATCGTCGTCGGAGGCGTTCGCGGCTCCCGCCAGCTCGCGCAGGGTGTCCCGCACCAGATCGATCCGCTGGGCGATGGCGCCCGGCGAGAAGTCGGTCATCTCGTGGTCGTGGCCGGGGATCCCGGCGTAGGTCGCGCTGCAGGGGTCGAGCGCGCCCAGCTTGTCGACGTAGCGGTCGGCGATGTCGAAGACTTCCGACACGTTTCCTCCTGGTAGGGGCCGGTACGGTGAGGAGTATGGCTCACCAATTCATCTTGACGATGCGCGATCTGCGGCGGGTGCATCCGCCTGACAAAGAGGTGCTGCGCGGCGTCAACATCTCCATGTACCCAGGAGCCAAGATCGGGGTCCTCGGTCTGAACGGCGCCGGTAAGTCGACGCTGCTGCGCATCATCGCAGGCGAGGACGACGGCTACCAGGGCGAGTGCCGGGTCACGCCCGGATTCTCCGTCGGGTTCCTGCCCCAAGAACCGCGGCTCGATCCCGACAAGGACGTGCTCGGCAACGTGATCGAAGGTGTGAGTGGCACGAAGGACCTCCTCGACCGTTTCGAAGAGGTCTGCAACGCCATGGGGGAGCCCGACGCCGACTTCGACAAGCTGCTCGCCCAGCAGTCGGAGCTCCAGGACAAGATCGACCATGTGGGTGGCTGGGACCTCGATCGTCAGCTCGAGATTGCCATGGACGCGCTGCGCCTCCCCGCCGCCGATGCCGACGTCACCAAGCTGAGCGGTGGCGAGCGCCGCCGGGTGGCGCTGTGCCGGCTGCTGCTCGGCAAGCCCGACCTGCTGCTGCTCGACGAGCCGACCAACCACCTCGACGCGGAATCGGTCGCGTGGTTGGAGCGCCACCTGCAGGACTACCACGGCACCGTGGTCGCCGTGACCCACGACCGGTACTTCCTCGACAACGTCGCGGGTTGGATCCTCGAGCTCGACCGCGGCGCCGGTATCCCCTGGGAAGGGAACTACACGAGTTGGCTCGAGCAAAAGGAACAGCGCCTCGCGCAGGAGGACAAGGTCGATGAGACCCGGCGCCGCACGCTGCAGCGTGAGCTCGAGTGGGTCCGCCTCGCACCCCGCGCCCGCCAGGCCAAGGGCAAGGCGCGCATTACCGCGTACGACAAGCTCGTCGCCGAGGCCGATTCCGCGGAGAAGCGCCAGGAGA
>JBEPUZ010000024.1:0-28593 GCA_041691275.1 Actinomycetota bacterium | reverse complement strand
AACGCCTCGAACTGCTGCTCGATCCGGGCTCGTTCAACGAGCTCGACATGTTGGCCCGCCACCGGGCGCACGGATTCGGCATCGAAGACAACCGTCCACTCACCGACGGAGTGGTCACCGGCTGGGGCACCGTCGATGGGCGCAAGATCTTCGTCTTCAGCCAGGACTTCACGATCTTCGGTGGCGCGCTGGGCGAGGTGTACGCGGAGAAGATCCACAAAGTGATGGATCTGGCCGAGTCGACGGGCGCGCCGCTCGTGGGACTGAACGACGGTGGTGGCGCGCGTATCCAGGAGGGCGTCGTCTCCCTCGCGAGCTACGGCGGCATCTTCCACCGCAACGTGAAGGCGTCGGGAGTGATCCCGCAGATCTCCGTGGTGCTCGGGCCGTGCGCGGGCGGCGCGGTCTACTCGCCCGCGATGACCGACTTCATCTTCATGGTGAAGGGCGTCTCGAACATGTACATCACCGGTCCCGACGTCGTGAAGACGGTGACCGGTGAAGAGGTCTCGCACGAGGAGCTCGGTGGTGCGATCACGCACGCCACCAAATCGGGTGTCGCCACGTTCGTCGCCGAGGACGAACAGCAGTGCATCGAGCAGGTGCGCTACCTGTTGTCGTTCCTGCCCTCCAACAACCTCGAGGACCCTCCGCACTTCGAGACGACCGACGATCCCGAGCGTTCGTGCGACGAGTTGCTCGGATTGATCCCGGAGACCGCGAACCGTGCGTACGACATGAAGGCGGTCATCGCCGACATCGTCGATGACGGCGAGTTCTTCGAGGTGTTCCCGCTGTGGGCGATGAACATCGTCTGCGGCTTCGCCCGTATCGACGGTCACGTGATCGGAATCGTCGGCAACCAACCCAAGGTGCTCGCCGGTTGTCTCGACATCGACGCCTCGGAGAAGGCAGCCCGCTTCGTCCGCACCTGTGACGCGTTCAATGTTCCGCTGGTCACCTTCGTCGATGTCCCCGGGTTCCTGCCCGGGACCGACCAGGAGTACGGCGGGATCATCCGGCACGGCGCCAAGTTGCTCTACGCGTACTGCGAGGCGACGGTGCCGCGGGTGCAGATCATCACGCGCAAGGGTTACGGCGGCGCTTATGTCGTCATGAACTCCAAGTCGATCGGCGCCGACATCGCGTTCGCGTGGCCGTCGGCCGAGATCGCGGTAATGGGCGCCGACGGCGCGGTCAACATCATCTTCCGCAAGGACATCGAGGCGGCGCCCGACGCGGAGACTCGCCGAGTCGAGCTCATCGCCGAGTACGAGGACCGTTTCCTCAACCCGTACCAGGCGGCGGAGCGCGGCTACGTCGACGACGTGATCGATCCGCGCGACACGCGTCGCATGCTGGTGCGGTCGCTCGACATGTTGCGCACCAAGCGCGAGCAGCTGCCCTCGCGCAAGCATGGGAACACGCCGCTGTGACGCCCGAAGAGGTGGCGGCGGTCACGGCGGTCACCGTCGCGCTGCAGACACGGGCGGCCGAGGCCGCGGGTGCGGGCGGCTCGAGCCTGGCCCGACCCCGACTGAGTGCGTGGGTCGACGCGTCCCGCCGGTCTGCTCAGAACGCGAACCTCCAACGGGGGCCGTGGCGCCTCTCCGGTCGCATCGCACGCCGTTCCCGCACGTGATTCACGACCCGGAGCTCTTCACGGTCGGGCCCGACGAGGTCGTGGTCACCTTCCGGACCGACGAGGCCCGCGAGGTGGAGACCCGGGTCGGCGATCGCGCCGTGGTGACGGACGGGCCGATCCACTACGCCCGGATCGTCGGTCTCGAACCGGCGACCGAGTACCAAATGGCGGTCGCGGGCGCGAATGCGTCGCCGCTTCTGCCGGACCGGGTGACGACGCTGACCCAGCCCGCGGGGCGGCTGCTCGCCACGATCGCGACCGTCAACGACGTGCACTTCGGCGAGACCGAATGCGGCATGTTCGGTACGGGTGAGGAGCTCGGACCGGTGTTCGTCACCGAACCCGGCGATGTTCCCTATCCCGAAGTGATGAACGGCGGCGCGATCGACGCGATCAGGCGCCTCGATCCCGATGCCGTGCTGGTGAAGGGCGACCTCACCGATCGCGGTACCGAAGAGGAATACGAGGCGTTCGTGCGCGCGTACACGCAGCTCGGGCCGCGCATGCGGCATGTGCGGGGCAACCACGACGCGATGATCACGGAGACGATCGCGGCGACGGGGCCCTTTACCGTCGAGCTCCCGGGCGTGACGCTCGCGGTGCTCGACACCGTGCGTCCGGGCACCGACCGCGGCCGCATCCCCGCCGACCAGATCACCTGGCTCGACGAGGTCGCGGGCGCGTCGGCGCAGCCCGTGCTCGTCTTCGGTCATCACCATCCGTGGGATCCGGCTTCCGCGGTGCGGGACGAGACGTACTTCGGAATCAATCCCGACGACAGCGATGCGTTGTGCGCCGTGATCGCGCGCCGGGAGACCATTGCCGGGTACTTCGCCGGGCATACGCACCGCACGCGCGTGCGCCGCTTTCCGTCGGCGCGGTCGGTTCCGATCGTGGAGATCGCATGCGTGAAGGACTATCCGGGTGCGTGGGCCGAGTACCGCGTGCACGAGGCCGGTTACGTGCAGTTGACGCGCCGGATCGATGCGCCCGCCGCGCTGGAGTGGACCGAGAAGACGCGCGCGATGTACGCGGGCTTGTATCGCGACTACGCGCTCGGCTCGCTCGAGGATCGTTGCTTCGCGCATGCGTTTTAGGCGTCTTCTAGCGCCTTGAGCCGAGGTTTCCGGCGCGGCCGTTGTACGTTACGTCCGGAAAAATCGAAACCATAGAGAGGGAGACAACGTGCGGTCGCGAACATTCGTGATCGCGGGGGCGGCAGCTTTGATGCTGCTCTCCGCGTGTGGAAGTAGCAGTAAGAGCTCGTCGGGTGGCGACACGACGACAACGGCGGCAACCAAGGCCCGTCCGCACGTCACCATCGACGCCAAGGACTTCGGTTTCACGCTTCCGGATCAGATTCCGGCCGGATACGTCGATATCACGCTGCACAACACGGGTGCGACCGGGCATCAGATCGCGTTCGCAAAGCTCAACTCGGTGTCGTTCACTGCGTTCAAAGCCGCGGCCGTCGCGACCAATGTGAAGGCGTTGACCGGCGTCGACTTCGTCGGCGGTCCGAACAACGTCGAGCCGGGACAGTCGGTGACGGCGACCGTGCACCTCGAAGAGGGCGAGTACGGCGTCGCGTGCTTCATTCCCGACGAAAAGGACGGGAAGACCCACGCCGAGCACGGCATGATCGGCGAGGTCAAGGTGGTGAAGACGGACGCATCGGTCGAGGACGCGCCCAAGGTCGACGCCGGCACCATCTCGCTGAGTGAGTTCACCTTCCAGCCCGACGCGTCGTTCACGGGGAGCGGCACGGTCGAGATCAAGAACGTGGGGACGCAGATCCACGAGATGATCATCATGAAGGAAGCCCCGGGCAAGACGCTCGCCGACGTGAAGGCGTTCCTGCTCGCGCCGCCGGGTAGCCCGGCCCCGACCGGTCCGCCGCCGTTCACCGCGGCCGGTGGCATCGTGGGTATCGGCCCGGGTCAGACCATGTACCAGACCATGGCGCTCACGCCCGGCAAGTACGCGTTCGTATGTTTCTTCCCTGACCCGACCAAGGGCAACATCCCGCACGCGGTCGAGGGGATGCTCAAGGAGATCACGGTCTCGTAAGGCTCGTATGGATTGGGTGCCGGTGGCGACTTCGCCGGCGTCCTGTACGTCGTTCGGCATCCCCGCTGGCCCTTAGCCTGCGGGGATGTCCGCGCTCGAAGGGTTACGCGTCATCGATTTGGCGACGGTGTTCGCCGGTCCGGGCGCGGCCCGTCATCTCGCCGACTTCGGCGCCGACGTCGTCAAGGTCGAAGCACCGGCCGGCGACGGGGTGCGGCGCATGGGGTGGTTCCCACCCGGCGGGGGCGACTCGTATACCTGGAAGCTGCTCGGTCGGAACAAGCGGACGGTGGTGGCCGACCTCAAGACCGACCCGGGTCGGGCATTGTTCTGGGCGCTCGCCGAGCAGGCCGACGTGCTGATCGAGAACTTCCGGCCCGGAACCCTCGAGCGGCTCGGCCTCGGCCCCGACGTTCTGGCCGCGCGCAACCCTCGGCTGGTGGTGTTGCGAGTGACCGGGTTCGGTCAGGACGGTCCGTACTCGTCCCGGCCCGGCTTCGCGACGATGGCCGAGGCGATGAGCGGGTTCGCGGCGATCAACGGCGAGCCCGACGGTCCGCCTCTGTTGCCACCGATCGCGTTGACCGACGAGGTGACGGCGATCGCGGGTGCGTTTGCGGTGATGGTGGCGTTGCGCGATCGGGACCGCACGGGTCTCGGCCAGATGATCGACGTCAACCTGCTCGAGTCGATGCTGCAGATGATGTCGGCGCTGCCTTCGGCCGCTGCGCATCTGGGCTATGAGCAGCCGCGGCTCGGATCGGGCATCCCCTACTCCGTGCCGCGGGGGACCTATCGGTGCGCGGACAATCGATGGGTCGCGATCTCGACCTCGGCCGAATCGGTGGCCCAGCGGGTGCTCGCCCTTCTGGGGCTCGGCGACGACGAGCGCTTCGCGACGTTCGCGGGGCGGGGGGTGCATCGCGAGGAGCTCGACGCGGTGGTGACCGCGTGGGTCGGGCATCGTGCGTCGGCCGAGGTCATCGCCGCGTTCGAGGAGGCCGAGGCGGCGATCGCGCCCGTGTACACGATGAGCGAGGTGCTGGCGGATCCGCACGTGCGGGCCCGGAACGTGTTCATCGAGGTCGACGGCATCGTGATGCAGGGCTCGGTCGCCCGTTTCTCCCGCACACCTGCCGAGATGCGCTGGGCGGGCCGCGCCCTGGGCGCCGACACCGACGAAGTCCGAGCCGAGCTCGACCTCGGCGACCCCGACCCCTGACCCCCCTCGCTCCAACCCCCCTCGCTCCAACCCCCCTCGCTCCAACCCCCCTCGCTCCAAACCCCGTAATGACGATTCCCCAAAGGAATCCTCAATACGGGGTTGCGGCGTAGGTGGCGCAGAGGGTCGTTACGGTTCGGTTCAGCGCTTCGGCGCGTCGCTTCCCCCCGGCCAATCGAACCGTTCGGGAGTGCACGTGCCCGCGATCCGTTATCCCGCCCGTTACCGCCGTCTCCCGCACGGTCCCGACGAGCTCGCCGCGTTTCTCGAGGAATGCGCCGCGCTGCTGGAACAGGCAACCGAACTCGACCAGGCGCAACGCGTGCTCTCGGCCCAACTCGCCGCGGTGAGGACCAAACTGGCCGAGCTCCGCGTCGTCATGTGGCCCCGCGTCGACCCGAAAGACATCGTGCGTGGATTTCGCGTCACCCGTCGTGGGGGCCCGCCGCCGATCCCACCCGAAGCGCCCGGATGCCTGCCCCTATTCGGCAAACACCTTCGTTCGGCGGTCCTCGCCATCCTCCTCCGCAACGCGAGAGCGATGACGCTTGTCGAGGTTCACCGCGAGCTCCACCTCAGCGGCTACGCGATCGCGTCACGCCACCCCGTCAAGCGTCTCGCCAACTGTCTCGGTTACGAGGTGATCAAAGGTCGAGCCCGGAGGGTCGAACGAGGCAACTACACCCTCGGGATCCTCAGCCCGGGCACGCTCCGGCGGTTCTCACACCTCGGCGCCCAGCCCGCTCGGGCGCGGGCGGCCTAGTTCGAAGGTTCCGGAGCGAGCTCGACGCGATCGCGACCGCGCGAGCGCGCCTCGTCGAGCGCCTTGCTCGCCTGGTGCACGAGCTCCGCGGCACCGAGAGCGTGCGTGGGGTAGCAGGCAACGCCGGCCGACAGCGTGAGCGCGTCGCCCACCGGTGAGGCGAGCAACGTCCCCCGCACCCGTTCGGCCGCCCACACTGCGCCCGCTTCCGGCGTGTCCTCGAGGATCGCGCCGACCATCAGATCGCCCAGACGGCACGCGGCGTCGCTCTCGCGCAACGTGCGCCGAACGACGTCGCCCACGACCCCGAGGGCTTGCAGACGGGTCCCGCGATCAGCGTCGCCCATTGCGTCGATCTCGAAGATGACGACCGAGATCGGCCGCAACGAGCGCCGAGCCGCGGCGACCTGCTGCTGGGCGAGCACCGCGAAGTACTTCTCGTCGTAGAGACCGGTGGCGGCGTCGAACGCCTGCTCTCCCCGGGCCCGACTCTCTTCGGTGCTGGAACCGAGCTCTTCTTCTGCCACTTTGCGACTCGCTTCCTCTTGGAGCACCGCATTGATCGAGGCGAGCTCGCGGCGTACGGCGCGGATCTCGTCCTCGGCCTGCTCAAGCCGGTCCTCGCTCTGGTGGGCACGCGCGCCGAGCGCGACGCCCGCGATCGCTGCTACTACCCCGGCCGACCCCGCAACCACCGCGAACGTCGGTGAATTGATCGCGACGCCGATCGCTCCGGCCGCGAGCGCGGCGACACCGCCTGTGGCGGCCACGATGACTCGCGGGTCGTGCATGCGTCCTCTCATCGGCTTCACGCAGCCCCGGCCTGAGGCTTCGATCGGTGATCCCGGGCCAATTCGGCCAGGTCGCGCATCATGCGAGAGAGCTGATAATCCTTTGGGGTGTAGACGCGGGCCACCCCCCAGGCCTCGAGCTGGGACCGATCGGCGTCGGGGATAATCCCTCCGACCACGACCGGTGCGTCGACGCCGGCCTCCCGCAGGAGACGAAGCGTCTCGGGAACGAGACCCAGGTGCGATCCCGAGAGGATCGAGAGCCCCACGACGTCGACGTCCTCGTCCCGGGCGGCCGCCGAGATCTCCGCCGGTGTGAGCCGGATGCCCTGATAGATGACCTCGAAGCCGGCGTCGCGCGCCGCCACCGCGATCTGCTCGGCGCCGTTCGAGTGCCCGTCGAGTCCGGGCTTGCCGACCAGCAACCGGATCGGTCGGCCCGTCTCGGCGGTGATCGAATGCACGAGCTGGCGGACCGCCTCCATCTCGGCGCCGATCTGGACCGCCACGTGGCCGACGCCGGTGGGCGCCCGGTACTCACCGAAGACCTCCCGGAGCGCGCCCGCCCATTCGCCGACGGTTCCCCCGGCCTTCGCCAGCGCGATCGTCGCCGGCACCAGGTTCTCTGACGTCTGGGCCGTCGCCTGCAGCCGCGCCAACGCGGCGTCGAACGCGTCGGCGTCGCGCGCCTTGCGCCACTCTTCGATCTCGCGCACGCGCTCGGCTTCGACCTCGGGATCGATCGTGACGATTCCGCCGTTGCGCGCGCTCTCGGCGAGCGGCGACGGTGCGGTCTCGGTGAACGCGTTCACACCGACGACCTTCAGCTCACCCGACTCGATGTGGCGCACGCGCTCGGCGCCGGCCTGCACGATGCGGCCCTTCATCTCGTCGATCATCGCGAACGATCCACCACCGTCGAGCACCCACTGCAGCTCGACCTCGGCCGCCTCGCACAGCTCGGCGACCTTGCGCTCGACGACGACGGAGCCTTCGAACAGGTCGCCGTACTCGAGCAGGTCGGACTCGTACGCGAGTACCTGCTGGATGCGGAGCGACCACTGCTGGTCCCACGGCGTCGGCAATCCCAGCGCTTCGTTCCAACAGGGAAGCTGCACCGCCCGTGCCCGCGCGTCCTTCGACAGCGTGACGCCGAGCATCTCGAGCACGATGCGCTGCACGTTGTTCTCGGGCTGCTCCTCGGTCAGCCCCAGCGAGTTGACCTGCATGCCGTAGCGGAACCGGCGCAGCTTCGGATCCTCGACTCCGTAACGGTCCTGGCAGATCTGGTCCCACATGCGGGTGAAGGCGCGCATCTTGCACATCTCTTCGATGAACCGCACGCCCGCGTCGATGAAGAACGAGATCCGGCCGACGACCTCGGGGAACTCGTCTTCGGGAACCTGGCCCGACGCGCGCACGGCGTCGAGCACTGCGATCGCGTTCGCGAGCCCGTACGCAAGTTCCTGGACGGGCGTCGCTCCGGCTTCTTGTAGGTGGTACGGACACACGTTGATCGGGTTCCACATCGGCGCGTTCTTCACCGTGTAGGTGACCAGGTCGACAGTGAGACGTTTCGAAGCCTCGGGCGGGAAGATGTAGGTCCCCCGGGAGAGGTACTCCTTCAAGATGTCGTTCTGCGTGGTGCCCGCCAACTCCGTGTGCGCGACCCCTTGCTCGTCGGCGAGCGCGAGGTACATGCCGAGCAACCACATCGCGGTGGCGTTGATCGTCATCGACGTGTTCATCTCCGCGAGCGGGATGCCGTCGAACAGGGCGCGCATCTCGCCGAGATGCGGCACGGGAACGCCGACCTTGCCGACCTCGCCCCGGGCCAACGGATCGTCCGGGTCGTACCCGGTCTGGGTCGGGAGGTCGAAGGCCACCGACAGCCCCGTCTGACCCCGCGCCAGGTTCGTTCGGTAGAGCTCGTTGGAGGCCAGAGCAGACGAGTGACCGGAATACGTCCGGATCAACCAGGGGCGGTCGCGCTCGGCCATCGACACCATTCTCCCGGATTATGCGCCCATGTGAAACTCAGTGTGCGCCTACCGCTTGTACTCGTAGAAACCCACGCTTGTCTTGCGGCCCAACCGCTCGGCGCTGACCATCCGACGCAGCACGGGCGCGGGTGCGTAGTTGGGGTCCTTGAACTCCTCGTAGAGCGCCTCGAGGATGGCGAGGCTCGTGTCGAGACCCACCAGGTCGAGGAGCTCGAGCGGGCCCATCGGGAAGTTGCAGCCGCCCTTCATGGCGGCGTCGATGTCGTCGCGGGTCGCGACGCCGGCGTCGAAGAGGCGAGCCGCGTTGTTCAAGTACGGGAACAGCAACGCGTTCACGATGAAGCCGGCCTGGTCCTTCACCTGCACCGCGTTCTTGCCGCATGTGGTCGCGAACGCGGTGGCGGTCTCGATCGTCTCGTCGCTCGAGGTGATCGCGCGCACGACCTCGACCAACGCCATCATCGGCGCCGGGTTGAAGAAGTGGATCCCGCACACCTTTTCGGGACGACCGGTGTTCATCGCCATCTCGACCACGGGCAACGTCGACGTGTTCGTCGCGAGGATCGTGCCTTCCGGGCATATCCGGTCGAGCTCGGTGAAGAGGTGCTTCTTGGCGGCGAGGTCTTCGACGATCGACTCGATGACGAGGTCGCACTCGCGCAGCTCTCCGAGGTCGGCGACCGCGCGCACCCGACCGAGCACCGTGTCGCGCTCGGCGGCTTCGAGCTTGCCCCGGTCGACCTGCTTGGCCAGCGACTTCTCCAGGCCCGCGACCATTGCGTCGGCCGTGCTCTGGGAGCGGCTCCGCAAGACGACTTCGATCCCGGACTTGGCCGCGACCTCGGCGATGCCCGAGCCCATGATCCCCGACCCAACGATCCCAACGCGCTTGACCGACATGAAATCCGTCCTCCCCGGCGCCCGTCGTCCCGGGCGGCGGCGAGAGGCTACCGGCGGGTAGCTGAGGGAGGCGAGTGCGCTCGGCGCCGTACGCCCGCTCGTAGGATCCACCCGTGACCAAGCCGACCGGAACCGTCGCCCTCGTCGGCGGCGACGAATGGACCGAGCCGTGCGCGGCGTTCGACGCCCGGTTGCTCGAGCTCTCGGGTGCCGACGAGGTGCTCGTCCTCCCGACCGCGGCTGCCTTCGAGTACCCCGAGCGGGCCGTGGAGCGGGCTGTGGCCTACTTCAAGGGCCTCGGCGCGAAGGCGCAGGGCCTCGCGGTCGTCAACCGTCGCGACGCCGAAGCCGACGCCAACGTCTCGGCGATCCGTGTCGCCCGCTTCGTCTACATCGCCGACGGCTCCCCCCTGCACCTGCGGTCGGTGCTGAAAGACAGCCCGTTCTACGAAGCGCTCGTCTACGCCTACGGGCGGGGCGCCGTGATCGCAGCTTCGGGCGCCGGGGCGACCGTGCTGGGCGATCCGATGGTCGACCCGCGCGGCGGTGCGTACACCGTCGGTCTCGGGCTCGTCCCCGGTCTCGCGATCTTCCCGTACCACGGTCGCGCGGCCGAGCATCTGAAGGAACGGTCGGTCGACCTCTTGGCCCGCGAGGGCGTGCTCGTCGGCGTCGACGAACAGACGGCGCTCGTCCGCACGGCCGACGGCCCGTGGGAAGTGCTCGGCGCCGGGAGCGCGACCGTCTACCGCAAGGGCGCGAAGCCCGAGACGACGAAACCCGGCGGAACGATCCAGCTCGCGCCCGCCGGCTGAAGGTCACGTCTCGGTGATCGTCACCTTGAAGATGTAGAGCGGTCGGGTCGGCGTCCCGTCACCGGAAGCGGGCGCGAAGCCCTCCATCTTCTTGGCGACGGCGATGCCCTTGGTCACGTGCCCGAACACGCCGTATTGGTACGACCCGTTCGTCTTCGTTTCCAATGACGACGGGTGGTCGCTCGTCACGACGAAGAACTGCGAGCCCGCCGATCCGGCCGGAGCGGTGCCCGTCTTCGCGTAGGCGAGTGTGCCGAGCGGATAGCCGTCGGTCGGGAGCTCGCTGATGACGTTCTCGTACCCGGGTGATCCGCTGCCGTCGCCGGCCGGGTCGCCGCCCTGGATGACGAAGTCCTTGGCCGCCCGGTGGAAGGTCAGCCCGTCGTAGAAGCCCTGGCGGGCGAGGAACACGAAATTGTTCACGCCCTTGGGATCGGCCTTGGCGTCGAGCGCGACCGTGATGTCGCCACACGAGGTCGAGAGGACCGCGGTGTAGGTCTTCGTCGCGTCGATCGTCTGCGCCGGGGCCTTCTGCTTCTCCTTCTTGGCCGACGTCGTGGGCTTGGTGTCGTTGCACTTGACCGCGGCGAGGTCCTTGGCCGCGACCGTGACCGTCGGAGTGGCCACCGTCGACGAGGTGGTGGGGCTCGCGACGACCTTTTTCTTGTCCTTGCGGGTGAGCAAGGTCAGGAGCCCGAACGCGATGACGAAGATCCCCGCCGCGATGGCGCCGTTGCGGATAGTCCGATTTCGCTTGCGCTTCTTGAGCTCTGCCTCACGGGCTTCGCGCGCGGCGCGGGCGTTTTCCTTCTTGCGCTGGCGTTTGTCTGCGGACGGCACGGCCGCTGAATGTACAGGGCGCCGAAACCCGACCGGGGTTCGCCAGGGTCGCCGGTAGCCTTGACGGCCGTGGGTCTACTGGTACAGAAGTTCGGAGGGACCTCGGTCGCCGACCCGGATCGCATCCGGGCCGTCGCCGATCATCTCGTCCGCACGCGCCGTGCGGGCAACGACGTGGTCGCCGTGGTCTCGGCCATGGGCAAGACCACCGACGATCTCGTCCGCCTCGCGAACGACGTCACCCGGCGCCCCGGCGGGCGTGAGATGGACATGTTGCTGACCGCGGGCGAGCGCATCTCGATGGCGCTCCTGTCGATGGCGGTCGAGGATCTCGGACAGCCCGCGGTGAGCTTTACCGGCAGCCAGGCCGGCATCGTCACCGATACCGATCACGGCAAGGCGAAGATCATCGAGGTGCGGGGCGACCGCATCCGCGAAGCGGTGAGCGAGGGCAAGGTCGCGATCGTCGCAGGCTTCCAGGGCGTCTCGACGTCTCGCGACGTCACCACGTTGGGCCGGGGAGGCTCCGACACCACCGCGGTCGCGCTCGCGGCCGCGCTCGGCGCCGACGCGTGCGAGATCTACACCGATGTCGAAGGCGTCTACACGGCCGACCCCCGCATCGTGCCCACCGCACGCAAGCTGGCGCGCGTCTCGTTCGACGAGATGCTCGAGATGGCCGCGACGGGCGGGCGGGTGCTCGCGCTGCGGTCCGTCGAGTTCGCGCGCAATCACCACGTCAAGGTGCACGTGCGGTCGAGCTTCACGTGGGCACCGGGAACCTGGATCACCGAGGAGGACGCGACGATGGACGCGGTCGAAGCAATGGAACAGGCGATCATCTCGGGGGTCACCCACGACACGGGTGAAGCCAAGGTGACGATCGAGCGCGTCCCCGACCGGCCCGGTATCGCGGCGACGATCTTCCGCGATCTGGCCGAGGCCGGCATCAACGTCGACATGATCGTGCAGAACATCTCGAGCGCGGGTCACACCGACATCTCGTTCACAGTGCCGCGCGCCGACGTCGATCGCACCGCGCAGTGCATGGAGAAGATCGTCGTCGACACCGAGGCAATCGGCTTCGGTATCGACGAGCGCATCGGTCGGGTGTCACTGATCGGCGCGGGCATGAAGACGCATCCGGGCATCGCCGCCAAGATGTTCGAGACCCTCGCGGTCAAAGGTGTGAACATCGAGATGATCAGCACGTCGACGATTCGGATCTCGTGCGTGCTCGCCGAGGAAGAGGTGGAGCGCGCGGTGCAGGCGTTGCACGCGGCGTTCGGTCTGGACAAGGAGTAAGCGGTGCGTGTCGGTCTGATGGGTGCGACCGGGATGGTCGGCACCGAGATGTTGCGGATCCTCGAAGAGCGGTCCTTCCCGGTGACGGAGCTGCGCGCGTACGCGTCGCCCCGTTCCGAGGGGCGCAAGCTCGCGTTCAACGGCGGTGAGGTCGCGTGCGAAGTGTTGAAGGCGGGTTGCTTCGACGGCCTCGATCTCGTGATCGTCGACGTCGACGAGCCGATCTCGATCGAGTGGGCGCCGCAGGCCGCGGCCGCAGGCGCCAAGGTGATCGACAAGTCCTCCGCGTTCCGCATGGATCCCGACGTGCCGTTGGTCGTCGCCGAGGTGAATCCCGAGGACATGCGCAACATGCCGAAGGGAATCGCGTCGTGCCCGAACTGCACGACGATGATTCCCGTCACCGCGCTCGCGCCGTTGCATCGCGCGGCCCGAATCGAACGCATGGTCGTGTCCACCTACCAGTCGGTGTCGGGGGCGGGGCAGGTCGGGCTGGACGAGCTCGACGCGCAGTGGACGAAGCTCGACGGTCGTGCCGAAGATCTGCGCCGCTCGGGCCGGCAGTCGGGCTTCCTCGTGCAGGGCGAGGTGTGGGACAAGCCCATCGCCGGCAACGTGATCCCGCTCGCGGGCTCGGTGAAGGAGCTGGGGTACACGTCGGAGGAATGGAAGATGGTGCGCGAGGCGCGCAAGATCCTCCACGACGACGACATCCGGTGCACCGTCACCTGTGTGCGCGTACCGGTGTACGTGGGCCACGCGGTGAGCGCCAACATTCGGTTCCATCGCCCGATGAGCAAGGCGGAAGCGGTCGACCTGCTGAGCGCGGCGCCGGGCGTGCTGCTCGTCGACAACGGCGACGGGTACCCGACCCCGCAAGAGGCGGCCGGGATCGATCCCGTGCTGGTGGGTCGCATCCGGGAAGACCCCTCGGAGCCGGGTTCGCTCGATCTCTGGGTGACGGGCGACAACCTCCGCAAGGGCGCGGCGCTGAACGGCGTACAGATGGCGGAACTCCTGCTCCAGGGCTGACGGGCTGAGTGGGGGGTCGGGGTGACGCGGGTCACGCCGGTTCAACTTCGGCCGGGATCCGGTCGAAACCTCTCGGGATGAGTGTGAGCGCCGTCTCGGGTACCGGAACTACGGCGGCGAGCTATCTGTCATCGCCTGCAGTCCGGCTCGCCCAGCTCGAGGGGTCGGCGCTGTCGACACTCTTCGCGCCGACGACCGGCGAGCCCAGCGACCTGGCGGCGTTCACCGCAACCGCGGTCGCGATGCCCCTCTACCAGCACGCGGGCCTGTTGTCGGGCCTGACCCAGTGGGACGGGAGCATGACGCCCGGCTCCCAGCGGGTCGCGACGACGGCGACGCCCGGTGCGGCCGCGCCGGTCACCTCGCAGTTCTCCTTCAACCCCTTCGACCATTCGTCCTGGGACGTCGGTCCGACGGGCTCCACCGTCGACGCTTCCGCCTAGACCCCGGCCCACATACCCGTGTCGGGGATTCCTCGAAGGATTCCCCGCGATTCGCGCTTCGCGTTTCGGGGATTCCTCGGGGGATTCCTCCACACGGGTTTTCGGGAGGGGGTGTCGATCCGGCGCCCTCCCGTTCGTCGTCGGTGTGATCCGATAGCGCTATCCACGAGGAGGCACCATGCGTTACATCCTGTTGATCTGCACCGAGGAAACAGCCGACCAGGCGATGAGCCCGGCCGAGGGCGAAGCCCAGATGGCCAGCTACATGAAGTTCGGCGAGGACATGACCAAGCGCGGCGCCCTCCTCGGCGGCGAACGCCTCCGCCCCACGTCCGACGCGACCACCGTGCAGGTCCGTAACGGTGAGGTCCTGACCTCCGACGGTCCCTTCGCCGAGACCAAGGAACAGATCGGCGGCTACTACGCGGTCGAGGCCAAGGATCTCGACGAGGCCATCGAGATCGCCGCCAAGATCCCGGGTGCGAGCAACGGGTCGATCGAAGTGAGGCCGATCTGGGAGTACTAGCCCGCGCCGACGTCGAGTCCGCGGTCGTCGCCGCGTTCCACTCGGATTGGGGTCGCGTCGTCGCGACCTTGATCCGGGTGACCGGCGACTGGGACCTCGCCGAGGAGTGTGCGCAGGATGCCTTCGCCCGAGCGCTCGAGACATGGCAACGCGACGGCGTCCCCCGCAATCCCGGCGCGTGGCTCACGACCACCGCGCGTAATCGCGCGCTCGATCGGCTCCGCCGCGATGCGACCGGCGCGCTCAAGCTGGAGGAGGTGGCCGTGAGGTCGCGTCCCTCCGGCTCCGAGGACAGCTTCGACGACAGTGGTGTCGACGACGACCGACTCCGCCTCATCTTCACGTGTTGCCATCCGGCGCTCGGCCGCGAGGCCCAGGTCGCGCTGACGCTGCGCACTCTGGTCGGGCTCACGACACCCGAGATCGCCCGCGCCTTCCTCGTGCCGGAGCCGACGATGGCGCAGCGGATCGTCCGCGCCAAACGCAAGATCCGCAACGCCGGGATCCCGTACCGGGTGCCGCCCGCGTACCTGTTGTCGGAGCGCACCGGCTCCGTACTCGCAGTGCTCTACCTGTTGTTCAACGAGGGCTACTCCGCCACCGCCGGAGCGGAGCTCGTGCGCGCCGGGTTGTGCGCGGAAGCGATCCGCCTCGCGCGCACGCTCGCGGAGTTGATGCCGGACGAACCCGAGGTGACCGGGCTGCTCGCGCTCTTGCTGCTGACCGACGCGCGCCGTGCCGCGCGCGTCGACCAAGAGGGCGACCTCATCCCACTCGAGCACCAGGACCGCACCCGATGGGACACCGACGCGGTGACCGAGGGCGTCGACCTACTCGAAGGCGCACTGCGGCGCGGTCAACCCGGTCCGTATCAGGTGCAGGCCGCGATCGCCGCGTGCCATGCCGACGCGCGCGACGCGTCGGCAACCGACTGGGTCGAGATCGCTGCGCTGTACGGCGAGCTGGTGCGCATGGTCCCGTCACCGGTCGTCGAGCTCAACCGCGCGGTCGCGATCGGAATGGCCGACGGTCCCGACGCGGGCCTGCGCCTCGTCGACGCGCTCGACGAGTCGGGTGCTCTCGCCGGGTACCACCTCCTGGCCGCGACGCGCGCCGATCTGCTGCGCCGGCTCGACCGTCACCGCGAAGCCGTCACCGCGTACCAAGCCGCGCTCACGCTGCCTGCGACCGATTCCGAGCGCCGCTATCTCACCAAGCGGCTGAACGAAAGTCTCGACGCCGCGGGTTAGCCGGCCGCGAGGTCGAACCCCGCGTCGCGCCCACGGCTCCCGAGCACCGGTTCGATCAGGTACCCGAGACCGCAGAGGTCGAGCAACCGGTGCACCACCTGCGGAGGTGAGCGCAACGTCAGCTCGCGATGCTGCATCTCCAGCCGAGCCCGGCTCCGCACCAGCGTGCCGATCCAGCCCGCGCCGATGAACTCGACGTCGGCGAGATCGATCACGACGTCGAAAGCGTCCTGCGTGATCGCCTCGTCGAACGTATCGACGAGGGAGTTCAACGCCGCCGTGTCGAACTCGCCTCGAAGCTCCACGACGGTGCAGGCATCAACGGTGACGCCCTGCTTGGAAACGACGACCCGAGGCCGTACCGCTGCCTCGTGGTCATGGAAGGTAGTTGTCTCCATGCGCAGACTTCCCCGATCTTGGCCGCCGTACACCTGCGCCACCGGGGTCTGGAGCAACGCTTCTGATTCACGGTACACCCGCGACCGGACTGAGTGTCACGTGAAATTGCCGATGATCCGCAGACCAGCCGGTTTCGGGTTCAGGTCGAGGGCTGGAACTGCAGTGCGAACTCGAGCGTGCCCGAGTTGCCGACGCTCGCCGGGCCGCCGCTCGGGTTGCCGATGTCGTAGTCGGAGAACGTGATCGGTGTGCTGCCCACGACGACGATCACGTTGCCGGTCCGCTTCGTCTGCAACGTCAGGGTCACGTCGTTCGTCTTGCCGTGCAGCATCAGCTTGCCCTTGGCCGTGTGGTCGGCTTCGACACCGTCCTTCGGTACGGGTGCGAGCGCGATCGGGTTCGTCAGCGTGAACGTTCCCGTCGGGAAGTCGGAGGTATCCATGATCCGGCCCTGGAACTGGTCGTCGCGCTGGCTGCGATCACTCTTCACGGTTGTCATGTCGACGGTGAAGTCGGCCTTGGTGAGCTGGGTTCCGGCGATCGTGAGCGAGCCTGTCACCGTGCTCGTCGACCCGACCGCAGTGGCACTCTGACCGAACAGGGTCTCCTTCACGCGGTAGCGCACGATGGAACCGGTCGAGATCTTCCAGGTGCCCGCAAGCGGCGCGGCCGCAGTCGAACTCGAGCCGGTCGTGGTGCCGGTCGCCGCCGCGGTCGACGGAACGGTGACCGTGCTGATCGAGAGCCTGGGTGGAGCCTTCGTCTCGATGAAATGGAAGTACACGAACGGGCCGCCCACCACGACGAGCAGTGCGACGACGACGATGCCGATGATCCACTTCTTCATGCGCTTGTCCTACGGGTCGACGACACGATCGGTTCGTTCCGCCAACTCGTCTTGGCAGTCTCGCGAGCGTGAGGACTGTAACTGTGGGCGGAATGTGGGCTGTGCCGGGGTTTCGGTAAGCGTCACTCCGGGGCATACACGAGCAGTCGCTCGGAATGCTTTCCGATCCTGAAGTCGCGGCTGCCTTCGAACACCTCGCCGTCGGCGGCCAGTGTCCGTTCGTCGGAATCCATGCTCACGGCAAGTGCACGCACGAGGCGACGCGTGTAGACGCGCGAGCGAGTGAGGTTGCCGGTCAGCAGCGCGACGACGAGACGGGTGCGCGATCCCGGATGCGTGCCGTCGACGATGCGGACGTCGAGCAGCCCGTCGTCGAGCTCGGCGCGCGTGGCGGGCGCGAACCCGGGCGGGTCGTACGCGCAGTTGCCGACGAAGATCATCCAGATCCGTCGCTTGCGGCCGTCGATCGTGACATCGAAGGGCTCGTTCTCGCGTAGCACCCGGACGAGTGCGACCGCGAGTGCGGGCCACTTCCCGATCGAGCCTTCGAGCTTCTCGCGTGCTTCGACGAGCTTCGAATAGCTCCCGAAGCTCGCGGTGTTGAGGAAGGCGTGCTCGTCGATCATCCCGACGTCGACGGCTACGAGCTGTCCGCTCTTCACCGCGCGGACCGCGTCGTCGACCGAGTCGAGCCCGAGGTCGCGGGCGAAGTGATTCAACGTCCCACCCGGGATCACGACGAGCGGGCAACCGTGCTCGAGCGCGACCGCTGCCGCCGCGTTGATCGAACCGTCACCACCGACCATCCCGATCGCACGCGCGTCGACGGCCGCGGCCCGGAGCGCGTCCAACAGATCGTCGGAGTCGTCGAGCGCGACGATCTTGGCCGCCGGCAGCGCGGCCTGGAGCTCGTCGGAAGGATCGGTGTTGCGCCCGGACCGGGCCGACGGATTGATCACGATCGTGAGCCCGGCACCGTCGGCTGACGGTTCCCCGACGACTCGCGCGAGCTTGGCCGGGACCGGACGCGCCGACGCGGGGGAGTAGTCGGCCCGCGGCCACACCTTCACGGTCGCCGCGGCTACCCCGACTCCGATCGCGCCACCGAGGATGACGTCGCCGGGATAGTGCACGCCGTTGTAGATGCGGGAGTACGCGACTGCGCCGGCGAGTGCGGCGAGAGGTACGGCCGCGACCGGCAATTCGATGGCCGCCGCGGTTGCGAACGCGGCGGCCGACGCGGCATGACCCGACGGCATCGACGAAGACGCCGGACGGCGCCGGAGCCCGATGAACGGGAACGAGTCGAGCGAGGGCCGGCGCCGGGGCAGCAGCCGTTTCAGGATGCCGCTGGACACCGCCGACGCGCAGGCGATGGCCAGCACGCCCCGTGTGGCGGCGCGCCGTCCGCGACGACCACCGAACGCGCCGAGCCCGGCCGCGACCAGGAACCACAACAGTGAATGGTTCGCGGCGGTCGACAGCTCGGGCATCGTCGCGTCGAGGACGCGGGCGCGGCGATGACTGATCTTCGTGAACGCGGCTTCGTCGGCGTGACGGAACGGGAGGAGTAACCGGGTGCGCCGGCGGCGCGGGCGCTCTCCGTTAGCGAGGAACGACCCGGTCGGGCTCGGGAGTGCGGGGAGCACGACGCTTCGCCTTTTGGAGCTCTTCACCTAGTTCCTTCAGCCGCGCCCGGGGGAGCGCTTCGCGCACCTTCGGGAACCAATCGGTTTCCTCTTCCTCCACATGATGGCGAACCTGCTCCATCATGACGGTGACCTTGGCGTCGTAGCGCTCGTTGTCGAGGCCGATGTCGGAGAGCTCTTCGAGCGTCCACTTCAACACGTGGTGCTCCTCGAGGCTCTCGAGGATGTCGTCTTTGAGCTTCGGAACTTCTTCTCGGACCGCGGGATAGAAGACCTTCTCCTCGATCGCGGCGTGAATCGACAGCTGCTTGATGACATTGTCGATGATCTTCGTGCGGGTGGGCTTGTCGGCCTTCTTGGCGGCCTTGTACTCACGAAAGAGCTTCGACACCGCTTTGTGGTCGGCCTTCAACAGTGCGATGGCGTCCATGGTTCTCCCTTTCGGATGCGCTCGGGTGCGCAACGTGCGAGTCGGGAACGCCATACCCGGTGACCGGCCGCAGCAACCGTCGCTGAGATACTGGCTGTGATCACCTCGTTGAAGGTACGGGCTTCCTCATGATGAGCTGGATGAAGAAGACGAAGCGCAACCTCATCGTCGGTTTGTCGGTGCTTGCGGTCTTCGGGCTGCTGCAGCTCGTGCCGTACCGAGTATCCAATCCCGCGGTATCGGTCGAGCCGAAGTGGGATAGCTCGCAGACGCGGGCTCTCGTCGTCGCGGCCTGCTTCGACTGCCACAGCAACCGGACCAGGACACCGTGGTACGGGAAGGTGGCGCCGGTGTCGTGGTGGTTGACCAATCACGTAAAGGAGGGCCGTGTCGCGGTGAACTTCTCGGAGTGGGATCGACCTCAAGGCGAGGGCGCACGCGGGCTCGCCGATTCCGTGCGCGAGGGATCGATGCCTCCGAGCTATTACACATGGTTCGGTCTGCATTCCGATGCGAAGCTCACACCTGCGCAACGAGCGAACCTCGTCGCAGGGCTGATCAAGACGTTCGGTGGCTGACGTCCGGCACGACGAGACGTCCAAGTTCGTACGGTCGGCCCGTAGGACGTTTCAGGGGTTGTACAAGCCTTAACCTGGCTCTCAGGTTCCTCAGCGTGAGGGAGCCGATCCTGGTTTCATGAGAACAACCAGCGCCGTCAGGGACCGAGATCGCGCGGTACGTAGGGTGTCTTCGTTGACGCGTGCGGTCGTGGCGATATCCGTGGCGGTCTCCGGGGGTCTCACGACTCTCATCGCTCTGGCGCAACCTGCCCGCGCCAAGTCGATACCGACGCCCACACCGGCTGCGCCGGTGTCAGGAACCCGATTCCTGCCGGTCAAGCCCCTGGCACCGAACCGGTCGGTGCGTGCCACGGTGACTCCGACTACGCCCGCCACCACACCCGCCACGTCGCCCGTCACGGTGACTCCGACCACCACGCCTGCAACGGCGCCCGACACACTCGCGCCGGTGCAGTACATCCCTCAGCCTTCGTCAGGGGGTAGCGGAGGCGGTGTCGTTTCTGGGCAGTCGTGACCGACCTCCTCGACCAGGTCAGCTTTCCGGCCCTCGGAACTACGGCGGTCGTCCTCGTCGACGACCGAGCGTCGCTGAACGACGCGCGCGCCGAGACCGAGCGCGTCATTGCCGAAGTCGACCGGGCGTGCAGCCGCTTCCGCGAAGACTCCGATCTCGAGCGCGTCAATCTCCATCCGGGTGAACCCGTCGCGGTGTCGCGCTGGCTCATGGACGCGTTGGAGGTGGCGCTGCGGGGTGCGCGTGCCACTGACGGGCTCGTCGATCCGACGGTCGGAACGTTTGTGCGTGAGATGGGCTATGACCGCGATTTCAACGAGGTCGCGCCGGACGGTCCGACGTTGCGCGTGACCCTGCGCACGATGGCGGGCTGGCGCGCAATCGATGTGGACCGTGCACGCGGGACTGTCCGCATTCCGCCGGGCGTCACTCTCGATCTTGGCGCGACGGCGAAGGCCTGGTGCGCTGATCGCGCCGCGCGCGCAGCCGCGACGCGTACCGGTGGGGGAGTTGTCGTCGGGCTCGGCGGCGACCTCTCGTGCGCCGGAACTGCTCCGGTCGGCGGGTGGTCGGTGCGTGTCGCCGAGGATCACCGCGCCGCGTTCGCCGCTCCCGGCGGTCAGAGGATCCAGATACTGGGCGGCGGAGTCGCGACGTCGGGAACATCGGTACGCCGTTGGACGCGTGGCGGACAACCGTTGCACCACATCATCGATCCCTTCACTGGCCGATCCGCGGCCGATCATTGGCGAGTGGTGACCGTGGCCGCGGGATCTTGCGAAGACGCGAATCTCGCGAGTACCGCCGCGATCATCCTCGGTCCGGACGCGCCCGCTTGGCTCGCCGAGCGCGGATATCCGGCCCGTCTCGTCGGGGCCGGCGGCACCGTGTCTTATGTCGGGGGCTGGCCCGTCGAATGACGTGCACATCATGATCGCCGTCACCGGCGCGCAGGCCATGTGGTACCTCACACGCGGAACCGGGTTCGTTGCCTTGGTGTTGCTCACCGCCAGCCTCGTTCTCGGAATCATCCAGGTTTCGCGCTATACCAGCCGGCGCTTCCCGCGCTTCGTTACTGCCGCGTTGCACAAGAACGTCTCGCTGCTCGTCGTCGTGTTCCTGGGCGTCCATATCGTTACTGCGATCGCCGACGGTTTCGCTCCGATCGGTTGGCTCGACGTCGTCATTCCGTTCCGATCTCCCTATCGTCCGCTGTGGCTCGGGCTCGGCGCGGTTGCAGTCGATCTGCTCCTTGCCGTCGTCGTCACGAGCCTCCTGCGTAATCGTCTCGGGTATCGCACATTTCGAGCGGTCCACTGGATCTCGTACGCGTGTTGGCCGGTTGCGTTCCTCCACGGTCTCGGTACCGGCTCCGACGGCCGTGTCCTCTGGTCGCTCGTATTGAGCTTGGCGTGTCTCTCCGCGGTTCTCGGAGCGGTGACGTTGCGTCTGGTCGTAGCGCACGGGGTTCCGATCGGGCGACGGGCATGGACCGGCGCGGCAACAGCGGTACTGCTGTTCGCGGTGCTCACCTGGACCTTTACCGGACCCACCCAGCCGGGATGGGCCCGACGCGCCGGCACCCCGTCGGCGTTGCTGGGTCGGGCAGTTCGCACCGTGCCGGTGTCCGAGGCGCTGCGCGCGCCGTTCGACTCGACGCTCGCCGGCACGATCGCGCGCGCCGCCGAGAGTGAGGGCAGGGCGCGCGTCACGATCTACGGCTCACTGTCCGGTGGAGCGCGCGGGTCGGTTCGTTTTGTGCTCGACGGCAGTCCCGTCGCCGGTGGTGGGATACAGATGGATCGCAGTGAAGCGAGTCTCGGCACCGTGGCTGAGCCCGAGTTGTATCGCGGTCAGGTTGTCCAACTCGCCGGCACCGAGCTGCGGGCGGCGCTTCGCAACGGATCGGGCGACTCGCTGACGTTGGACGTGCGGCTCAACGTCGATGCGGGAACCAACGCGGTGACCGGCTCGGTTTCCGCACGAGGAGGAATCTGACGTGCGGAGTACCGAGCTTCGCCCCGCGGCGCGCACGCCCGATGCCGGTGAGCTTCCCCGGCTACTGCCCCATGAGCCCCTTCGGCATTATTCAGACCATGTCGCGCACTTTGGGGCGCGACCGGCGGGAAGCCAGGCACTACTGACGGAGGTCGAACGGTCAGGCTTACGTGGTCACGGCGGCGCCGGCTTTCCCACGGCCACGAAGATGCGAGCAGTAGCGAGTCAGCGCCGTCGCGGCTACGTCGTGGTCAACGCGACCGAAGGCGAACCTATGAGCTCGAAGGACAAAGCGCTCTGCGCGGTCGCGCCGCATCTGGTGCTGGACGGCGCGGCCCTCGCCGCGGAGACGCTGCGCGCGCTCGAGGTGGTCGTCTGCGTCGACCGGGCAGCAACTGCCACTATCCGAAATCTGCGGCGAGCCATCGACGAACGGGTGGCTCTCGGAGTCGATCGCCTCCACGTGCGACTCGAGTCGGCGCCCGATCGCTACGTGTCCGGAGAGGAGTCCGCGCTCGTCCGCTGGATCAACGGCGGCGAAGCGAAGCCGATTTTCGTTCCACCCCGGCCGTTCGAACGTGGAGTGGCACGGCGGCCGACGCTCGTGCAGAACGCGGAGACGCTCGCGCACCTCGCATTGATCGCGCGGTACGGCGCACGCTGGTTCCGGAGCCTCGGCACCGAGACGGAACCGGGCTCGGCGCTGGTCACAATTGCAGGAAGTGTCGCAGTCCCCGGCGTGTTCGAGATCCCGCTTGGGCTACCGATGAGCCGGATGATGGCGGCTGCGGGGGGTTCGTTCGACGAGACCCAGGCCTTACTCGTCGGCGGTTACTTCGGTACTTGGCTGAGCGTCGAGGAGGCGCGTCGAGTGACGCTCGACCCGGCCTCTTTGCGTACCGCCGGCGCCTCGTTCGGCTGCGGAGTGATCGTCGCGTTGCCGGACGCATCGTGCGGACTCGCAGAGTCCGCAGATGTCGCGCAATGGCTCGCGAACGAGAATGCCGGGCAATGCGGGCCGTGCGTCAACGGCCTGCCCGCGATCGCCGCTGCGATGAGCGTCTTGGTTGCGGGCGACCGCGATGGCAAGGCCGAGCAGCGACTGCGCGGCTGGCTCGAGTTGGTGAAGGGCCGCGGGGCGTGCAAGCACCCCGACGGCGCGGCTCGGTTCGTGGCCTCCAGCCTCGATGCGTTCTCCACCGAGATCGAGCTACACCGGCTACACGGTCGCTGCGGGCGTATGAGCGCACCGCGCGTCCTTGCAACGCCGGCGCCGGGACCATGGCGATGAAGCAACGGCTGGTGGTGAACTGGACGACGTGCGTCGGTCACGGCATGTGCGCGGAGCTTCTCCCGGAACTGATCCGCCTCGACGAGTGGGGATTCCCGATTGTCGCGCCCGGTGCGATCCCGCCGTCGCTCGAGTCGCATGTTAAACGGGCGATCGAAGCCTGTCCCACACTCGCGCTACTGGTGCAGAATGCGGAGTGACCGCAGCGACGGATGGACCGTTCGGTTCAGTGTCGGACGTCGATCTCCACGAAGTCGCGGTTACCCTGAGGCAGGTAGCGATCCGGTTTGCGGACCATGCTCGCCAGGAGGTTCGTTGGCAGCTGTTTCCCGTCCGGCCCAGGCGCGAACGAGGTGAACGTGACCCACCACGTGTTGATGTCGAGCTCCATGGCGCGCACGCATCCCGCGCGCCGCAGCAACTCAGCCAGTGTGTCGACGTTGAGTCCGGGACCCGCGACGTAGACGAGATTGCCGTGCGCGTCAACGCCGATCCCTGAGCGCCACACGTAGATCTTGTTGCCGACCGTCCCGCCCCACAACCCGTTGTTGGCATCGGCGAGCCCAGGGACACGCGCGGCGCGGCCGACGATCAGATCGAGGTTCTGATTGATCGTTTCACCGCTGATTATTCTGCGACCCATGCCGCAATGGACTCCGGGATCGGAGTGGACGCCCCGGCGTTGCCGAGCGGCTGGAGCATCGTTCCGTCGTAACGCGCGCCATAAGCGCTCGCGGGTACGCGCGGACGCGAACCCGGAATCGGGCATGCTGGTGCGGTGGACCCCGTCGATCATGAACTCTGCGTCGCGTGCGGTTTCGACGGGTCCGTGTACGACGCCGCGTCACTTGTCGCAGCGGTACGCGCGCTCGGCCCGCGTTGGCGCGCACTGCTGGCCGAGGCGGGCCCGGAACTTCGCGAGCGGCCTGAGCTTGGCGTCTGGTCGGCGATCGAATACGCGGCGCACTCGCGCGACGTCACTGCGTTGCACGTCTTTGGCGTCGGGCAAGCTCTGAACGACGACGAGCCGGTCTTCCCCGCGATCGATGGCGATGCACTGATCGAAGCTGCCGCAACGGACTATGCCACCGAAGACCCGAAGGCGGTTGTCGATGCGATCGACTCCGAAGCTGCTCGTCTGGCGGGCATGGTTGGCGATGCTGACGCGGGTGCGTGGGAACGCGGCGTCACGATCGGCACTGACCGAAGTACGGTCCGCAGAATGCTCGAACACGCATTGCATGACTCGCTCCATCATGTTTACGACGTCGAGGGCGGCTTGCGGCGCCTGCGCGCATCCGGGTGACGACACCGCACCTGCGGATCGGGTGCGCAGTCGCTGAGCGAGGCTGCGCCATGACTGCCGCTATGTGCTCAGTCGCCCCGCAGGATCGGGCAATGTGTGTCGGTGACTGCCTTTCTCATCCGCAGCGCCGATGCCGGTGATAACCCGGCGGTCGCCGATCTCTACCGTCGGTCGTCTCTTTCCAACGACGGGGACCGGGCGGCCCTGTTGGCCCATCCCGAGGCTCTTGTCTTCGCGGGACACTCGATCCGTCAAGGTCGGACGCGGGTCGCCGTAGGCGACGGTCGCATCGTCGGATTCGCGACGACGCTTCCGGCGGGGTACGTCGCCGAGTTGGAAGACTTGTTCGTCGATCCCGAATGGATGCGACAGGGCGTAGCTCGCGCGCTCGTCCGTGATGCAATCGCGGTCATTTCGGCAGGCGAGATGATCAGGATCGAGGTGACGGCCAACCCGCATGCCCTTGCGTTCTACGAGGCAGTTGGTTTTGTCGTTGACGGAGATGCCCAGACGGAGTTCGGCGTCGGGACGCGTATGCACTTGGACGTTGATCCATAGCCTCCGCTGCATCGGCATCGGGCAATTGCGTGCGCGCGCCGTGAACGCGCCATGAGCCGCAGACGCCAACCAGATCAACGACGCGCTCGGTCGCGCTGTCCTGGTGAAATACGAGTCGGGGTGCCGGGATTCGAACCCGGGACCTCAGCGTCCCGAAAGCGAAAAAGCCGTATTCCGGCGAACACCCGCGAACGATCGTGGCTGGTCAGAACGTTTTCGGTATGCCGACGAACGACGGTGAATCGGGGCGCGCGCGCCATAAACGCGCCATGACACGCGTGTCAGGGTTCGCCGGATCCGCGTGCCGGCGGCTCGTCACAGCGCGTGGATCGTGACACTGCGCTCGCCGTCGGCGAGAGCGGTCAGATCGAGCGGGTCGCCGGTGAGTATCCCCGCTCCGCCGGATTCGATTGCCTCGGCGACGACGATCGCGTCCACGGTGTCCGAGCGATCGGCGCGGCCGAGCAGAGCGCCCGCACGTCGGCCGATCGCCTCGTCGATCGGAAGCGAGTCCGAGACGGCGTTCAGCACCCGATGTACGCCGGCGTCGCGCGGGTTCCCGCGCAACGTCTCCGCCAGTACGACGACGGGTACGCGGACTTCGGCGTCGAGCTCGATCGCTCGCCGCAGGAACGCGCGAGCGCGCGGATCGTTTCGGGCCAACGCGATGACGGCGCCGGCGTCGAGGATCAGGCGCTGCGGCGCCGGCGGGGTTTCGCGGCGGCGGGCCATTGGCGTCGGACCTCCTCCATCACGGACTCGTCGACCGGGCCCGCGGCCTGGTCGGCTTCCTCGAGGAACGTAATGAGCCGATCGCGTTGCAGTTGGCGGCGCAGCGCTTGGTTCACGTAGCCCGACAGACCACGCTGACCCGCGTGCTGACGCGCCTGCTCGACGAGTTCGTCATCCAGCGTCAGTGACACCTTTTCCGTCGACATACCGCTATCCTACTCCAAGTAGGAGACGCCAGCGGACGGCCAACTGTGACGCTCACGAGGTTGTCGAAGCGAGTGGCCCGATCGGCTGCCGCCGCTCGGGCCGAGAAGTCCGCCCGTTCAGAACTGAAGATCCCAGTGGCTGAAGTACCAGGCCACCACGGCGACGAAGAGTGCGGACGCAAGGAGAATGAAGATGGCCGCCGCGGCGGCGATTCGGCGGGTCCGCGCACGGTTGGACTGGATCGCCACGACCGTCAGTAACCCCACGAGCGCTACCAGCCAGATCACGTACGTGTAGATCGCGGCCCGCCCGCTCATGGCTGCTTCTTCGTGGTGCCGATGTTGTGGAGCGTGCCGTTGTGCGTGTCGGTGATGATCTCCGCCAACGGTGTGTCGCGTGCGAGCGTTGCCTCGTAGTACGCGCCTCGTGCACTAAGGAGGAGCCGGATCGTGTATCCCTTTGGGATGTTGGGATTCGGCGCCGTCGGAAAAGGCAGGTCGAACGCGACCTCGGTCAACTCCTGTGTGTTGCCGGCGGTAATCGACTTGAGGACGACCCCCGTCTGCTTGTCGATCCACCAGATCCACGGTTGTTTGTAGATCGCGGCCGGAAAATCGATCTCCGTTTTCCAGGTGTCGCGCCCGGCGATGCGCTCGCTGCCGACCACGTGCACCGCCGTCGCCCGCGACCCGACAGTGGTCCGCAGCACGTAGGTGGGCGAGACCATCTCGTTGACCATGGCGGAATTCGCCGGCTCCTCGCCGGGGAGCGGCGATGATCCGTCGGGTTGGCGTTCGAAGGTAGTGGTCGGCGAGTCGGCAGGTGCCAACAAGGTCACGATCACGACCTTCTGGCGCGCTTCGACCTGGACCTGCGTGTCGCCTTTCCTGCGGGTGAGGTCGTTGCCCCATTGCCAGGAGAAGTCGCCGGCGCGCGCGACTGCGAAGTGCTGCTGCGGTGCATTCCCATCAGGGAAGGTCTCGACGCCCCGGACGGAGTGCCACGACGACAACGACTTCTCCAGGAGGCCGAACACCCACGAGTCGCCCCGGATGCGCGCCAAGGCGGCCTTCTCGGACGCCGAGAAGCCGACAGTTGTTGTCGTCGTCGTCGGTTTCGGAGTCGGCGCGTTGGTCGATGGGGTCTCGTTGGTGACGTCGATCCGGCGATTGTGATCGTTGCCGCGGTCGACCGTCACGAACGCGACGCCGACAATGCTCGCCACGACGGCGGCTGCTACGGCGCGCCGCATGCGTACCCGCCGATGAGCGCGGTGGACGATCCGGTCGAGCGCCGGCCGGGGTCCGGGTGCGCCATCGAGTTCGGACCTTAGGTTGTGGCGCATTTCGGCGAGATCCATCTCCTACGCCTCCTTGACGAAATCGTCGTCGAGTCGGACTTCGAGCTGACGCAGCGCGGCGTGCAGCGTCGACTTGACCGTGCCGACCGCGCAGTCCATGGCCGTTGCGATGGTTGCCAACTCGAGATCGGCGAAGTAGCGCAACACCACCGCGAGGCGTTGGCGTTCGGGGAGCCGGGCAATCGCGTCGAGCAACACCAGCCGGTCTGCGACTGCGCCGGAGCCGTCGGCGCTCGGAGCGGGATCGATCGGCGTCGGCGGATCCGGTCGGTGGCGCTGCGCAACCCGCACTGCGGTCACGTAGACCCATCCGCTCGGGCGTTCCATCGCTCCGACCCGTCGCCAGCGGACGAGCGCCCGTACGAACGCTTCCTGCGCCGCCTCCTCGGCGGCAGCGGACGGGATCCCCAGCCCCGCCGCCAGGGCGCGACAAACCGACGCGTAGTTCTCTTCGTAGAACTCATCGAACGACCTTGTCGCGCCGCCCACCACAGGTGTTAAGCCTCGGCGAGGGCCAAAGGTTCAGAGGCGGAGCAAGGAATCAGTTCTTCTTTTCGTCGTGGCCGCCGAATCGCTCGCGGCATCGCCGACGGCATCAGGTCCGAGTGGTCAGCCGCGGTCCGCGAGGTTATAGCTCGATGCCGGCGCCGAGGTCGCGGTCGACGCTGCGGGGGCCGTGTTGCTGTTCGAGTGCGTGTTCGATCGCTTTGCGCAGGGCGAGTTCCTGTTGGTGGGAGCGATCGAGAGTTCGGTAGATCATCGTGTAGCCGTCTTCGGGTTCGGGATCGTGGTGCGCTTCGGCGTCGTGCTCGGGGCGGGCGATGTGGAGGTGGTTTTCGTGGCGGCCGCGGGTGAGCGCGCTGTAGCCCGCTTCTCGGTAGAGGTGCTCGTCGCCGAGCACGTACACGTAGTCACAGGTTTGGCCTTGGGCTTTGTGCACGGTCATCGCGTACGCGTGGTCGAGGCCGCCGGCGTCGAGATGCGCGGCCGGGATCGTCTTGGTCGTGTCGTCGTCGAACGTGACGGTGACCGCGCCGCGGCTCGGATCGATGTGGGCGATCGTGCCGCGTTGTCCGTTGAGGACACCGAGCCGGTAGTCGTTGGTGAGGGTCATGA
>JBEPUZ010000023.1:0-28903 GCA_041691275.1 Actinomycetota bacterium | reverse complement strand
GCCTCCCCGCCGCCCCCCCCCCCCCCCCCCCCCCCCCCGCGGGGCCCCCCGCCCCCCCCCCCCCCCCGGGGCCCCCCCGCCCCCCGGGGGGGGGGCGCCCCCCCCCCCCCGCCCCCCCCCCACGACACTGCCGCAATGACGTGGGAGACCGAGCTCGAGGAGTTGGCGCGCCGGACCGAGCTCGCGGCGAGGCTCGGCGGTGACGAAAAGGTCGAGCGTCATCATTCCCAGGGCAAGCTGACCGTTCGGGAACGCATCGACGCGCTGCTCGATCCGGGAACGTTCCACGAGGTCGGCGCACTCACCGGACGCGCGACCTACGACGACGACGGCAACCTCGTCTCGGTCATGCCCGCGAACTTCGTGATGGGACGCGGGCGGATCGACGGCCGCCCGGTCGTCGTCGGTGGTGACGACTTCACTGTGCGGGGCGGCGCCGCCGACGCGTCGATCTTCCAAAAACAGGTGCACGCCGAGCGGATGGCGCGCGAGCTGCGGATGCCGATCGTCCGGTTGGTCGACGGATCGGGCGGTGGCGGCTCGGTGAAATCGCTCGAGACGGAGCGGCGATCGTTTGTGCCGTTCAATCCCGGATGGGAACACGTCGTCGCCAATCTGGCAACCGTGCCCGTGGTGGCGTGCTGCCTCGGGTCGGTGGCCGGACTCGGCGCGGCGCGCGTGGTGACGAGCCACTACAGCGTCATGGTGAAGGGAACCTCGCAGCTCTTCGTCGCAGGTCCGCCCGTCGTGGCGCGCGTGGGCGAGGACGTCGACAAGGAGACGCTCGGCGGGTCCGAAGTCCACACCCGCAACGGCGCGGTCGACGACGAGGTCGCGACCGAGGCCGAGGCCTTTGCACGGGTCCGCCGATTCCTCGGGTACCTCCCGTCGTCGGTCGATGAGCTGCCGCCGAGGACAGAAGCGAACGACGATCCGCAACGCCGCGATGCATCGCTGCTGCGCGTGATCCCGCGCGAGCGGCGCAAGGTCTACAAGGTGCGCGCGCTCGTCGAAGCGGTCGTCGATCACGACTCCTGGTTCGAGCTCGGTCGGTACAACGGACGCAGCGCGGTGACCGGCCTCGCGCGCCTCGACGGTCGTCCGGTCGCGGTGCTTGCGAACGATCCGTATTTCTACGGAGGCGGTTGGACTGCGAGCGCGTCGGAGAAGGTGACGCGCTTCGTCGATCTCGCGGAGACGTTCCACCTCCCGGTCGTGCACTTCGTCGACAACCCGGGCTTCGTCATCGGTACCGACGCGGAGAAGGAGGCGACGATCCGGTACGGCGCGCGTGCACTCGCCGCGATCTACCAGGCGACGACACCGTGGTGCTCGGTCATCGTGCGCAAGGTCTACGGCGTCGCCGGTGCCGCGCATCAGGACGCGTCGAAGTTGTCGTACCGGTTCGCGTGGCCGTCCGGAAACTGGGGCAGCCTTCCCCTCGAGGGCGGCATCGAGGCTGCGTACAAAGCCCAGCTCGAGGCGTCCGACGATCCCGACGCGCTGCGCGCCGAGATCGAGCAGCGACTCACCGCCCGCCAATCGCCGTTCAAGACGGCGGAAGCGTTCCTGGTCGAAGAGATCATCGATCCCCGCGACACCCGGCCCCTGCTCTGCGAGTTCGCCGAGCTCGCGACACGGGTGGCAAGAAAGGGACCAAGGTCCCACGGCCTGCGCCCCTGATCGAAGCAAGGGTCGTCGTACACTTGTTTGCATGGCGACGACGTTCTGGCCGAATGCCAACCACTGGTCGTGCGAGATCCCGCTCGACACTCCGCACCTGCGACTCGACGTGCTCGCCGCGCGCGGCTTCGTGCAGCTCACTGATCTTCCGTTCGAACTTCCCGGGTCCGAGTACCTCGACCTCGAGTACATGGACTGGAAGAGCGGCGGCGACACGAACTTCGCGCCCATCGCGACGGCCGACGGCGAGCTCGACTGTCGTGGCTTTTGGAGCGCCGGTGACGAACGTCCCGACAAGGGCGCGCGCTTCACGAGCAACGCCGCGAAGTGCCCGACCATCACGAGCTACGTCGAGAGTGCGGGGGCCGACTTCGGCCGGGTGCGCACGATCAAGCTCGAACCGCAGGACTACGACCGTGCCTTCCCCAGCTTTCACCGCGACGACAACAACCGCTTCAATCCTCCGACCGAGGGTTGGGTCGTGCGGACGTGGTTGGAGCTCACCGACAACCCGTCGAGCTACATGCTCTTGATGGACACCGGGAGCGACGGTCTTCCCGACCCGACCACCGAGGCGCGCGTTCCGCTCCACAAAGGTGCCCGCATGGTGATCGACACGCAGCGGTTGTGGCACGTCGTCGTGCACAACGGCGCCGAACCCCGTTACGCGCTGATCACGAGCTACGAGAGCGGTCCCGCGCTCGACGCGTGGATCCACAGCCAGCTCCCCTGATCTCGTTGCTCCTGCTGCGGCCCGCGACGAGTTGACCGATCGGTCAAGTTCGGGTCGAATGGCCGGATGCGCTTCGGACTCTTCATGGCCCCGTTCCACCCGACCGGGCAGAACCCGACGCTCGCGCTCGAGCGCGACCTCGACCTCATCGAACATCTCGACCGGCTCGGCTTCCACGAGGCGTGGATCGGCGAGCACCACTCGGGCGGTTACGAGATCATCTCGTCGCCCGAGGTGTTCATCGCAGCCGCGGCCGCGCGCACCAAGTACATCCGCCTCGGCAGTGGCGTGAACTCGCTTCCGTACCACAACCCCCTGATGCTCGCCGACCGGTTCGTCCTGCTCGACCACCTCACGCGGGGCCGCGCAATGCTCGGCTGCGGCCCGGGTCAGCTCACCTCCGACGCACACATGCTCGGCATCCCCGCCGATGAACAGCGGCCGCGCATGGACGAGGCGCTCGACGTGATCATGGCGTTGTTCCGGGGCGAGACGGTCACACGCCGGACCGACTGGTTCAACCTGCAGGACGCGCGCCTGCAGCTGAAGCCGTACAGCGAACCGAACATCGAGGTCGCGGTCGCGGCGTCGATCTCCCCGACGGGCGCCAAAGCCGCGGGCACCTACGGGACCGGCCTCCTGTCGATCGCGGCGACGACGAAGCAGGGCTTCGACGCGATCAACACGCACTGGCAGACGTGGAACGACGTGGCCGCCAAGCACGGCAACACCGCGGATCGCGCCACGTGGCGACTGGTCGGGCCGATGCACCTCTCAGAGACGAAGGAGCAGGCCCGCGCCGACGTGGCGTACGGCATCGTCCCCTTCTCGAAATACTTCACCCATGTGCTGCCGGCCGGGCCGACCCGCGGTGACACGCCGGAGGAGATCATCGCGAACACCGACGAGGACGGCTTCGCGGTCATCGGCACACCGGACGACGCCATCGCGAAGATCCAGTCGCTCGTCGACGAATCCGGTGGGTTCGGCACGTTCTTGCTGTTCGGTCACGACTGGGCGAGCCCGGCCGCGACCAAGCACAGCTTCGAGCTCTTCGCGCAGTACGTCATGCCCCACTTCGCGGGTCAGCTCGAACGGCCGCAGTCGTCGTGCGACTGGGTGACAGGGAGCGGCGGCGAGTTCGTGAACCGGGCCGTCGGCGCGATCACGAAGGCCATCACCGACTACGCCGCCGAGCAACAGACCTCTTGAACAACCCGTCCCCGACAACGTGACAGCACCGGCATCACACGACCTCGAGGCGAACGGCGTCCGTCTCGCCGTGCACGACTGGGGCGGCACCGGCTCCCCCGTGCTGCTCGCGCACCCGACGGGCTTTCACGGCGTCGTCTGGCAACCGGTGGCCGAGCGTCTCGTCGATGCGGGTCGGAGGGTCTGGTCGTTCGACTTTCGCGGCCACGGCGACAGCGATGCACCCGACACCGACTACTCCTGGCACGGCTTCGCCGACGACGTGCTGGCCGTCACCGAGCACCTCGGGCTCTCGGGTGACCCCGACCTCGTCGCGTGTGGGCACTCCAAGGGCGGCGCCGCGCTGATCCTCGGCGAGCAGGAGCAACCGGGCACCTACGCACGGATCTGGGCGTACGAGCCGATCATCTTCGCGTCGATGGAACCGCTGCCGCCGCAGGAGGACTTCGTCTTGGCGCGTGCCGCCCGCAAGCGACGCAACGCTTGGAGCTCGACTGACGAAGCCTTCGCGTCGTACGCGTCGAAGCCCCCGCTCGACGCCCTGACCGAGGAGTCGCTGCGCGCCTACGTGGAGTACGGGCTCCGTGACCGCGGCGACGGTGTGTTCGAGCTGAAATGCGCGCCCGAGATCGAAGCGCGCGTGTTCTCCATGGCCCCGAGCAACGGCGCGTACGCGCGTCTCGGCGACATTGCTTCCGACGTACTGGTCGTGTGCGGAGAGGTGTCGAGGTCGATCAGCCCCGAGCTCGGCGCCGAGATCGCGGAGCGCATCCCGAACGGGACGTTCGAGGTGCTGGCCGGTCTCGGACACTTCGGCCCGCAACAGGATCCAGATGCGTGCGTCGCGTCGATCCTGCGCTTTGCACCCTGATCCTCACGCTGATGCTGACGGAGAACGTCTCCGTGAGAGTCACGCCTTCTTCAGCTCCTCGATCGTGCGGGTCCAACGATCGGGGTCGGTGCGATACGGCGCGTAGAAGGAGCAACGGTCGACGACGCCGGCGTAGCGCCGCTTCAACTCGGCCGCAATACCATCGGGCTCGGCGACGACGGCGAACGTGTTGAGGATCTCGTCGTCGATGAGCTCGCCCATCTCGACCCAGCCGCCCTTCTTCGAGAGCGCGTTCAGCTCGGTCTGCAGATCACCCCAACCGTGCAACTCGAGCACACCGCGGTACGCGGGCGTGGAGCCGTAGAACGCGATCTGCTGGCGCACACCGGTCTTGGCGGCTTGTATCTCCTCGTCGGTCGTACCGGTGACAACGAAGAGTGGGCCCGACACCTGGATCGCCGAACGGTCGCGACCCGACTTCTGCAAACCGCGCTCGATCGCAGGCATCGTCACTTCCTTGACGTACCGCTCGGTGGTGAAACCGTGGATGATGATGCCGTCGGCCACCTCGCCCGCAACCTCGGTCATGAGCTCTCCGACCGCGGCCAGAAACACCTTCGGCGCACCGTACGGGTTCGGGGTCGGCGCGAAGAACGGCGTCATCAACGTGTGCTTGTAGAACTCGCCTTCGAACTTGAGCGGCGTCTGCTCGTTCCACGACGTCCAGATTGCCTGCAGGGCGAGGATGTACTCGCGCATGCGCCGGGCCGGGTGCGACCACGGCATCGAGAACCGCTTCTCGATGTGCGGCTTGATCTGCGAGCCGAGCCCGAGCGAGAACCGGCCCTTCGACATCTGCTGAAGGTCATTGGCGGTGTACGCGAGGACCATCGGGGTGCGGGCGAACGCCACCGCGATGCCGGTCGCGAGCTCGATGGTCTCGGTGTGCTCGGCCGCGAGCGCGATCGGCAGGAACGCGTCGTGACTCGTCTCCGCAGTCAGCAGACCGTCGTATCCGAGCTCCTCCAGCTCCCGGGCCCGGGGCCCGATGTCGCTCAGAGACGGGGCCATGACTCCGGTGTCGACCTTCATCGTGCGTACCTCCTAGGCAAGGCTCCAGAAGCTAGACGGTCGCCGTAGTTGGCACACCCCGGCGGTATCGTCGGTGCATGACGGCGGAGGAAATCATCGATCCAGCGCGGGAGCTTGCGCACCCGGTGCCGATCTCGTTGTCGCCGAGCTCGATGGGCACGTTCACGAGCTGCCCGCTCGCTTTCCGGTTCGGCTACATCGAGCGGCTCCCCGAGCCCCCGTCGGCCCCTGCGAGCAAGGGCACCCTCGTGCACCTCGCGCTCCAACACCTCATGTGGCGTCCGCCGGCCGAGCGCACCCTCGAGGCCGCGCTCTCCGATCTGCGCCGAGCCGAGGCCGAGGTCGCGGCCCACCCCGACTTCGCCCACCTCGACCTCACCGACGAGGAGCGGGCATCGTTCCACTCCGACGCCGAGGTTCTCGTCCACCGCTACTTCGAGATGGAAGACCCCCGCGACATCACAGTGCTGGGGGTCGAGCTCCGGGTCAGCGCGAAGACGACCGGTGGCGTGACGATCAGGGGCATCATCGATCGCCTCGAGCTCGACGCCGACGGCGAGCTCGTCGTCACCGACTACAAGACCGGCTCTGCACCAGGTGAGGGCTGGGAACAGAAGAGCATGGCCGGCATCCACATCTACTCACTGCTGTGTGAGCGGATGTTCGGCCGCCGTCCGGCGCGCGTCCAGCTGCTGTATCTCTCAAAGCCGGAACGCATCATCACCGCGCCTTCCGACCAGAGCCTGCGGGGCGTCGACGTGAAGACGAACGCGGTCATGCAAGCGGTGCGCCAGGCGTGCAAGCGCGACGACTTCCGGCCCCGCACCTCCGCGCTCTGCAACTACTGCTCGTTCCAGGAGTTCTGTCCCGAGTTCGACGGGCGACCCGAGCTCGCGAAGCCGACGTTGGTCGCCCGCCAGGCCGAGCGCGAAGGCCGCCCGCAGCTTCCGCTCGTCTTCGCCTGACCCCGAGCGCATGAAGATCGCCGATCAGGTCGCGACATTCGACGCCGCAGTCGATCGGGCGTTCGCCGCCATCCGGACTCCGGCGGTCGACAAAGTCGCGTATCGATTGTCGAGCGCGGCCGATCACAGCCTGCTGTGGCACATAAGCGGTGTGGCCCGCGCGCTCGCACACGGCGACGACCTGGGCTGGGCGAGCCGCTTCTCGCTCGCGTTGGGAGTCGAGTCGGTCGTGACCAACGGTGTGTTGAAGTCGATGTTCCAGCGCGTTCGACCGGCGGAGTACTCGGAGCTCGCCTTCCACCACGGTCTGCGCCGGCCACTCACCAGCTCGTTTCCGTCGGGCCACGCGACCTCGGCGTTCTGCGTGGCGGCGATCGTCGACGGAGGGCCGGGTTGGTACATCGCAGCAGGCGTGGTGTCCGCCACCCGTGTGTACGTGCGCCTGCACCATGCTTCGGATGTCATCGCGGGCGTAGCGTGCGGCCTCGCCCTGGGCCGGATCATGCGGCCCCTGGTGAACCGCCACTCCTGAACGGGAATGGCGCACGACGCCAAATCGTTGGCCAAGGCAAGCAGTCGATCCAGGGAGACCTCGTGACTCAACAGTTTGCAGTGACGTTCGACTACCGGTGCCCCTTCGCCCGGAACGGCCACGAGTCCATCCTCGCGGGCATCGAGGCCGGTCGCGACTGGGACGTCACCTTCCTGCCCTTCTCGCTCGACCAGGCCCACGTCGAAGAAGGCGAACCTGCAATATGGGACCGGGCCCCCGAAGACCAGGGGTCGGGCGTCAAGGCTCTCTGCTGGGCCATTGCGATCCGCGACGAGTTCCCCGCCACGTTCCTCGCCTGGCACGGCGCCGCGTTCAAGGCCCGCCACGAGAACGGTGCCCAGATCGCCAAGGACGACGTCCTCGCCGAGATCGCGGCGTCGGTCGGGCTGGATCCCGCCGCGGTCAAGGCCGAGGTCGACTCCGGACGACCGCTGAAGACGCTCGCGCAGACCCACACCGACGCGGTCAAGAATCTTGACGTGTTCGGCGTCCCGACCTTCGTCATCGGCGACAACGCCACCTTCGTGCGCCTGATGCAGCGCGGCAACCCCGAAGACATCGACCGGGTGCTCGACCTGCTGCAATGGACCGACCTCAACGAGTTCAAGCACACGTCCGTTCCCCGATGAACGGGCACTGATCAGCGACGGGACGGCCTGATCGCAGCTCTGAACATCGCGCCTTAGCAGCTGAGTAGCGTTGACGATCGTGCGCATGACGAATGCGGAAGCGATCATGTGGGCGGTCGAGAAGGATCCCGCGCTCCGGTCCGACTTCTGCAATCTGACGTTCCTCGACCGGCGTCCCACCGAGGACCGCCTTGGGGAAACGTTGTGGCGCGCGCTCGAGTCGATCCCCCGTCTGCGCCAGCGCGTGATCGGCGCACCGCTGCGGATCGTCCCGCCCGAGTTCGCCGACGACCCCACGCTCGATCTCGAAGCCCATGTGCGCGTCGTCGCAGTTCCCACGCCGGGCGACGACCGCGCCGTCCTCGACCTGTGCGGTGCGCTCGCCGAGCGTCCGCTCGACCGGGCTCGTCCGCTCTGGGAATTCACCGTCATCGAAGGCCTCTCCGACGGTCGGGCCGCGCTGCTCCAGAAGATCCACCACACGATCACCGACGGCGTCGGCGGACTGAAGCTCTCCTTGGCCCTGGTCGACTTCGAGCGGGATCCCGAGCTCCCGCCCAGTGCGCCCGCGGGAACTCTCGAGGACGACCCGGCACCGAAATCGGCTACACCGTTCTCCACCGCCCGGGACGCTGTCTTCGATGCCGCCCACCGGAGCGCGGACGCGGTCTGGCGCACCGTCGGCACCGCCGGGCACGTAGTGACCCATCCGGCCGAGGTCCCCGGTCGGGCCGGGGATGCGGCCCGCATGTTGGGATCGATCCAGCGCCAGGCACTCGTCACCGACGCCGCCCGCTCCGACGTGATGGTCGACCGGTCGCTCCGCCGGCACTTCGAGGTGCTCGAGGTTCCCTTCGGGCCCATGCGGGCGGCCGCCGCAGCGCTCGGCGGCAGCGTGAACGACGTCTTCGTCACCGGGCTCGCGAGCGCGCTCGGCCGATATCACGAGCGGGCCGGAAGCGACATCGACGAGCTCCGCCTGGCGATGCCGATCAGCACGCGCCGCCCGGGCGATACGTCGACGACCAACTCGTTCGTGCCCGCGCGCGTGTTGGTACCGATCCAACCCGCGCACGACCTCTCCGCGCTGTTCGACGAAGTGCGTGAGCGACTGCAGGCCGCGAAGCAAGAGACCGCGCTGATCACTGCCGAGAGCCTGGCGGGGGTCATCGCCGGTCTCCCGACCGCGGTGCTCGTCGGGATGACCCGCACGCAAACTCGCACGATCGACTTCGCCGCGTCGAACCTGCGCGGCAGCCCGGTACCGCTCTACCTCGCCGGTGCGCGCATCCTCGGGAGCTATCCGTTGGGACCGCGGACCGGCTGCGCGCTCACCGTGACCATGCTGTCGTACTGCGACGACGTACACATGGGGCTCAACATCGATCCCGCCGCGATCGCCGACACCGGCGCGTTCATGGACGACGTGCGCGACGCGTACGCCGCGCTGAGCGCGCTTTCCTGAAGCTCGCGGCCTGAAGCTCGCGGCCTGAAGTTCGCGGCCTGAAGTTCGCCGCCTGAAGTTCGCCGCCTGAAGTTCGCCGCCTGACGCCAGCCGCCTGCCGATCTACCGGCGTACGTGCGGGCCGGGCGAGACGCCGGCGTCGAGCCACTCGTCGAACAGCGGATCCCGCCAGTGCGGATGCTCGCACTCACTGCCGCTGTCGACGACGTACAGGTGGAGCGTCGGCGCGTCGTCGGCCAGCTCGATGAGCTCGATGCCGCACGGGTGCGGCGGCGCGGCGTCGAGCAGATCGACGAGCGCCACGCTGGCAACCACCCGGCACCGGCACTCGGGGCAGGCGGAAATCGTCGCCGCGTCGAGACCGCCCGTCAGCCCGAAGAGGCACTCCGCCTCCCGAGCGTCGAGCACGACCTCGTTCCCGTCTTCATCCATGATCACGAGCCCAGCGGCCACGCCTCGACGGTAGCGCCGGGCCCGGGCCTGCCCCACAGCCCGCTAGGTTCCTGGCTCGTGCTTGCGATCACGATCTCCGAGGGCCGTTTGGTGCCCGCCGAGCGGCCCGTCCCCGAGCCCGACCCCCACGAGGTCGTGGTACGGGTCCACGGTGCCGGACTGAACCGCGCCGACCTTTTGCAACGCGCCGGCCGCTACCCCGCGCCGCCCGGCGTTCCTTCCGACATCCCGGGCATGGAGTTCGCGGGCGAGGTCACCGCGATCGGCGCCGAGGTCACCGCACGCGCAGTCGGCGATCGCGTCTTTGGGATCATCGGCGGCGGCGCGCAAGCGGAGTACCTGGCGGTTCCTGCGGTGCACTGCGCGCTCGTAGCCGACCATCTCGATCTCGTGACGATGGGAGGCGTGCCCGAGGTCTTCGTCACCGTGCACGACGCTATGGTCACGCAGGCCCACGTCGTCGCGGGCGAATGGGTACTCGTGCACGCAGTCGGATCGGGTGTCGGTACCGCCGCGCTGCAACTCGCGCACGAGCTCGGTGCGCACGTGATCGGGACCGCGCGTACGCCTGAGAAGCTCGAACGTTGTCGCGCGATGGGCCTCGACGTCGCCATCGAACCGACTCGCACCGCCGACGGCGCGCTCGACATCGACGCGCTCGCGTGGGCGATCGTCGAAGCGACGGGCGGCGGCGCCAACGTCGTCCTCGATCTCGTGGGCGGCGACTACGTGGTCGCCGACGTCAATGCGGCCGCACCCAAGGGCCGCATCGTCTGCATCGGGACGATCGCCGGCGGGCGTGCCACCCTGCCGATCATGGCGATCCTGGGCAAGCGCCTCACCTTGATCGGCACCGTCTTGCGCGGTCGCGATATCGCGGAGAAGGCGGCCGCGATGGACGGGTTCGTCAGGGACGTGGTGCCGATGCTCGACGACGGGCGCATCGCGCCGGTGGTCGAAGCGACGATCCCACTCGAGCGGGCCGAGGACGCTTACGCGCTGCTCGAATCCGACTCGACGTTCGGCAAGGTCATCCTCGACTGCCGGTGAGCGGGTCGCCGTGCGGGCGCAACGTCAGCTGATGGTGACAACAAGCTGGTGGCGAGGCGTGCCGGTGGCCTGCACGCTGAACGGGCGCTTGGCGTCGAGCCCGATCACCCAGGTGAGGGTGCCTTCGAAGTCGCTCGTCTCGACGATGGCCTTGACGTGGTTCGTCTGTCCGACGGGCACGCTCTTGGGCCCGGTGTAGCTCGGCCTGCCCGCCTCGAAGTCGTAGCCGTAGCCGGGCTTCACCGTCACCACCACGAAGGCGGCACCCGCCACTGCCACCGGCGTGCCCGAACCGTCGGCCACGAACGGCGCGGTGCCGTAGGTCACCGTGTACCCGGGCGGGTCCGTGCCCTTGCCCGTGTAGTCGAAGATGACGTGATCGACGCACCCGTCGCTCTGGTCCTGCACCTTGGTCAGCAGCACCGCCAGCGCCTCCGGCACCGGACTCGTGATCGGGCCGGGCGGAATCGGGACGGGTTGGCACGGCAACGAAGTGGTCGGCAGCTCGACCGTCGTGCTCGTCGTTGTCGGACCGCCCGAGGTCGTGGAGCTCGAGGCGACGGACGACGTGTCGGTCGACACCGTCGCCTTGTCGCTGCTCCCGCAGGACGCGACGAGCAGCGCCAGACACGCGACCATGCTCAGGACGATGCGCACCGAGCCATCCTCGCGCCTCGGACGCGGCCCGGCGGGTCACTACTACGATTCGTCCGACCGCAGTTCCGATACCCGAGGAGCAGACGTGCCTGAGCTCAACGACAACGACGTCGTCATCGTCGAGGCGGTGCGAGCCCCGCTCGGGCGCCGCAACGGGACGCTCTCGACCGTGCACCCGGCCGATCTGCTGGGTCTCGTGCAACGAGAGGTGCTCGACCGTTCGGGAATCGACCCGCGCCAGGTCGGCCAGGTTATCGGCGGATGCGTGAGCCAGGTCGGCGAACAGACGTTCAACATCGCGCGCACCGCGTGGCTGAGCGCCGGCCTCCCGATGGAGGTCGCCGGCACCACCGTCGACAGTCAGTGCGGCTCGTCACAGCAGGCCACGAACCTGGCCACCGCAATGGTCGCGTCCGGTGTGATCGACGTCGCGCTCGCTTGCGGCGTCGAGTCGATGAGCCGCATCCCGCTCGGCGCCGCCGTCGGCAAGGATCTCGGTCGGCCGAATCCGCGGTCGTACAAGGAGCACTACGAGCTGACGAGTCAGTTCGAGGGCGCGGAGCGCATCGCCGACAAGTGGGGCGTCACCCGCGCCGACTGCGACGCGTTCGGCCTGCTCTCCCAACAGCGCGCGCAGACCGCGTGGGACGAAGGGCGATTCGAACGTGAGGTCGTGTCGGTCGACGCGCCCGACGTCGACGCAGAAGGCAAGCCCACCGGAACGACGCACCACGTGACGCGCGACGAGGGCCTCCGGGAGACGTCGCTGGAAGCGCTCGCCAAGCTGAAGGCAATCGCGCGGGAGAACGGCGTGCACACGGCCGGCTCGTCGTCGCAGATCACCGACGGCACGGCCGCGGTGTTGCTCACGACCGTACGCAAGGCGCGCGAGCTCGGCCTGAAGCCGCGGGCCCGCATCGTCGACCAGTGCCTCGTCGGCGTCGATCCTGTCCTGATGCTCACCGGGCCGATCGACGCGACCCGTCGCATCATGGAACGCACCGGCTTGACCATCGACGACTTCGACACCATCGAAATCAACGAGGCGTTCGCGTCGGTGGTGCTCGCGTGGGAGCGCGAAGTCAAGCCCGACATGGCTAAGGTCAACCCCAACGGCGGCGCCATCGCACTCGGCCATCCCGTCGGCGCAACCGGCGCCCGTCTGATCACAACCGCACTCCACGAGCTCGAGCGGATCGACGGTCGGTACGCGCTCGTCACGATGTGCTGTGGCGGCGGCCTCGGCACGGGCACGCTGCTCGAACGCGTTTGAAGTCGTCGCGCGAGCTGATCGAGCTCGAGTCGGGTGAGGAGATCCTCGAGCTCGCGCGCGCCAGCTTCCGGGGCGCGGCGGCGACGAGCACACGCGCGACGTTCGCGCTCGGCTCGGGACGAATGCGGATGCGGGCGTACACCGAGTGGCACGACGCCGCAGTGTCGGCCGGCTTTCCCCCCGCTCCGCCCGACATGGTCGTCCTCGTCTCCGACCAGCGGGTGTTGTTCGGCAAGCCCACGTTCTGGGGCCGGCCGCCCGCGCGCTACTGGAGTGCGATCGACCTCGGCGAGATCGCCCAGATCGTCGCTACCGCGCACGGCATCGTCACCGGGGTCGCATTCGCGCTGACGAGCGGCACCGTCGTCGAGATCGAAGCCCTCCGCGGCCGCAAGCTCCGCCGCTTCGCGGAAACCGTCGAAGCCCACCTCCCCCCTCGGTAACCTCTCGAGCGTGAGCCTTGCGGAGCGACTCGGTTACGCCGCCGATGCGAAGCTGCTGATCGTCAACTGCGACGACCTCGGCTCGTCGCGTTCGGCGAACGTCGCCGTGTATGAGGCCTTACGCGAAGGCGCGGCCACCAGCGCGACCTTGATGGTGCCGTGCCCGTGGGCGCGCGACGCGGCGGCGATGTACCGGGGCGACGACATCGGCGTGCACCTGACGCTCAACGCGGAATGGGACACCTACCGCTGGGGCCCAGTCACCCACTCCCCCAGCCTGCTCGACGGCGACGGTGGATTCCCGCGCACGATCGAAGACGTGTGGGATCACGCCGATCTCGACGAGGTGCGCAAAGAGTGCCGGGCCCAGCTCGAGCGGGCCATCTACTGGGGCTTCGACGTCTCGCACCTCGACTCGCACATGGGCACCATGCAGCTGCGACCGGAGTTCTTCGACGTCTACCTCGAGCTCGCGGTCGACTTTCGTCTGCCGTTGCGCATGGCCGGAGCGAGCGCGCAGCGGCTCGTGGGCTTCCCGTACCGACGACTCGCACACGAAGAAGGCGTCGTGTTCCCCGATCACTTCGTGTACACGAGCGTCGGCTCGAAGCGCGCGATCGAGAAGGCGCTGTTCGACCTTGCCCCCGGCGTCACCGAGGTCTACCTGCACCCCGGGATCGACACCGACGAGTTGCGGGCCTCCCATCCCGACTGGGCCGCTCGAGTCGAGGATCACGCCTACCTCACGGGCGACCCGTCGTTTCGCGACCTGATCGACCGCGCCGGCGTGATCCCCATCGGCTACCGCGCCCTGCGCGAGCTCCAACGCTCCGCGAACTGAGCTGGGCCTGTCGCCCGCGCCCGGGCTAACGTTTTTCTTGTCACGAGCTGACCAGAAGGGCAGGGCCTGAAGGCCCCGGTTCGCGGCGAAGGCATCACATCGCTTTCGACGCGCAAGGAGAACCGCCATGCCCACGACCAGCCCGACCACGAATGCCACGACGCCGAAGATCGAGCTGCACGTCCATCTCGAAGGCGCGGTCCGGCCGGCCGCACTCATCGAGATCGCAGCGCGCAACGGGATGTCGCTGCCCTCGAACGACCCGGCCGAGATCGCAGAGCTCTATCGTTTCCGCGACTTCCACCACTTCATGGAGCTCTGGATGATGACGACCCACGTCATCCGCACCGAGGCCGACTTCCGTCAGCTCGTCGTCTCGTACGCGAAGGAAGCGGCCGCGCACGGCGCGGTCTACATCGAAGGGATCTTCACACCGTGTGAGCGCGTGCTCGGCGGAGCGTCATGGGACGAGGTGTTCTCCGGTTTCTGCGACGGCGCCCAACAAGCGCGGGAGGCATCCGGCGTCGAGGTGCGCCTTACACCCGACATCTCTCGGTCGTTCGCGCCGGAGACCGCAGTCGACACCGCGCGTATCGCGGTGAAATATCGCGACCGCGGCATCGTCGGGATCGGGCTCGGCGGACCCGAGGTGGGATTCCCGCCCGAGCCGTTCGCAGAGGCGTTTCGCATCGCCAAGGACGGGGGCCTTGGCTCCGTCCCGCACGCGGGTGAGACCGAAGGGGTCGCATCGGTGCGCGGTGCGCTCGACGCGCTCGGTGCCGACCGCATCCGCCACGGGATCCGTGCCGCCGATGACCCGAGCCTCCTGACCGAGATCGCGGAGCGAGGCGTCGTGTGTGATGTGTGCCCCGTATCCAACCTTCGACTCAAGGCCGTCGCATCGCTCGAGGATCACCCGCTCCCGGTGATGCTCGCCGCGGGCGTGCTGTGCTCGATCAGCACCGACGATCCCGCGATGTTCGAGACAGATCTCACCCGCGATTACGAAGCCGCGGCAGCGCTCGGATTGTCGGCCCGGGCCGCCTACGCCGCCGGGGTGCACGGCGCACTCTGCGACGACACGACCAAGGCGCGCCTGCGCGACATCGGCGCCGCGTTCGACTGGGAATAGCTAGCGTCCCGGTCATGACGCGTGCACTCGTGATCGGCGGGACCGGTCCCACGGGGATTCCCCTCGTGCGGGGCCTCGTCGATCGCGGGTACGACGTCACGATCGTCCACCGCGGCGCGCACGAACGGGAGGAGACACCGGCCGCGGTCGCGCACGTCCACTCGGATCCTTATGACGACACCGCCATGCGCGCGCTCTTCGACGATGCGTCGTTCGACGTGGTGATCGCCATGTACGGGCGGCTGCGTCGCATCGCAGAGTTGAGCGCGGGTCGGGTCGGGCAGTTCGTCTCGGTGGGAGGTGTTCCCGCGCTGCGGGGCTGGATGAATCCGTGGACGAGCGAGCCGGCCGGGTTGGCGGTGCCCGTGTCGGAGGATGCGCCCGTCGTCGATCGCCCGGCGGACGACGAGAAGGGTTACCGGATCGCGCGGACCGAAGCCGCTGTGTTCGCGCACCATCCGCGCGCCGCTCACTTTCGGTATCCGTACGTGTACGGACCACATCAACTCGTTCCCCGGGAGTGGCTGATCGTGCGCCGCATCCTCGACGGACGCGACCGCATCGTGCTCGCCGACGACGGCCTGACCCTCCACCATCACGGCTACACCGAGAACCTCGCGCACGCGCTGCTGCTCGCAATCGAACAACCCCACGCCGCGGCGGGCAAGCTGTTCCACGTCGGCGACGAAGAGGTCTTGTCGATCCGCCAGATCGTCGAGCTGATTGGCGCCGCGCTCGGTCGGCCGTTGGAGATCGTCTCGATGCCGTTCGAGATCGCGATTCCTGCGCGTCCGCTTCTCGCGCAACCGCTGCCGACGCACCGCGTCCTCGACATCAGCCGGGCGCGCCGCGACCTCGGATACCACGACGTCGTTCCCGCACGACACGCGGTCGGCGCGACCGCGCTCTGGCTCGTCGACAATCCCTGCCTACCCGGAGGCCAGGAGGAGCTCGTGCTCACCGATCCGTTCGACTACGCCGCCGAAGACCAGCTCATCGACGCGTGGCTCGGCGCGACCCGCGCCCTGGCGAGCGCCGCGCACGCGCCGACGCAAGGGTTCGCCACGCCCGGGTACGGTCTCGCCTACAGCGGGCCGGGCGGTCGACCCCGCACCAACGCGGAGTTCGACGCGTGAACGCCGTACTTCCCCTCGCCGGCATCAAGATCGTCGATCTCTCGATCGCGCTCACCGGGCCGTACGCGGTCGCGTTGCTTGGTGATCAGGGCGCGGAGGTCGTCAAGGTCGAGCGACCGGGCTTCGGTGACATCGGCCGTTACGTCGGTGTCTCCGTCAACGGGCTGAGCGCACTCGCGCAGATGTGCAATCGGGGCAAGCGTTCCATCGCCCTCGACGTGCACCAGCCCGAAGGGCGGGAGATTCTCCTACAGCTCGCGGGCACCGCCGACGTCGTGGTGCAGAACTTCAGGCCCGGGGTCGTCGAACGCCTCGGCATCGGTTACGACGACGTACGAGCGGTGAACGAGCACGTCGTGTACGCGTCGCTGTCGGGCTTCGGACCGACGGGCCCGTACGCGGGCAAAGGCGCCTACGACACCGTGATCCAGGCGTACGGAGGCTTCGCCTCGAATCAGGCCGACTTCGAGACCGGCGCGCCCCGCTTCCTCAATCAGACCGCGGCCGACAAGGTCACCGCGCTCTACGCGGCCCAGGCCATCACGGCCGCGTTGTTCGCGCGCGAACGAACAGGAACGGGTGCGCACGTGCAACTCGCGATGCTCGACGCCGTCGTCTCGTTTCTCTGGGCTGACTCCGCCGGGAACGAAGTGCTGCAGGATGCCGATCGTTCGCAGCCGTCGAGCTTCGTCGGGGGCTTTCGGCCGTTCCACTTCCGCGACGGTTGGGGGATCTGCACCCCGACGTCCGACGCCGACTTCGCCGGCATGTGCAAGTCGTTCGGGGTCGACGGTTACGACGACCCGCGCGTCGCCACGATCGGGCAACGGGCACAGCATCGAGAGCTCATGCGCGAGTTCATGGACCGCTGCTACGCGGCCGCGACCGAGATGACCACCGCGGCCGCGATCGGCGCGCTGGAAGCGAACAACGTGCCGTGCGGCGTGGTGCTCAGTCCGACCGAGCTCGCGCACGATCCGCACGCGCAGGCGATCGGCCTGTTCGAGGACTCCGTGCACCCCGTTGCGGGTCGGTTGCGCCAGCCCCGCCATCCCGCCGAGTTCGGGGGCACCCGCCCTCCCATCGGCGGTCCCGCTCCCTTGCTCGGCCAGCACACCGACGAGATCCTCCGCGAGCTCGGCCTCGACTCCCGCCTCGCCGACCTCCGTTCGGCCGGAGTGGTCGGTTAGGGATCGCGGCCGGTCGGCCCCCGGAGTGCGGCGACGAGCAAGCGGCTGCAACCGGCGGCGTTCAATGTTTCCTGATCGCGGGCGAGCGCAGATCTTGTCGGCGCGGCGACCGTCCAGAACCGGATGAGAGAGAACGCGGCGCCGAGGTAGTAGATCCAGCGCGCCGCGCCGATGAACGCGAAGACGAATCCGAAGAGCGCGACCGTTTCCGCGAACGCGATCCTCAGGAAGAAACGAGTTCGGTAGCTGCCGACCAGCTTCTCGTCGGTCGAACAGTCGAGAGGCCGCTCGACGGCGTGGTTCAATCCGGTACACAGCACGCCGATTGCCGCGAGGATCGGAAGCCAGGGAAACACGCCGTGGCCGGGAAGTTGCATCGGGATCAACACGATCCCGATCAGGACGAGGGCCATCGAGAACGAGAGTACGAGCTGACGCAGCAAGAACAGCCCGTCTCCCTTGCGGTGACGGCGCATGTACCACTGCATGCCGCCGGGAACGAGAACGACGAAGATCGACAGCCCGCGGGGCCAACCGGGATCGTCCTCCGGTGTCATCCCATTCAGGCGGGGAGCAGTTCGGCAACGGCGACGCTCGGCGCCGCGCCGTGGGTGAGCGGCAACAACTGCAGCAGGGCGCCGAAGTCGCCGGCCATCTTCACCTGGCCGCGCATGAATCCGACCGAGAGCTCGAGGGTGCCGTCGTGCAGTCCTTGTGCGAGCGGCGGCGTCGCGGTGAACGTGACGTCGGCGGGCGTTGACGGCGCGCCGTCACCGCGCTCGGCGATGGCACCGTTGTCGACGCGCGCCCAGCTGCGCCCTTGCTCCTTCTTGCCCGCGGCGACGACGAATTCGATGATCATGTCGAACTCCGGATCATGTCGAACTCCGGATCATCTGCAACTCCGAGTCATTGCTGTTGGACGCGCTCGCGCACACCCGCGAAGAGGTCGTCTTCGAACTCACCTGCGGGGAGGTGATTGTCGACGAGCGACCGGGCGAGCGTGTACTCCTCCCACGGGAACACCTCGCGCACGACATCGTCGGGCAGGCGCATCCAGTGGCCTTCGGGGTCGACCTGCGTGCGGTGCGCGAGGAGCGCGGCCCGGCGTTTGGCGAGGAAGTCGCCCACGTCGATCAGGGTCGTGAACTCGTCGCTGCGGTTCTTGTCGAAACCACGCTCGAACCACGACGCGTACGCGCTCTCCTCGCCGCGGGCGAGATATGCCTCGTGCAGCGCCTTCACCCGTGCGATCGACCACGACACGTAGTACATCTTCAACGGCTGCCACGGCTCGCCCGCGTCGGGGTAGGCCTCGGGGTCGCCTGCTGCGTCGAACGCGGGCAGCGAGATCTCGTGCACCCGGATGTGATCGGGATGCGGGTAGAAGTCGCGGTCGTCGCGGTAGGTGATGATCACTTGCGGCTTCTCTTCACGAATGATCCCGACCAGACGACCGACGGCTTCGTCGAGCGGCGCGTTCGCGAAGTTGTCGGGACGAGCGTTGTCGTCGGTGTCGGGCATCCCGCTGTCGCGGTAGCCGAGCATGTGCAGCGTGTCGTATCCCAGCACGCGCACACTCTCGGCGAGCTCCGCCATCCGGAGGTCGTACATCGCCTCCGGCGAACCGGGGTGTTCGACCGCGGGATTGAGGATGTCGCCCGCTTCGCCGCCGGTGCAGCACACGAGAACGTTGTGCACTCCCTCGGCCGCGTACTTGGCGGTGGTGCCGGCACCCTTCGACGCTTCGTCGTCGGGGTGGGCGTGCACTTGCAGCAAACTCAGGCGTTCGGCAGTCACTTTCGGCACGCTACCCGCTGTGCTCCAGCGCGAAGACCTCGACCGGACCGATGCTGCGGACCTGCAGGGTCCCCTTCGAGATCCAGCGCAGATCACCCCTCGGGTCGGCCCGGAGCTCGTCGTGCAGTGCCGCGGGCACCAACATCTCCCCGGGAGATGCCAGGTCGGTGAGCCTGCTCGCGAGGTTCACGACCGGCCCGAAGTAGTCGCCGTCGCGAGACACCACCAGACCCGCCGCGAGCCCGATCCGCAGCGCCGGTAGACCGGCCGCAGCGGCCGCGTCCCGGAGCGCGAGTGAGGCCGCGACCGCCTCGTTGGTGAGCCCGACGTACATGACCTCGTCGCCGATCGTCTTGACGACGCGCGCGCCGCAGGTCGCCACCGCGTCGTACGCAACCGCCTCCCACCGGCCGACGAGGTCGGAGAGCTCCATCGCGTCGAGTGTCGCGCTGAGCGGTGTGTACCCGGCGAGATCGGCGAAGCCCACCGCCACTGCGATGTCGGGCTCGGTCGCGAGCACGGTGAGGCGCCACACCGCGGCCCGCAGCTGCAAACGGTGCACGTAGTCGATGAGCGCGGCGACCTCGTCGAGACGGGTGTCGTCGAGGATCAGGAACGCGACCTCCTCGTCGGAGACTCCGTCCAACTTCATCTGCGCCACCGAATCGGTGAAGCCCGCAGCTTCGACCGACGCGACGCGCGCCAACGCACCGCTGATCACCCGTACCTGTTGCAACAGCGTGCCTTGTTCCACGTCGCGCGCAGGTGCCTGTGCGAACGCGAGGCGTGCGGCTTCGACGTCGCGGTCGGTGAACACCGGGAGACCGGCAGGAACATCCGGGAACCCGATGGCCCGCCACAGTCCGCGCGCGAGATCCTCGTCGATACCGGCCGCGGCGACGAGCGCGGCCAGGTCGTAGCGCCGAGTACCGGGCAACAACATGCGTTCGAACGCAAGCAGCGGCAGCCATCCCTGTGCCTCCGCGCGCTCGATGTCTTCTTCAGACGCACCGAGCAAAACGAGTCGAGTGCGAAGTTCTTCGCGCATACAGCCATTCTCCCCTCTTCGGTAGCCTTCCGCCCGATGACGGAGGCAGCGGCAGTCGTTGGCTCCCGACGCGCCCTCGGCGGCTCGAAGATGCTGCGCATCCTGCTCGTCGTCGCCGCGGTCGTTGTCGGGCTGGGCGTGCTGCTCGTCGTCGCGTCGGTCGTCGAGCATCACTACTACTCGGGCTCGGCGCTGCCCGGCGTGCGTATGAACGGCACGCAGGTCGGGGCGCAGCCCGACGCAGAGATCCGTGCGTCGATCGACCAATTGAAGAAGCAGCTGGACAGCGAGACCATCCGGGCGCACGCGGGCACGGAGACGTTCGTGGTGGATCCGAGCCTGATCGGGTTCTCGGTCGACACGGACGCAACGATGCGCGCCGTCGAAGACGCGGGGCGGCATTCGAACCCGCTGAACCTGGTGGCCGACACCGTCATGCGCCGGTTCCGATCCGACGACGTGCAGCTGGTCGTGCACTACGACGAAGCCCGGTTCGAGGGCCTGCTCGACGGTTGGACGAATGCCCTGCAGAAAGGGCTCGTCGAGGGAAACCTGCGATTCCAGGGGACGACGGTCGTTCCGATCCAGCCCCACTCCGGCCGAGGCATGCTGCGAGACGAGGCCGAGCAGAGTCTGCGGGCGATGCTGGCGGGCACGACCCGCACCGACCTCGCGCTGCCTATCGGAACCGTGAACCCGCAGATCGGGCAAGAGGCCGTCACGGCCGCGCTCACGCGTGCTCGGACCCTCTTGACGGGAAATTTCGTCGTCGTGGCCCGCACCACGCGGGCGACGATGACGCCCGCGCAGATCGCGCCGACGCTCGGAACGTCGACGAACCGCCATTCCCTCGACCTGACGATCGACCCGGAAAAGCTCCGCTTCGTGCTCGGTCCCGCGTTCGGCGCAGTGGAACAACCGCCGATCGACGCGACGTGGAACATCAGCAACCCCAACGCGGTCACGGTCGTACCGTCACGCGACGGTCGCCAGCTCGATCTCGTCGCGGTCGGCAACGCGATCCTGCGCAACCTGCGTTCGATCACCGCAACCATCACCGTCGAACATCCCGCCCACGATACGAAGTGGGCGACTGCGCTCGACATCACGTACCAGGTGTCGTCGTTCACGACGAACTATCTCTCGGGTGAACCGCGAGTGCACAACATCCATCTCGCGGCCGACACGCTCAACAACACGGTCGTCGTCCCCGGGGAGACGTTCTCCCTCAACGCCAAACTCGGCCAGCGCACCGCCGCAAAGGGATACGTCGAAGCGCCGATCGAGGTCGAGGACGGCTTCGGCCAGGACTACGGCGGCGGCATCAGCCAGCTGACGACCACGCTGTTCAACGCGGTGTTCTTCGGCGGGTACGTCGACGTCGACCACTCGCCGCACCACTATTACGTGTCGCGCTATCCCCTGGGCCGAGAAGCCACGATCGTGTGGCCGTACGTCGACCTGAAATTCCGGAACGACTCGAAGCACGGCGTACTGATCCGCACGACCTACAGCAACACCGCGATCACGGTCACGTTCTACGGGAACACGGACGGGCGGGTGGCGACGGAGACCAACCGCAAGATCCTGCGGACCGAGCCGATCACCGATCGCCTGATCCCGTGTCCGGCTGCAAAACCGACAGACGATCCGAACAACTCCTGCCCGAAGCTGTTGGCGGGCGAGCACGACACCATCGCGAGCGGTGAGACGGGCTACGACGTGGAATTCGACCGTCTGATCACCCAACCGGGCAAACCGCCGGTACAGACGCACTACCAGGTGCACTACCCGATGCTGCAGAACACGGTCCTCGTCGGAAATGGGGCGACGACGCCGACCGTTCCGCCGGGGCAGACGACGACGACGACGGTCGGCCATGCACCCGTCACCACCAGCCCAAACCCCACTCCCACCACCACGCATCACTAACGCACAAGCGGTGGTCGATTCGACCCCCGACGACCCGAACACCCCTCGACGGCGGGGGGCGCCGGCCCGAATCCCCTCAATTGAGCGACGAAACGTGCCGAATTGACGGGAGGAACAGAGGCACGGGCGGCAGTACGGGGAGATCCACATGAAGCGAGCTCGAGGCGACGCGCGGCTTAACCCCTTAGCCGCGCGCCCCTTTCGTGCTTCCGCCATCAGCCTCACTGCCGCCTTGGTCGCCGGTACCGCGGCCGTCACGGGAATCGTGGCAGCACCGCCGGCGCAGGCGACGAACGTCGCGGTGCAGTCGACGGTGTCGGCGCTCGCGGCGCCGGTCGTCGGGCTCGCAGCAACACCGAGCGGCAACGGCTACTGGCGCGCGGCCGCCGACGGCGGAGTGCTCACCGCAGGCGACGCGCACTACTACGGATCCGCGGTCGGGATCTCGCACGACACGATCGTCGCGATCGCGTCGACGCGCACCGGTCACGGCTACTGGCTCACCGATCGCCGGGGCGCAGTGTTCAGCTTCGGCGACGCGGCGTTTCACGGATCGATGGGTGGACACGCGCTCAACCTCCCGATCGTGGGCATGGCTGCAACTCCCAACGGCCGCGGCTACTGGCTCGTCGCCAGCGACGGCGGCATCTTCGCCTTCAACGCTCCGTTCGCAGGCTCGACCGGCGGCATGCACATCAACCAACCGATCACGGGAATGGCGTCGACGCCGAACGGTCTCGGCTACTGGCTCGTCGCCAGCGACGGCGGCATCTTCGCCTTCAACGCCCCGTTCTTCGGTTCGACCGGGTCGATCCAGCTCAACCAACCCATCACCGGAATGGCGCGTGCGCCCGACGGCGGCGGGTACACGATGGTCGCCGCCGACGGTGGGCTCTTCCGCTTCGGAGCCAACAGCCCGTTCTACGGTTCGGCCGTGAACGCGTGCCCGGGCTCGCCCGCGGTCGCGGTCGCGATGTCGCCGGGTGCACGCGGTTATTGGATCGCCTTCGCCGACGCCCGCACGTACGCGTTCTCACCGTCGTCGGCGCCGCCCAAGTGCGCGCCCGGGACCGGGAGTAAGACAGACGTCATGGCCTCCGACCTCCTCGGCCGCCTCAACAGCGAGCGGTCCGCCCGCCACATCGCGCCCCTCGCCTGGGACCAGAGCCTCGCGAACTACGCCACGACGTGGAGCGCCAACATGGCGGCGAACGGCTTCCGGCACAGCTCCATCGGCGATCTGCTCGGGACGTACAACTTCGTGGGCGAGAACATCGCGGCCGGGAGCGCCGGCACCACCGTCGGCTCCCTGCACGACGCGTGGATGCACTCGGACGGTCACCGGACGAACATCCTGGCGCCCGGGTTCACCCGGGTCGGCGTCGGTGTCCACTGCTCGGCTGACGGTTCGGTGTTCCTCACCGAGGACTTCGGGCACCCGTCGAGCGACGGGGCGGCGCAGACGGCCACGCCGACTCCTCCGGTCGACCCGATCGCCCGTCCCGACTCCGGCACGCTCCACTGCTGAGACCCGACACCTGAGACGCTCCGCCTGACCAGATCGGGCGTAGATCAGGTGTCGACACGGGCCTGACCGTGCCAGGCCCAGCGACGGGTTCGATCAGCGGACGACAGCCGCCATTCCCGCACCTGCCAGCCCAGCTCCAAGACCCCGATACCCGCCGCGGACGCGATTCCCGCGGCCCACATCGAAGGGCCGCTCGGCAAGTTCAGGTCGAACCAGTCCCGCAGCCCTGGAATCGCGAGTATCGCCAAGAACGCGCCGACCATCGACCCGAAGAGCAGTGCGCGCGGCGGCGTGATGGGTCGAGCCAGGACGTTGAGCACCCAGAGCCCGATGAGCAGGACGGTGATCGTCGCCGCGGTACGGGCGAGCTCGAGGTCGTCGTAGTGCCGCGCGACCGCAAACGCGCCGAACGTCGCGACCGCCACCACCGCGCCCGCGGGACCCGCGCTCATGACCACACGCCGCACGAACCCGGGCACGTAACGGCGCCGGTTCGGCGCGAGCGCGAGGAAGAACGCGGGAACACCGATAGTCAAGCTGCTGACGATCGTGAGATGCCGCGGAAGGAACGGATATGGCCAACGAGCGATGCCGACCGCGATGGCGAGCAACATCGCGTAGAACGTCTTCGTGACGAACAGGTTCGCCACCCGCTCGACGTTCGCGATGACGCGCCGACCTTCGGCAACCACGCGCGGCATGCTCGCAAAGCGCCCGTCGAGCAGCACCACCTGCGCGACCGCGCGGGTCGCGGGTGCGCCACTTCCCATCGCGATGCCGATGTCGGCGTCCTTCAGCGCGAGCGCATCGTTCACACCGTCACCCGTCATCGCCACGTAGTGACCACGATGGTGCAACGCGCCGACGATCGCACGTTTTTGTTGTGGCGACACGCGCCCGAACACCGAGAACTCCTCGAGCACCGAGCTCAGCGCTTCGACGTCGTCCGGTAGCTCGCGGGCGTCGTACGGACGATCGGCACCGGGAACGCCGACCCGGCGGGCGATGGCCCCGACCGTGTTCGGGTTGTCGCCCGAGATCACCATGCAGCGCACGTCCTGCTCACGGAAGTACCGCAGCGTCTCCGCCGCGTCGGGCCGGACCTTCTCCTCGAAGACGACGAGGGCCGCGGCCGTCGGATCCTCGGGCAGGCTCTCCCCGACCAGCTCTGCATCCGACCGGGCGAGCAACAGCACTCGTTGGCCGCCACCCGCCAGGCGGTTGGCCTCGACCCGGACCGGATCATCGGCCGGCACGTGCGCCCACACCATCTCGGGGGCGCCGAGCACCCACGTTCCCCGTTCGCCGAAGGACTGCGCGCTCCACTTGCGTCCCGACGAGAACGGGGTGGAGCCCGTGCGGGTCCAGCCTTCGGGTGCGTCGAAGGCTTCGACCAGCGCGGTCATCGTGGCGTTGCGGTTCTCGTCGACAGCCAGCGCGCCGAGGGCTTCGGCGACCGGCGCGTCGGCGTCGAGTGCGTGTAGCTCCTCGAACCGGATCACTCCCTCGGTGAGGGTTCCCGTCTTGTCGAGCAGGATCGTGTCGACGCGGGCCAGACCCTCGACCGCCGGAAGCTCCTGCACCAACACCTGCCGCCGAGCGAGCGTGATCGTCGCGAGACCGAAGGCGAGGCTCGTGAGGAGCACGAGCCCTTCGGGAACCATGGCGACGACGCCGGCGACGATGCCCTCGATCGCGGCACGGTTCGTGTCCTGCACGCGGAACTGGCTGAAGGCGAGCAGGATCGCGGTCGGGACGAGGGCCCACTGGACGTAGCGCAGGATCTTGTTGATCCCGTCCATGAGCTCGGACTGCACGAGTGTGAACCGACGGGCCTCGGTCGCGATCTTGCGCGCGTAGGCGTCGCCACCAACGCGCGTCGCCTGGAACCGGGCCCGGCCCGCGACCGCGATGCTTCCCGACAGCACCTCGTCGCCCTCGCCTTTGATCACCGGGTCGGATTCGCCGGTCAGCATCGACTCGTCGAGCTCGAGTCCGTCGACCGACGTGAGCACGCCGTCGGCCGGGACCTGGTCGCCGGCCCGGAGATCGCAGAGATCGTCAAGCACCACGTCGACGACCGCGACCTCTTGCGCCTCGCCGTCACGGACCACCCGGGCTCGGGGTGCGTTCAGGACGGCGAGCCGATCCAGGGTGTGCTTCGCGCGCCACTCCTGGATGATCCCGATGAAAGCGTTGATGATGACGACGTAGCCGAAGAGCGCGTCGCGCACCTGGCCGAACACGAGGATGAGCACGAACGCGGCGCCGAGGATCGCGTTGAACCGGGTGAAGACGTTCGCGCGCAGGATCTCCGGCAGCGTCCGGCTGGTGCGCTGGTCGGCAACGTTGACCTGACCGGCCCGCACCCTTTGAGTGACCTCGCCGGCACTCAACCCCGCGTCGCGGGTGGTCGTGGCGGCGCCCGCGAGACCGGTGTCGCTCATCGCGCAACGCTATCGAGCCCGACCCGAGCCGGTGAGCCGTTGTGACCTCCGCAAGCCGGTACCGTGAATCGTCCTATGACGCAGGAATCACCCCCGGTCACCTGCTACCGGCATCCGGATCGGCAGACCGGACGCCGGTGCACGCGCTGCGGCAAGCCCGCGTGTCCCGAATGCCTGCGCGATGCATCGGTCGGTTCACAATGCGTCGACTGCGTGAAAGCCTCGGCGCCCACCCCGCGCCAGCGCGCGCAGGTCTTCGCCCGGCAAGAGAACATGCTGGCGACGAAGATCATCATCGGCGTCACCGTGGCCGCGTTCATCGTGATCGGCTTGCGCGACAAGAGCTTCGACGGCGTCGGTCACACCGCCGACAACCTCGTCCTGTTCGGCCCGCTCGTACACCAGGGCCAGTGGTACCGCGTCTTCACGGTCTCGCTCGTCCACGAAGGATTCATCCACATCTTCTTCAACATGATCCTGTTGTGGATCGTGGGCCAGATACTCGAGCCCGGTGCAGGGCCGGTGCGGTTCGGCTTGATCTACGTGTCGTCGGTGGCGGCCGGTTCCGCCGCTGCGCTGATCGCGACCCCGCACGCGGTTTCTGCGGGCGCGTCGGGCGGTGTGTTCGGCGTCGCCGCGGCGGCGACGATCGTGATGCAGCGTCAGGGCGTGCGCTTCTGGGACACCGGGTTCGGTCCCCTGCTCGTCATCAACCTGTTCCTCGACTATTTCCTGCTCACGAACATCTCGATCGCCGCGCACATCGGTGGCGCGATCGGCGGGCTGCTCGTGGCGGAGGCGATGTTGCAGTCGCGCAAAGCCGGGCACCCGGAACTGGGCATCGTCGGCGGCGTCCTCGTGGGTGTCGCGGCCTTCGTGTTGTCGCTCGCGGTCGCGCACTATTAGCGATTTCCCGGCTACCGCGCGACCTCCGTCGTGGGGACGAGCTCGACGGTGCCGGTTTCGTCGTCCTCCAACAGTCGGAACCCGCACTGTTGCGCGAGCACGGCCCGGCCCTCCCACGGTCCGGTCGCGAGGATCTCGTCACCCGCCGCCAAGGTCACCCGCCGCGGCCGGTACAGGTATCGGCCTTCCCGCTTGATCGCGAGCAGGTGGAAGCCGGTGTCGTCGCCGATCTGGGTTCCGGCCACGACCGCGCCGTCGAGCGCGCTGGCCCGGGCGATCGGGTACTGCACGAAGACCTCGTCGGCGTCGCCGAGCGCGACGGCGAGGATCGGGTGCATCTCCTCTTCCTGCTCGACCAGCCACACGAGCTGTTGGGCGGCGTCGCCGACCTCTTCGGAAGCAGCACCCAGGTGCAGGAGTCCGCGCAGTCCCGACGGGTCGACGGTCTCGGCCCCGGCGCGCAGCACCCAGAGCTCGAGTTGCTCGCGCATCTCGTCGAGGCGGTCCTCGAGTTGGGTCACCTGCGCGGCAAGGCCCTGGTCATTCAGCAACAGCGCGCTGTACGCGAGCCCGACCGCCGCTTCGGACACGTTCTTCATCTCGACCAGCACGTCGACGGCACGGTCGAGGTCGGAGATGGCCGGGTCCTCCTCGACGCCGGCCGAGCGCCACACGGGCGCGCCCGCGAGCTCGCGCACCTCGCCGATGCCTTCGCGCGCGCCCCGGAGGATCAGCACGTCGTCGGGAAGAAGGTGCTCGTCGCCGTCGGGATCTATCAGCCAGTCGCGGCCCCGCCGGATCGCGACGACGCGCATGCCCACTTCCATCGGGAGCTCGACGTCGTCGAGGGTCCGGTTCGAGAGCGCCGACTCCGACCGGATCCGGACGCGGTGCGACACCTCTTCGGCCTCGGCCAGATCGGCTACGAGCGACGCCGGTATGCCGAGGTGATGGGTGACCACCCGGGCGATGTCGACGGCCGCGTTGCCCATGCGCTCGATCGCCGACACGACGTGCAGAACGCTCGACATCTGTTCCGCGTCGCGCTTGGAGCGCGCCGCGAGCACACAGACCTCGCGCATCTCGTGCACGAGCTGGTTCAGGCGCTCCTCGAGCTCGTGGACCTCGTCGGCCATCCGCGTGTCACCGAAGAACAGCGACGCGTACCCGAGATCGACCATGAGCTCAGAGGTGTCCTTCGCCTCCGACAACATGGCTTTCAGATTTCGTGGTCGTTCGTCCATTGATTCCGCCGGCTCCGCAGCCGGCTCCTCGAGGGGCCCTAAGCCAGCCCGAGGATCACGATGGCCAGGATAAGCGACAGCGCGCCGAGAAGGTCAAGGCTCGAGGTCACGAGGGGGATGGCGTGGTTGTCCGGGTCGAGCCCGAACCGGTGGGTCGCCACCGCCGAGTAGAAGCCCACAACCACGGATGCGGACGTAGCCAGGAAGCCGGCGATGAGGCTGACACCCAGCATGTCGACGATGCCCGGCCCGGTCTTGTTGAGCACGCTCGCGACAACGGTGGACGAGAGTCCGAGAAAGACGAACACCGGGATCGCGTAGAGGTACACGAGCATGACGTCGTCGGTCGCGGCGCGCCACGACGCGCCGCTCTCGCCGAGGGTGCCCAGGTGGAGCTTGGTCGAGACGCGGGCGGCGAGGATCGCGCCGAGTGACCCCGAGTCCTCGAGGAAGGCCGGGACCATGACGAGCAGGGCCGGGTACTTGAGGAACGACGCGAACCGGTTCTGGATCGTGATGCCGGCGAGAGCTTTTTCGATCTCGTTCAAATCCTGAGGAGTGAAATCGAGGTCGGCAGAGGCGATATTTTCTTCAAGCCGGTGCAGCTTGGTCGTGCCGGGGATCGGCACGATCCATGGCTTCTGCGCCAAGAGCCAGGC